>DQHR01000146.1 GCA_003531155.1 Bacteroidales bacterium | reverse complement strand
TAAGTACTAAGAATATAACATAATTATACAGTAAAATGCAATTTTTTTTATAGCGTATTAGGGGTACTATCAACCAAATGACAGATGATTTCAGGCCGACAAAGACATTTGCTGGAAGGTTAGGGCGTCCATTGTCGCTACAGTAAAGAGGTGCAAACAATTTCTCGTCAATCAAGCTAAAGACATGTATGAAAAAAAGTCCAGCCCAACTATTTTATAGCTTATTTTTGNNTCTTAGCAAACTGGAGAGTTAAAGTATATGATAGTATTCGATGAAGAAATATTTAATGCGATGGTTGAGAAGAAAGAAAATCTCACACCAGCGCATTTTGTTTTTGAATTCAAGAGCGGGATGAGGGTGGATGAGATAGTGGAGTAAACATTTCACACTCCCCATACTTTATAGTTTAGACCTAGTTTTTATTAATACATGAACAGTAATGGGGTTTGTGAAATGAAACAGGTATGTTGAGACACTTGGAGGGCGGAAAATCCATACATATCTCTCGTCCGTCTATTATTATCGGGATAATAACCAGAGCGAACCTTACTTAGTATCTTAGTAAAAAAACTATAAACATTAAGAAGGATTTTCCTTTATTGTGTCGAAAAGTAAATTATTATAAATATTTTATAAGCGTGATTACTTACCAATGATCAGTTCCTTAGGACGAATACTAATAGAAATATTTTATTACCTAGTGTGACGGCGATTGTTGAAGAACATCATGAACGTTGGAATGGGAAGGGTTATCCTAATGGATCGTCAGGAAACAACATTCATCTTGATGCTCAAATCGTTGCCGTTAGCGACGTTTATGAAGCATTGACCGCCGAAAGACCGTATCGCAAAGGTATACCGCCCTACCAAGCTCTTGAAATGATTCTTGCGAGGACTGGAAAGGACTTTAACCCGCTTGTAGTGCAGGCTTTTCGAGAATCCCTCATTTTATATCCCGAAAATTCAATTGTTATTCTCAACACGGGGGAAATGGGAGTGATCGTGGCAGTGCCCTTGCAAATGCCAACTCGACCTCTAATTCGTCTATTATTCAATAATAAAAGTAGATTTCTTAATAAGGAGATATATGTGGATCTAATGCAGGATTTAACCCGGTTCATTGTGCGTGTGGAATTTAAAGAAGCGGCTGGAAAAGGTTGCTGATAAAGTTCGCTTAATAGATTTAAGTTGTTTCGCTTAGCTAAACAGAGAGGATGTATTAAATGGATGAGATTCAAGTTGTTGTTTTTACGTTAGGNNTTCAAGGCATTATCAATTTAAGGGGCAAAATTGTTACAGTCTTAAACTTGGCAAGTAAATTGGGCCTTATTTCTAGCAACGAAAGAACCTCAGAGAGAAAAGTTGTTATCGTCGAAAATAAAGATTCAATCGTAGGATTTGAAGTTGATACAGTAAGTGAGGTCTTAAAGATTCCAACTGAAAAAATCGAACCACCGCCTATGATGGCCCATCAAGCAAGTTTCATGACAGGAATTGGGAAAATCAACGAAAGACTCATACTTCTGCTCAATGTCGACACTTTGGTTTCGTAAGAAGTTAATTAGAATCATTCATGCAGAACATGAAAAACCATGGGTCAAAACTTAATCTCAAGTTATTAAAAAGGAGTCGATTGAAATGAATTGGTTTAGAAACTGGAAAATCAGAACTAAGATTCTATCACTTATCATTCTTATGGCCTTATTTATCGGTTGCGTCGGATTTGTTGGTTACTATTATAATGCTAAAGCAAATGTTCAAATGACTGGGATGTATTCGAATAGCTTAATGTCGATCAAATATCTAAATGAGATGCGTGTGCAGTCTAGAGCAGGGCAAGCAGACATGTTTCGTTTTTTATTGGCAACAGATAAAGACACACAACAGGCACAAATTAACGATATGAAAACCCGTGCAGACAATTTTGATCAAAGTTATAGTACCTACATGAAGCTACCTTCTACCCCCTACGAAATAGATAGACAGCAAAAAATTCAGACAGAAATTACAGCATACAGAGCTGAACAACAAAAGGCAATGGATTTAGCAAATCAGGGAGATCAAAAAGGAGCCTACGACTATTTATCTAAAAATGCTCAAGCTCACCTTGAATTATTCAGTACAGCTTTGAGAGAACTCGCCGATTTCAATGAGAAAGAAGCTGATGACACTAATTCTCAAAATAGTGTTGACTACGCCGTGTCCATAAAACTTCTCATTGCTATATCCATTTCAGCTGCCCTACTGTGTCTAATTCTTGGTTTTGTGGTGGCGAATATAATCTCCAATTCAATTAAAAAAGTGCTGGGGAGCGTCGAACGAGTCGCTGCTGGAGATTTATCGATTGAAGATGTCATAATCAAAGGGAACGATGAATCTGGTCAGTTAGCCACTAGCTTCAATACGATGAAGAATAATTTGCATGGACTAGTTAAGCAAGTTTCTCAGTCTTCGGAACATGTAGCAGCTTCATCAGAAGAGTTAACTGCCATAGCTGAGCAAAATACTCAAGCTTCCACGCTGATAGCAGCGTCTATCGAACTAGTAGCCCAAGGGACAGAAAAACAAGCAGGTGCTGTTAACGAAACATCATCAGTTGTCGAAGAAATCTCCGCGAGTACAGAGGAAGTCGCTGCCAGTTCCGGTGAAATCACTCGTTCAATGGTCGAGACATTGACAACGACGAATGCAGGACAAAAAGCATTAGATCGAGTTGTTGAACAGATGAACAATATTAGAGTAGGAACTGACCGCGTACAACATTCCATAATGGAGCTATCAACGAATTCCGATAAAATCGGAAATATTATTGGAGTTATTACTGGGATCGCTGACCAAACCAATTTGTTGGCTCTGAATGCGGCCATTGAAGCAGCCCGAGCAGGGGATCAAGGCCGTGGGTTTGCCGTTGTCGCTGAAGAAGTTCGAAAACTAGCCGAGCAATCACGTGAAGCCACAAAACAAATAGAGACCCTCATAAATCAAAACCATAGTGATATTGGTACGGCGGTCATTGCGATGGAAGATGGAGCAAGTGGTGTAAAAGTGGGTATGGAAGTCGTCAATGTGGCAGGGCAATCCTTTAGCGAAATCGCTAAACTTGTTGAAAATGTATCCGCTCAAATGGAACAGATATCAGCTACCATTCAACAAATAGCGAGTGGTAATCAGCAAATAGTTAATTCGGTTCGAGAAGTTGATGTAATTAGCAAGGAGACGGCAGCTCAAGCCCAAACGGTCTCTGCGGGGGTTGAGGAACAAACAGCCTCGATGGAACAAGTTACTTCGTCAGCCCAGAGTCTGTCCACTTTGGCATTTGAACTTCAAACAATCATTAATAAATTTTCAATATAAATCCTCCTAATGCAGCTGCAATTACTAACATTTTAAATCACTTGGTCTATTCCACTACTCTTTGTACTCTTACCTGAGCCTATTATGGCATGGGTTATATTATCATAAAGGGTGAAGTGAAAATATTGGATTTGGCGAAAACCATTAATGTTCAGTTTACTGACTCTATTACTCAATCTTATGAATTGACTCGCATATTAGATTATCTGTTAATTTAGTAATCGATAAAGCTGACCTGAAATAGTCGGCTTTATCCTGTTTTTGCCATGCGGTCCTCCAGAAAAGTTCTGATGATAAGGCTACTTGTTATGAACATGTATCGGAATATAAAGGTAATGTATACCGCTATTACAAGGCACCTTAGTCAACGGCAATATGACTATAATAATTATAGCTCTTTCGACGTAACAGGGCACGTTGGTCACAGAACATAAGACTATAAAATATATAGCTCTATTG
>DQHR01000099.1:2418-2547 GCA_003531155.1 Bacteroidales bacterium | reverse complement strand
CAACAGGCATTAAGAATGGTTTTTCGTTATCACGTGGAGGAATTGGAATCCAAGTATCAACAGCCTCCATTAACTCCATTACTTTGTTTACCCATACTTCTTCTCCATTAAGTGCACCAAGAGCAGAAC
>DQHR01000099.1:0-2408 GCA_003531155.1 Bacteroidales bacterium | reverse complement strand
TAACCATGTTTTTCACATAGTCAGCGTGACCAGGACAGTCAACATGAGCATAGTGACGATTTGCAGTTGAATATTCAACGTGGGCGGTATTAATGGTAATACCTCTCTCCTTCTCTTCAGGAGCATTGTCGATAGAATCGAACGAACGATATTCGGACAGTCCTTTCTCTGCAAGAATTTTGGTAATAGCTGCAGTAAGAGTGGTCTTACCATGATCTACGTGACCAATGGTTCCGACGTTAACGTGTGGTTTCGACCTATCAAATTTTTCTTTTGCCATAACTCCAGTATTAATTTAAATTTAGATTATTAAAATTTGATATTTCGCAATTAACAAATTGAGCCAATGATGAGAATTGAACTCATGACCTCTTCCTTACCAAGGAAGTGCTCTACCCCTGAGCTACATCGGCTTATAACTAGAGCGGGAGACGAGACTCGAACCCNNCGACCCTCAGCTTGGAAGGCTGATGCTCTACCGACTGAGCTACTCCCGCTTATAAGTTGATGTTTTTTGCAATTGATCTCGGTTGGACGTGATTAGTGAAAAATCAAGGTTAAATCAATTTTTTATTAATCCATTCAACTTTCAAAAAACGACAAATAACAAGTTGTGGGGAGAGCAGGATTCGAACCTACGAAGGCGTACGCCAGCAGATTTACAGTCTGCCCCTGTTGGCCACTTAGGTATCTCCCCAACAANNTGGCCAACTGAGCTACATCGGCAAATTATCACAGAACTCTTGACTCGTGGGTTATTTATACCCCTCAAAATCGGAGGGCAAATGTATACATATTTTATTTATACGCAAAACAATTTTAATTTTTTTTTCATTAAAAATAATCAAGCCTTTTTCCCTTAGATAAAATAACCTTTAAAATAAATAAAGCGAAGGGAAAAAGGCTTTGAATGCTAACTATTTAGCGATACACATAGGAACTATGCTCCTTTTACTTTCTCTTTATGTTTTTTTACTTGATTTTTTAAAGCATCGACACATTCATCAACAGCTTCTTCAAAAGAAGAGCATTGTTTATGAGCAAAAAGATCGGCTCCAGGAACATTTAGGCGAATTTCCACAGATTTGTTCGTAATTTCTTGTGGCTTGTCAGCTCTAAGGTAAACATCTGCATCAATGATATTGTCGAATAAACGTTCAAGCTTATTAACCTTTTGGTTAATGAAGTCGATCAGCTTCTTGTCAGCTGTGAACTTGATCGATTGAATTTTTACATTCATATTTTATCCTCCTTTGTCAATTTAAGCTCTTGGGTGAGCTTGTTTATATACTTTTTTCAACTTTTCAAACGAACTGTGAGTGTAAATCTGTGTTGCACTTAAATTTGCATGTCCAAGCAAATCTTTTAAAGCATTAAGTTCAGCCCCATGGTTTAGAAGGTGTGTAGCAAAAGTGTGTCGAAGAACGTGTGGACTTTTCTGTTCAAGAGTAGTAACTTGTGATAAATTTTGTTTAACTATTCGATAAATCAGTTTTGGATACGTTGGTTTACCCTTCTCTGTTATGAACAAAGTTTTATCGATCTTGTTTAACAAAACATCTTCTCTTATAATAAGGTACTCCTTAATCACATTTCCAAGTTCAGGATGCATAGGAATAATTCGCTCTTTATTTCCTTTTCCCTTTACTTTTAAGGTGGCTGAGGAAAAATCTATTCTGTCAATTGTCAAACCTATCAGTTCGGACAAACGAATACCTGTTGAGTAGAAAAGCAATAGGATAAGATGATTTCTGACCCCTGTAAAATCATCAGTATAACGTTCAATTTCAAGCAAGGATGTCATCTCCTTTTCCCCAACAAATGAAGGTAAATGCTTGGCTGACCTGGGTGGCAGAATCCGAGCAACTGGATTATTCTTTGTTACTCCCTGCCGCATTAAAAAACGGAAGAATGATCGTAGAGATGAAAGTTTGCGATTTGCCGAACGGGGGGTAAAACCACTAGATATTATTGACGATAGCCATTGCCTGACATGCCGATGTGTTATGGCTTTAACATTGCCCTTCTCGGGATCAATGCCACAAAAGGTAAAAAACTGCAACACATCATCACCGTAAGATCTGACAGTGTGTGCAGAGTAACCTTTTTCGACTTTAATATATGTTAGGAAAGAAGTTAGCATTTTCTATGAATGCAATATAGCTATTAAGCTGCGATAACCCAAAAAAAATTCAGGCAAAAATGCCTGAAAATTGCATTCAGAATAAGGAAAAGTACTACTCTTCTTTTTCTTGAATTTGCTGAATATAAACGGCTTTTTTAATCTCCTCTCTTCTGCTGATCGAGGGTTTCGTAAAAGCCTGACGTGCGCGAAGTTCTTTCATAATGCCAGTCTTTTCAAATTTTCTCTTGAACTTTTTAAGCGCTCTTTCAATGTTTTCGCCTTC
>DQHR01000164.1 GCA_003531155.1 Bacteroidales bacterium | reverse complement strand
CAAATTGTGCCCTCGACCAATCGACCAAAGAAGTATCAATAAGATGTGTCATAAATAAAGTGGTTATGATAGGTTAATAAAGTTTGAAAAACTTAATAAGTACTCTAAAATTAGAGGATAGTAACCTACAATAACCAAAACGACCTATTACAAATGTAATACATCATATTTCAATCGGTCTGAATGCCTTGAATGGTAAAGGAAAGTAAAGTTTTAGAAGTTCAGAAGGAAGTTGCGTAAATCGACAGAATCAGAAAGGTTCATTTTCTTTTTTAATCGAACCCGGCTTATTTGAACAGATGAGGCTTTTATATTAAAAAAACGGGCAATCTCTTTAGTATCATAATTCATTCGTACACAAGCACAATGTTTAATGTCGTTTGGAGTCAATAACGGATAGGTATCGGTTAACTTTCTTAAAAAACCAGGGTGAACCTCCTCAAAATTGGCAATAAACATTTTCCAGTCTTTATCTAAATGCTTATAGCTATCAATAATATCAAATATCCGCTTAAAATCGTCTTTTTGCTTTAAGTACTTTTTGTTTGATAAAGTTCTATTTAAAACCGCTTCAATTTCAGAGAGAATTGAATTCTTTTGGTTTAGATACAAAGCATCGATGGCAACACGTTTCTGTTTTCGTTCCTTAAGTACTTCGTCGGTAATATTCCTTCGGAATTCGATGTAACCCGTAAGTTGCTTTGAGCTATCATATAAAGGCGTATGCCTAATTCTCCAAATGCTATTATCGTCAAATGTTACAGTTCTTTCAGTGGTTTTATCTTTAAAATTCACCATTGGGCACGATGGGCAAGGCTTATTGGCGTTAAACCAAATCTGATGACAAACCTTCCCCACATATGAATTATCCTTTAGCTTTAAATGCTTCTTTCCAGAATCATTTATCCAAATAATTTCGTGTGTTGGAGAGTAAAATGCAACCACCTCTTTAAAAGAATTCAAAATATCAAGATGTAACTTATCGAGTGATTTGATTGCCAGTTTTTGTTCAGATTCGGCATCGAAATCTTTCCCAACAATCAAGATTGCTGGGTTTCCTTTATAAGTAAATGGAGAAAAACTTCCTTCAAAACTAAATGAAGTCTTATCTGCTCTATGAAATTTGAAGATTACCGGCAAACGAACATTGCCTTCAACTTTGTTTAACCATTCCGAAACGGCACTTCGATGATTAGGTGCAACAGACTCTATAAGACCTTTACCTACTAGCAACTTACAATTTTTGTATCGAAAAAGTTTGAGCCCAGATGAGTTTACAAAAACATATTTCCCCTCCTGCACAATTGCAATAAAACGAGGCGCATTCTCAACAATATCATGATACAAAACCTCTTCACCATCTAACATATCACCTTCGGTACTAAAATTTCTCGAAGAGGTTTTATACCTGATAGCATCAAGGTTTTCCATTACTCATAACGTTAGTCGCTATTATCTTTACACAGAAGATTCACCAAACATCTTTTCTTATCCCAAATAGGTTTTAAGAATTTTGCTTCGTGTTGTCTGTTTTAGTCGCTTAATGGCCTTTTCTTTAATTTGACGAACACGCTCACGGGTAAGATCAAACTCCTCACCTATCTCCTCAAGCGTATGAGGATGTTTACCGTTTAACCCGAAGTAAAGACGAATGATATTCCCCTCTCTTGGAGTAAGCGTTGCCAATGCGCGCTCTATCTCTTTTCGCAAGCTATCGTTAAGCAAACCCCTATCGGGAGCAGGTGAATCGTGCGAAAGGATTACATCATACAAGTTGCTATCATCATCCTGAGTCAATGGAGCATCCATTGAAATATGGCGATTTGAACTTCTCAACGCTTCCTTAACATCATCAGTGGCTAATTCAAGAACCTCAACAAGTTCAGCAACAGATGGCTCTCGCTCATATTTTTGTTCAAGATCTGAAAATGCCTTATTTACCTTATTAATTGAGCCAATCTTATTTAATGGAAGCTTTACAATACGAGCTTGCTCGGCAAGAGCCTGTAAAATAGATTGACGAATCCACCAAACAGCATATGATATAAACTTAAATCCGCGAGTTTCGTCGAAACGTTGGGCAGCCTTAATCAAGCCAAGATTCCCTTCATTGATTAAGTCGGGTAAACTAAGACCCTGATTTTGGTATTGCTTTGCAACCGAAACCACAAAGCGAAGATTTGCTTTAACAAGTTTGTTCAAAGCCTCTTCATCTCCCTCTTTCAATTTACGAGCGTATGTTACCTCTTCATCTGCAGTTAAAAGATCAACCTTTCCAATCTCGTGTAAATACTTATCGAGAGATACTGTCTCTCGGTTAGTTACCTGTTTAATAATCTTTAGCTGTCTCATGCTTTTGCAATAACATTGAAATAAACAAACGGTTGAATATAATTATTAATTGATAAAAAGATCTCTTTGTGTCATTTTTTTTTACAATCAGACTAAAATCGTAAACTATTATCTATATTTTTGGGGATTAAAAAGTAAATACGTATTATTGCAGAAATTTTCCGCCTGAAACTCAGTTTTCAAAATCCCAATTTTCAATTTCAACAAGTTTTATCAAAGTGTGATTCTTTTTAATAGCAAATCAATTTAAATTTTTGACATATAATGATGTACGACATCCTAGAACTTAACAAGAAGCTACTTCCTGAACTTAAGGATATAGCTAAAGAGATGAATATCAAAAAATTCGAAAACCTTCGCAAACAAGATCTAATTTATCAAATCCTCGATCAGCAAGCGATAAATTCTGTAAACGAAACAAAAGGCAAACCGAAGGATAAGAAAGACTTCAAAAAACCTGAAAAGAGAGACGAAAGAAGGGATGATAAAAAAACGGTAGAGCCTCAGCCGATAAAGGTTAACGAGCCCCAACCAAAAAACGAATCGAACAATGAGCGTGATAAAAGAAAACGCTTTACTCGTCCAAAAGAGAATTCAGGCGAACCAGTTAAGGTAACCCTTCCAAATCAACAAGAACCTCAAAAAGAGGCAACAGCCAATACTCCACAGCAGAATAACCAGCCTCAGCATAATCAACAGAATCCCAATCAGCAACCACGCCGCGAGGGTCGTCCGTTCCAACTCAAGCCAAAGCCAATTCTAAAAGATCAAAAATCGGTACTTCTACCCGATGCTGATTTAGTTGCTGATATCCCAGAACCAATTGTTGAAACAACAGATTTAGTTTCAAACGAATTCGAAACCATAACTCCAATCGTTGAACAAGAAGCTAAGCAAGAGAGCGCTCAACCAGAAGGTGCTGTTACTAACGAGCAAAACATTCCTACTCTAGAGAATGGAGGAGATGGCTCAATTAAACAGATAATTCGCGATCAGAATTTCCGTCGAGGGTTTGACCGTAACAAGCCAAACGAAAGAAACGATCGTTTCGATTTTGATGGTATTGTTAGTACAACCGGAGTTCTTGAAATCATGCCAGATGGCTACGGTTTCCTTCGCTCATCGGATTACAACTATTTAAGTTCACCCGATGATGTTTACGTTTCGCAATCGCAGATTAAACTTTTCGGTTTAAAAACTGGCGATACTGTAACAGGAACCATCCGTCCTCCAAAGGATGGCGAAAAATATTTCCCTTTAATTAAGGTTAACGAGATTAATGGTCGCAGCCCCGATTATATCCGCGATCGTGTTCCATTCGATTACTTAACTCCACTTTTCCCTAACGAAAAGTTCACCCTTTTAGGTAACGGACAAAATTCATTATCGGCAAGGGTTGTGGATATGTTCTCGCCAATTGGTAAGGGTCAACGTGGATTAATTGTTGCTCAACCAAAAACAGGTAAAACAATTCTTTTAAAAGAAATAGCCAACTCAATTGCAGCAAACCATCCTGAGGTTTACATGATCGTTCTTTTGATCGATGAGCGTCCTGAGGAGGTTACTG
>DQHR01000095.1 GCA_003531155.1 Bacteroidales bacterium | reverse complement strand
TAAAGTATTCTTCTTTGATGAGCAGGAAATAATGGTTAGTGTAACAACTAGACCTATAAGTAGAATATATTTCTTTTGTTTCAATCCTAATCTATTTTGATATCTAAACTGCAAAATGTGCACATTATTTTATAGGGAACCATAAAACTCCCAAATTCTACAATAGCCTACAATATTACGAAATATAGTTGAAAGTAGTTTGATGATTATCTAATTACAAAAATCGTTTACTAGTAATTAAAAAAGGGAATGGTTTTCCATTCCCTTTTTTTTCTTGTACGGATTGTTTAGCCCATATTTACTGCAACAACTTCTTTGATTTCGGGTACATCGCGACGAATGGTTTGCTCAACGCCATTTTTTAAAGTCATTATGCTATAAGGGCAACTTCCACAAGCACCTAATAGTTTAACTTTTACTATTAAATCGTCAGTTATTTCCACAAGCGAAATATCTCCACCGTCGTTTTGTAAGTAAGGGCGAATTATCTCAATCGATGCATTAACCTTTTTAGTTATCTCTTCTTTTGTAGCCATGATATATTTT
Organism: Bacteroidales bacterium; assembly: GCA_003531155.1. GTDB lineage: Bacteria > Bacteroidota > Bacteroidia > Bacteroidales > Tenuifilaceae > UBA8529. The sequence goes on along the minus strand of DQHR01000095.1, from coordinate 7,689 downwards.
TTATTGAATTATACTTTAGTTTTCACTTCAACTTTTTGTGTTGGAGGTAATAATTGGTTACGATTTTCAACTTGTGAAATTAAATTATTTGCTAGTAAATCAAAAGCTTTAGCTAAAATTTCGTTACCCAAAGCAGCTGGTTTACCATAATCACCTCCTTCGCGGATACTTTGGACAATCGGTATCTGTCCAAGTAACGGGAGTTTCATCCTTTCAGCAAGTTTTTTACATCCATCTTTCCCAAAGATATAATATTTATTTTCAGGAAGTTCTTCGGGAGTAAACCACGACATGTTTTCAACGAAACCAAGAATTGGAATATTGATATTCTCCGATGTAAACATGCTGACTCCACGTATAGCAGCTGAAAGTGCAACATCCTGAGGCGTACTAACAATTACAGCCCCCGTTACTTTTATTTCTTGAACCATGGTGAGGTGAATATCACTTGTGCCTGGTGGTAAATCTATGAATAGGTAGTCGAGTTCACCCCAAGCTCCCTGATGAATTAATTGCTTTAAAGCACTTGTAGCCATTGGGCCACGCCATATTAGGGCGTTGTCTGGTTGAACAAAAAATCCAATTGAGAGAAGTTTTACTCCAAAGTTCTCAACGGGTTCGATCAGATCCATACCATCCTCTTTAATCATTTCGGGTTTTGCCTGCTCCATGTTGAACATCTTTGGGATAGTAGGCCCAAAGATATCGGCATCGATTAGGCCAACTTTTGCACCGGTTTTTGCAACTGCAACTGCAAGGTTTGCTGAAATGGTTGATTTTCCAACACCTCCTTTACCTGATGAAATAGCAATAATATTCTTAACTCGACTCACAGATGCTTTTGTTTTGTATGGCGATTCAGTTTTTGGAGCAACATTGGCTTTAACCTTAATGTCAATCAAAACTTCTTTGCCATATTTCTCTTCGAGAATTCGTGTACAAGCCTTTTTTAATGAGCTGGCAAAAGGATCGTTGGGTTTGATGAGGGTTAGAGTAAATCCAATTTTATTTGAATCCGTTTCAATCTCTTGTATCAACCCTAAGCTCACAATGTCCTTATTATGTTCGGGATGAATGACCTGTTTAAGCAATTCAAGTATTACATTTCCTGTTATTTCCATTTCGGATGAGAATTATTTTAGAATAGGTGCTTTATAAAACTAAATAACAAATTATAAGAGTTCCTTGTTCGGATCCCAGTAAAGTTTTTCGAAATCTACCACTTTGTCATTTTCAACAGCAACACCCTCACTTTCGAGAAGTTCTTTCATCGTTTCTGAACCAGAAAAATGATGTTTCCCTGATAGTATTCCATTTCTGTTAACAACTCTATGAGCAGGGATAAATATTTCAGAAGTATTGTTGCACCCATTTAACGCCCAGCCAACCATCCTCGACGATCTTGTGGTTCCAAGGTATCGAGCAATCGCACCATACGAGGTTACTCTTCCATAAGGAATCAATTTTGTTACCTCATAAACCTGTTCAAAAAAGTTAGGTTCGTTGGTATTTATGTTCGATAAAGGGCTTTTCATTTGATAGTTCAAAGCAGATATAGGTGATGGTTTTACCTTGATCGAGAAATTGTTGCTCGTAGAATGTCCTGATGGAAAGGATAGGATCGTTCTTTACAGTTAGGTATAAATCATTAGTGCAATGATGAACTTTTAGTTCATTTAGTTCTGCTAACGATTTGGTGTATTGATGTAGCTCCTGGCTGTCTGTCTTAAGATGGATAAGCCCATTGGGCTTGAGAATGGTCTTGTATAGTCCAAGGAAAACGCTAGAAGTTAACCTTTTTAGTGCATTAATTCTCTTGAGTTGAGGATCTGGAAAAGTGATCCAGATTTCGCTTACTTCATCTTTTGCAAAGAATGAAGTAATATTTTCAATTCTCGTCCTTACAAATGCTACATTGTCCATCGATCCCTCAACAGCTGTTTTAGCACCTCGCCATAGTCGAGCACCCTTAATATCAATGCCTATAAAATTTTTTTCAGGGTATTGCCTCGATAGTCCAATGGTATATTCTCCTTTACCACATCCAAGTTCGAGTACAATTGGTTTATCATTTTTAAAAAAAGACTCGTTCCAGTTTCCTTTTATACTGTGATCTTTTCGAAAAACTTCCTCAAAACGAGGCTGTATGAGGTTTGGAAAGGTATTGTTCTCCTCAAATCGTTTTAACTTATTCTTACCCACTTCTGAAAAATTTCTGAATTAATTACCCGAATTGCTACTTAACGCTCTTCTCAACCCTAATCCCTACGGATGCAATGCCTGTAAGGCTATCGGTACGCATTGCTTGCATGACCTCGAATTTGTATTCGCCTCTAAGTGGAAAACGGATATTTCTTTTGAAAGGAATTTGGTTGTCGCGGATATAGCCAAAGCCCTTCCCAAGCCATTTCCCTTGATCATCGGCAAGAAAACACTCAATTGTATCGAGTTGAGTAGCCCCGCTGGGCGATGTAATTGCTACAAAAAGGAAGAGGTTGCAATTGGTGTAATCGGTCGTATTTCTTATATTTATATAGATATTGTGAACCGATAATGTATCGTTAATCGGAGCAATAAATTTTGCAACGTCATTTGTTGCCCAAATACTATTCGAAGTATTAATGTTTTCCTCATACACACCGTTTCTATCGCATGCAACTAGTGCAATAGATAAAACTAAGAAAGTAAAAAAGCTATTTTTGAGCATTATTGTCGGGCTTTCTAAACTTATGTTTCTTGTGCTTCTTTTTATGCTGGTTCGACTGACCGTGCTCATCAAAACGAGTTAAACTACCCTCTTCGATAACTCCATGGTAACCAAGTTTAGCCGTTTCAATCGGTTTTTCGTGTAATGTTTCGTTAAGTCGATCAACTTTTGTTCCCTTCTTGTTGATGTTTATAATCTCCAAAACTCGTTCAACAGCTACAGGTGTAATATTTGCAGATGTACTAGGATCAGAGCTGTACCACATGGTTTTATTGAAGATATCAGTCTTGATATGAAAGTATGTAGCCTCTTTGGTTTCAAGAGGGATATTTGTGTCCGGAAATCCTTTTCTTGCATCTACATAGCAATCGAGTTCGTAGTTCAAGCAGCATTTTAGTTTGCTGCATTGCCCTGCAAGTTTTTGCGGATTAAGTGAAATCTCCTGTAGTCGAGCTGAATTTGTTGTTACCGAAATAAAATTGGTTATCCATGTTGAGCAGCATAGTTCGCGACCACATGAGCCTATACCTCCAATTCGTCCCGCTTCTTGTCGAGCGCCAATTTGACGCATTTCAACACGAATTTTGAATTCGTCGGCAAGGATTTTTATCAATTCCCTAAAATCAACTCGTTCATCGGCTATGTAGTAAAAAATAGCCTTAGTTTTATCTCCCTGATATTCAACATCCCCAATTTTCATGTTCAGGTTAAGGTTCTCGGCAATCATCCTAGCCTTAATCATTGTAGTGTGCTCAAGGTTTATGGCTTCAAGCCATTTTTCAGTATCAACAGGCTTAGCCTTTCTATAAACTTTTTTGAGTTCAGTGGCTACTGGATCAACATTTAACTTTTTTAATTGTCGAAGAACAAGCCATCCTGTGAGAGAAACTACTCCGATATCGTGACCTGGAGATGCTTCAACAGCTATAATGTCACCTTTTTTGAGGTGCAATCCATTAGCGTTACGATAAAATGCTTTACGAGTATTTTTGAATTGAACCTCTATAATATCATACTCTTGAAGAGTTTTAGGGGTATCTTCAACCCAGTTGTATGCGTTTAGCTTTGAGCAGCTCTTACAATGAAAAACAACAGGTTCAGGTGTATCTCCCTGTTTTATTTTAATACCGCGTGAGCTAGTGCTATTATTGTTTTCCACAAATTGTCGTTTTTACAAGTCTACAAAGTTAGCAAAATTTCAAAAGGTTAAACGTTTATATTGATTGTTTAGTTTTGCATCAGTTCGGATTGTTTGCCAGAATTGCATATTATTTTTAATCAGCTATTTTTGTAATCGCGATTAGTAAATATGACTTTACCAGCTGGCAAATACTCAAATGAAGAATTATCGTGGTTTAGGTCGATTTTTGACCAGTACTACGAGAACATACGAAGTTTTGCCTACTACAAAACAGGTGATGTTGATTTAGCTGATGATATTGTTCAGGAAGTATTCCTTAAGTTGTGGACTAATCGCAGCGAAGTTAAAGATGATACTGTTAAATCTCTACTTTACACTATTGCTTCAAATATCATCAAAAATCATTTTAAGCATCAAAATGTAGTTTTTAATTTTCAAAAGAACGATCAGCCCAATGAGACTTCTGATGAAACCGATTCAAACCTTAGGCAGGAGGAGTTAAATAGAATGTTGCAAGAAACATTAGCCGAAATACCTGAAAAATCAAGGGAGGTTTTCTTGATGAATAGGATTGAAGGGTTGACGTATGCTGATATAGCCGATAGACTCGGTCTTAGTGTTAAAGCAATTGAGAAAAGAATGTCGGAGGCGCTAAGCATAATACGATCGCGAATAAGTTACAAGATATGAGCAGCGAACAAGATAAAATATCGAAGAGTACGCCCAGCGATAATTTCGATGAGATAATGAATCTTACTTCGGGATTAAAGGTTCCTGCCTCAAATCGTGGTAAAGAGGCTATATGGGATAGTATTATGCAGTCTATTGAGGTTGAGGGTGTCACTGAGACAAAGGTAGTTCCATTATTTTCGTCAAAAAGATTTTGGTACAGCATTGCTTCAACCATCATCGTTTTAATTGCTGTTGCATCTTTAACTTATCGATACTCAACGATGGTATTTGAGGTTTCCAGAGGACAAACAGCAAGTTTGTTTCTCCCTGATAGCTCCGAAATAGTATTAAATTCTGATTCTAAAATTGAATATCGAAAATATGGCTGGCTTTCCAATAGAGTATTGGATTTGGATGGAGAAGCATTCTTCAGCGTAAGGCATGGTAATCAATTTGCTGTAAACCTTGCGTTTAATAGGAAAGTGGTTGTTACCGGAACAAAGTTTAACGTTATGTCTCGTGGAGAGCTATTTGAAGTAAAATGTTTTGAAGGGTCAGTATCAGTTCAAACATCGAAATTAAAATCTACACCAGTAGTTAAGGGAACAAGCTTAACTGTCGATAAATTGGGCGAGACAATAGTTCCAATAACGATAGATTCTATTGCTGTACCCAAATGGATTAAAGGAGAATATTATTTTAATAATGTTTCATTAAAATTTGTACTCGACGAGTTAAGTCGTCAGTTCAACGTTGATGTTAAGGTTGATGGATTTAATCCCAATGAAAGAAATTATACTGGATTTTTTAAGCGGGATAACTTAGCAAACGCTCTCGATTTGATTTGTATTCCAATGGAATTNNGTGGAATTAACGTATATGATCTCAGTAGATAGCACTACTGTTACAATCAAAAAATAGTATGACTTTAAGTAGGGTTTTTCTAGGCCATGTTGTACTAATCATAAATCAAGTTCGGAAAATCGATGATTCATTGATATGGACATCAAAATAAGACATTTTATAATTGTTTTAGCAGTCATCTTGTTTGGGTGCAGCATTGCTATTGCACAAACACGGATCTCTGAGAAATTTGAAAATAGACCTCTTAATGAGGTGCTTGAATATTTGTCGAAAAATTATAAAATTAAGTTTGCTTACGATAACTTTTTGGCAAGTACTGTACTTATAACAGGTAATTTTCAGAATAAACCCATTGATGAAGTATTGAATTCCCTTTTGGCGGATACAAATCTTGAAATGCTGTTTATAAATGATGTCTACATTATTAAAACAAAGAAACTTAAACCTAACAAAGAACCTAAGGTTGTTACTGTAAAACCAGTAAAATATAAAGTTCTTGGAGTTGTTAAAGAGAAAGGCTCAGGCGAAAGCCTTCCGTATGCTACAATCTCTATAGCCGAAACTCCAAATGGAACATCTGCCAATACCGATGGATTTTTTTCCATTACGAGCGAAAGGAAAGATTCCTTGATGCTTAATGTTAGTTATTTGGGCTTTCAACCATTTCAAATAAAAGTTGCACCACAGAATGTTAACGAAATAATTACTATAGAATTAGATCGGAATTCAACCACAATACCTGAAGTGGTTGTGGTTAACGCATCACAGGATTTGATTGCCGTTGAAAGCTCAAATGGTGGTACTATTCAATGGAATTCCAAAAAGAACTTCGATCCGCCTTCATTATCAAACCTTGATATTGCAGCTCCACTCCAACTTTTACCTGGTATTGATGGCACAACGGAGACTTTATCAGGACTTTTAGTTCGACATTCGCCTGCGGATAAGAACCTGTTTGTTTACGATGGTTTTACAGTTTACCACATCGACCACTTTTTTGGCGCATTTACAAGTTTTAATGCAAAGGCAATAAAAGATATTCGAATTACCAGAGGCGGATTTGATAGCCGTTGGGGAGGAAGAGCGTCATCGGTTATTGAAATTACAGGGAAAACAGGGAATGAAAATAGACTTGTTATTGATGCCGGAAGTGATCAGTTGAGTTCAGATATTGAAATTGATGGGCCAATTGGAAAGAAAACAACATTTGTCTTTGCGGCTCGTCGTTCGTTTACTGATGTTTATAAAAGCGATCTGTACTACAATCTTTTTGAAAGTGCAAGTTCTGATATGTCAGCAACTAATAATACCCCTACATCATTGAAAATTGATCCCGATTTACCCGTTTACTATTTTTACGACATGAACGCAAAACTTAGCTTCAAGCCAAGCAACAAGGATGTTATTTCTATAAGTGGCTACAGAGGTTATGATAAGATGAAATTGAACGAAACTCTTACGTTGTCTACCGTATATGAAGATTCTAAATGGGGTAATCAGGGAATGGGTATTCGTTGGTCGCGCCAATGGAATAGTAATTATTATCACTCATTCACTGCAGGTATTTCGGAATATGATTTAGATTTTGAACACTCGGATTATCGACTTCGAAGAAGAATGGCCGGCAATATCTACGATACAATAACTCACAATAATTTTACACAAAACAATATCAATGATATCAGCCTAGGCTTTAATAATGAATTAAAATTAGGACGTTTTAATACACTTGAATTTGGAGTAGCCGAAAATTTGGTTAAAATAGATTCTAAGGATGGAGTTAGTAACTATTCATTTGGTAATAAGGTTATTGATACTATAAGGATTTACGATAACAAATTAAATAATCTTACCTTTTGGGCACAGAATAACATTTCTATCAATAATCTAGAATCGTTTAAATTTGGAGGTAGGGTAACATATAATAGCCTTCTTAAAAAGTACTATTTCGAGCCTCGTGCACAACTTTCATTGAAACTCACAAGATCTCTTACAGCAAAATTCTCTGCTGGTATCTACTATCAATTTGTTAATAAGATTCTCACCTACAGTAATGGGAGTTATCGGAATGTATGGAAGATTTCCGATGGACAAAAATTTCCAGCTGTAAGATCGGAGCACTTTATTGGAGGTTTTGTTTTAAATATGGGAAGAGGTTTTAGTCTCGATATTGAGGGTTATAAGAAGTTAACTTATGGAATAAGCTATGAGCAGCAGACTATAAGAAAGAATGAAAATGATAAGGTTGTACAGACTCGAAGGATCTTACTGATGAGTAACGATGCTATAGGTGTTGATATCCTTC
>DQHR01000123.1 GCA_003531155.1 Bacteroidales bacterium | reverse complement strand
CAATATTTCCTGCTAAACCAACATTCAAACCTGCCTTTTGCATCATGTGGAAGATAAGAGATGTGGTGGTTGTTTTACCATTACTACCAGTAATACAAACCTTCTTTGCCTTGGTATATCGTCCACCAAACTCAATCTCGGAGATGATAGGAATTTCTGCCTCTCTTATTTTGTGCATAATTGGGGCTTTATCGGGAATGCCCGGGCTTTTAATAATCTCATCAGCATTAAGGATTAGCTCCTCGGTATGCTTGTTCTCCTCCCAAGGAATCTGATACTTATTAAGCAGCTCCTTGTATTGAGGTTTAATAGCTCCAAAGTCCGATAGATACACCTCAAATCCCTTCTTCTGAGCAAGCACTGCTGCACCTGCTCCGCTTTCTCCACCCCCAAGAATTACGATTCTCTTCATCTCTTTTTTGGTTTGTTAGTTTAGCGAATTTTTAATGTAACTATTGTTATTACTGCAAGTAGGATAGCCACAATCCAAAATCGGGTTACGATTTTTGGTTCGGGATATCCCTTTTTTTGGTAATGATGATGCAATGGTGCCATCAAGAAAACTCGTCGTCCTTCGCCAAATCTCTTTTTAGTCCTCTTGAAATAACTTACCTGAATCATTACAGAGAGAGTCTCGACGAAGAAAATACCGCAAAGGATTGGAATTAAAAGCTCTTTACGGATAAGTATTGCGAACACAGCGATTATTCCTCCAATGGCTAAACTGCCTGTATCGCCCATGAAAACCTGAGCTGGATAGCTGTTATACCAAAGGAAACCAACGGCTGCGCCAATAAATGCGCTCATAAAAACAACAAGTTCACCTGTACTTGGAATAAACATGATATTTAAGTATTCGGCATATATTACGTTACCACCCAAGTATGCAAATATTCCAAGGGTTGTAGCAATAATCGCCGAGACCCCCGTGGCAAGCCCATCCATGCCATCGGTTAAGTTTGCTCCATTTGAAACTGCTGTAACGATAAGGATTACCGCAATAATAAATACTAGCCAAGTAAGCACCTTACCCAGATTCCCATCAAAAGGAATTAAATAATTGTAATCGAACTCGTTATTTTTAAAGAAAGGAATAGTTGTTTTAGTTGCCTTTACTTTTGGACCAAGAATTACCTGTTTTCGGGCTATATTCTCTTTACTAACAACTATCTCCGTTCCAATTGATGGGTTATGTCGTACAACTCTCTCGCGGATAACGATACCGGGACTGATATACATTGCTAGCCCAACAAATAAACCCAACGAAATCTGCCCTAGAATCTTAAATCGTCCTGAAAGACCCTCCTTATTCTTCTTAAATACTTTGATATAATCATCGGCAAAGCCAACAAAACCCAACCACACGGTTGTTACAATCATTATAACTATATAGATGTTAAGAAGATCGGCAAAAAGCAACACTGGAAGGACTGTTGCAATTAAAATAATAATTCCACCCATAGTAGGTGTGCCTTTCTTTTGCATCTGTCCTTCGAGACCAAGGTCGCGAATTTCTTCGCCAATCTGCTTTTTTTGCAGATACCTTATTATCCTTTTGCCCACAAGTAGCGAGAAAGCTAACGAGGTAATGAAAGCCATTGCCGAACGAAATGAGATGTACTGAAACATCCCAGCTCCGGGAAAGTCAATCATATCGAGATATTGGAACAAGAAGTATAGCATATCTGTTAAGTGTTATTCTGGTTTCATTTTTTAAATCTTACATCCCTTGTTCTGGGTTTAAAATCAGCGCTGGAATATTGGAACGATGGGATCACGCTTGACTTCCATTTTTCCATTCTTCCATCATTCCATTCAATAATAATTGTAATGTCTTTCCATACTGATAATTAAAATTGATTTTCATTTCTCATTATCTCAGCAATCACCTCTTTATCATCAAAATGGTGCTTAACACCTTTAATCTCTTGATAGTTTTCATGCCCTTTACCCGCAACCAAAACTATATCGCCCGGATTGGCAAGCATGTAAGCGGTACGTATTGCCTCGCGCCTATCAATAATGGTTAACACTTTGCCAATCATCGAGGGTTCAATGCCTGCCTTCATATCTTTTAGGATATCCTCTGGTTCCTCAAATCTTGGGTTATCCGAGGTGAGCACAACCATTCCGCTACCCTCAACGGCAACCTTAGCCATTACTGGGCGTTTGGTTTTATCGCGGTTACCACCCGCCCCAACAACCGAAATCAACTTGTTATCTGGCTCTCGTATCTCGTTTATAGTATCAATTACATTCTGTAAAGCATCGGGGGTGTGTGCATAGTCAACCACTACGTTGATGCCCTTGGGCGATTTCATATGCTCAAAACGACCCGAAACTGGAGTCATGCTGCTTAGCTCAGTTAGCACAACGTCCCTTTCAACTCCAAGCAGCCGAGCTGCTGAGTATATTGCCAATAGGTTATATGCGTTAAATCCTCCTACTAAACGAGTCCAAACCTCAATAGAATCGATATTAAGAAGCATCCCATCGAAATGGTTCTCAATTACTTTACACTTGTAATTGGCCATACTCCGCAAGGAGTAGCTGTTCACTCTTGCCTGAGTATTCTGAACCATCACTCTGCCATTACGATCATCAATATTTACAAGCGCAAAAGCATCGGATGGTAGCTCATCGAAGAAACGTTTCTTAGCCTTTAGGTACTCTTCAAATGTTTTGTGGTAATCGAGATGATCGTGAGTGATGTTTGAAAAGATTGCCCCAGCAAACTTCAACCCTGCAATACGATTCTGAACCACAGCGTGAGAACTAACCTCCATAAAGCAATGTGTACAGCCAGCATCAACCATTTGCGCAAGCAGCTTATTAAGCTGAATAGCATCGGGAGTGGTATGCGTAGCGGGAACCTCCTCGTTACCGATGAAGTTAACCACGGTTGAGAGCAATCCCGACTTAAAACCAAGATTATTAAATAGCCTATATAGTAGCGTTACAGTTGTTGTCTTTCCATTTGTTCCGGTAATACCAACCAGCTTAAGCTTCTCCGATGGATTATCGTAAAACGAAGATGCCATCAAACCAAGAATCTCGGTGGTATCTTTTACTTTAACATAGGTTACGCCTTTGGCTTCTTTCTCAGGCATCACCTCACAAACGATTGCTTTAGCACCTAACTCAATTGCCTTATTGATATAACCATGACCATCAGCTTGAGTTCCTCTAACAGCAACAAAACACGAACCCTGCTTTACCTGACGCGAATCGAAGGTAATATCATTCACCACCACATCAAGGTTTCCTTTAACCTCCAATGCATTATTGCCTGATAGTATTTGTTCTAACTTCTTCATTAGCTTAACCCCATTTCAATCGTTATACTCTGTCCTCGATTAGCCTTGCTCCCAGGGTTAATCGATTGGCTTTTTACAACTCCTTTGCCTTTAATATTTACTCTTAAACCTGCATTCTCAAGCAAGAATAGCGCATCCTTCAGACACATCCCTTTTACATCGGGAACAAGGTTTTTAATTACATTTTTATCGTTTAGCTCCAAATCCTCATCGGTACGGATAACCGATACCCAGTTCGATTTTTTGGTCTTATCCTTCATTGGAATATCCAACTCATCCAAAACTTCCTCGAGTTGCTGCTTATGACCAGCCTTTGATGTAGGCATATCGGTTAATTCAGCGTCGTCATCAACTGTTTTGAACCACTCCTTACTCGTGGCATAAACCTTATCTGATATCTCCTTAAAAATTGGCCCAGCCACCACGTTACCGTAGTAAACGCTCTTTGATGGTGAATTAACCACCACAATGCACGAGTACTTTGGATCATCGGCAGGAAAGTAACCTGCAAACGATGCTCTATAGCTTACACCACCGCTCTTGTAACCTCTTTTACCCTTTGCAACCTGAGCCGTTCCAGTTTTTCCTGCAATTTTATATCGAGTGTTATTCAGGTTACTTGCCGTTCCATCCTTTACCACTCCCTCAAGCACATCTCGAACCTTATTGAGAGTGGAACTTGAGCAAATTGATGAGCAGAGAACTTCTGCTCCAAATGTTTGAATTGTTTCACCATGATTAACCAGCGCCTTTATAAGATGCGGTTTAACCATGATTCCATCGTTGGCTATGGCATTGTAAAAAGCGAGCATCTGAAGAGGTGTTAACTTTACCTCGTACCCAATGCTCATCTGTGGAAGCGAAAGGCCCGACCAGAACTTATCGCCCGGATATTTAATATATGGTGCAACCTCTCCGTCAATTTCAAGGTTTAAAGGCTGATTTAGCTTCATCTTGTAAAGCCTATCGATAAAATCTTTCTCCTTACCTCTATAGTATTTCATCATAAGCGTAGCCACACCAACGTTCGACGATAGCTCAAATACTTTACGTACCGAGATTTTACCGTATCCCTCCTCGTGCGAATCGGTTAGGGTATGGTTAAAGATTTTTAGTTTTCCTTTTCCTGTATTTACAATATCATCGAGCTTAACGTAGCCATCTTCGAGTAAAGCAATAAGAGCAGCGGTTTTAAAGGTTGAGCCTGGCTCGGCACTCTCGCCAATGGCATAGTTAAAAGCCTCGGAGTAAACACCATCCTCATCGCGTTTAAGGTTTGCAATAGCCTTAATTTCGCCAGTTTTTACCTCCATTAGAATTACTGTTCCCCAACCAGCACCATGTTTCTCGAGCTGTTTATGCAATGCATTCTCGGCCAAATCCTGCAAATCAACATCGATAGTTGTAACCACATCCAATCCATCCTCGGGGTCAACCTGATTAGGACTGTTTACATCGATCCAAACATTGCCAGGAACGCGCTGTAACAGGCTGATTCCCGCCTTGCCTTTTAGGGCATAGTTGAATGCACCCTCAATACCAACCGCAACACCACCATCGTTTACCGTACCAATGGTACGCTGAGCAAGGCTTTGGTGAGGTAAGATTCTACGGTTAACCTGAACAGGTATAAATCCACCCTTATTCATTCCCATGCGGAATAGTGGGAATTTCTTCACCTTTTGTAGCTCAACATAGTTGATTTCTCTATTGCCAATGGGATAATACCTGCGGTTACGACCCGATTTACGAGCATTCACCAGTTCGGAACGGTAAGCCTTTGCCGATTTATGCCTATCGAAGTTGTATGGCGATAAATCGGCAAAGGCTTACCGTTC
>DQHR01000147.1 GCA_003531155.1 Bacteroidales bacterium | reverse complement strand
CGCGAATGTGCACTTTTTCGTGAGCAAGTATATTAGTTAAATCAGGTCCAGAGTGAAATTTAGGGTTGATAAACACAATGTTGAAAAACGAGAATGGCAAACCAAATTTGTTGTTTTCGACTACCCTCACTCCATTTGTTGTAATAACTCTCGTTTTGCTGATAATGGTTATCAAAACAATGCATTGCCATAAAAGTCGCAAAAAGAAAATAGATGCCCCTGTTATATATGTTATTATAAATATGCTTTGCCAGCTGATACCTTTAACGCTATTTATACTCTGCTCATTACCGTTCATTAAAGTGCGGAAATTCTTGTCGAGTTCAGTAAATACATTCCCTGATTCAGAAAAGGGAATATGAGTGATAATGGTGATAGGAAATAGCGGTAGTATTAAAGATAGTAGTAAACTAGTGTTCAGAAATAATCGATTTGCTCTGAAAAAAGTTTCTTTTCTAAGAGTAAACAAGAAAACCAAGTAGAATACCATGATTCCAAGCGAGGCTTTCAGTAAGTATAGCATTAACTCATTCATGGTTTTGGCTATTTAGTATTTTTTTTAAGTTCATCTTCAGCCATTTTCATCATCTCCTCGAGTTCACTGATGCTAAGATTGTTTTCTCGAGCAAAGAATGTTGCCATTTTGGGAAATGACCCATTAAAGTAGTTTTTTAGAAGGCTTGAGAACTGAATCTTTGTATAGTCATCTTTACTTACCTGAGGTTTGTAAAGATGTGTATTGCCAACTTTTCTTTTTACTACAAAGCCTTTATTCTCTAACACTTTAAAAACAGTTGCAACTGTTGTATATGCAGGTTTGGGCTCATTAAAGTTATCGACCACATCTTTAACAACGCCTTCGTTGATATCCCATAGGATTTGCATTACCTGCTCTTCTGCTTTTGTGAGTTGTTTCATAATATCAAGAATTATCTACTACAAATATAGTAGATAAAATTAAATAACTACTATAAATATAGTAGAAATATTAAAAAATTAGTAAAATAATTTATAACTGCCAGTAATTTAACTAAATAAAAAAGTCAGAAGAAATTTTTCTTCTGACTTTTTGCTTGTTAACCTTTTTCCTTATTTACTTAAATAGCATCTCACTTAGTTCAACCATTTTAATAAAATCGGCTCGATAACCAAATACATCTTTTCCTGAGGCTTCTTTTGCTCGCTTGTATACTGTTGCAAATGATGCTGAGCCTTTAAACTCTGATTCGCGAAGTAGCATTCCGAATTCAGCCACAGAGGAAGCAAACTTGATGTTGTTGGTAGCTTTTAGTTGCTCATTGTTTACTCTTTCAGTAATTAACATGCTTGTGTCACCATCAGGTTTTTTGTAACGAACTTTTACAGTCATCATGTTTTTGCTTTCGTTAGGAACCGATTGCTTTTGATATTCCAACGGGTCAACGTTTGAAATTACTTCATCGGAGTTTGCAGGAATTATCTCATAAAGCGCTGTTACTGTATGACCGCAACCAATTTCGCCAGCATCTTTCTTATCATCGTTAAAATCCTCTTTATTTAACAAACGATTTTCGTAACCAATTAGTCTGTAAGCCTTAACTTTGTTGGGGTTAAACTCGATTTGAATTTTAACATCTTTTGCAATTGTGTAAAGGGTCCCCCAAAGTTCAGTGCCGAATACCTTTTTTGCTTCAAGCAAATTATCTATGTAAGCGTAATTGCCATTTCCAGCATCGGCAATCTTTTCCATTTTAGAATCTTTGTAGTTACCCATGCCTACGCCTAAAATTGATAGGAATATGCCATCTTTACGCTTCTCTTCAATCAATCTAACCATTTCGGCATCGCTGCTTGCTCCGATATTGAAGTCACCATCGGTTGCAAGGATTACCCTATTATTTCCTCCTTTTATTAAATTTTTCTTTGCAATTGCATATGCAAGGTTTATTCCTTCGCCACCAGCGGTTGAGCCTCCGGCCTGCAATCTATCAATAGATGAGATAATCGTTTCCTTTTTATCTCCTGAGGTAGATTCGAGTACTACACCCGCAGCACCCGCATACACTACTATTGCAATTCTGTCTACAGGCCTTAGGTTTTCAACCAAGTACTTAAAAGATTTCTTAACTAATGGAAGTTTGTTGGGTTCGTCCATTGAACCAGATACATCAAGTAGGAAAACTAGGTTGCTTGGTGGAATTTGCTTGTCGTTTAGGTTTTCGCCTTTAAGCCCAACTAGTACAAGGTTGTGCTTTTCATTCCATGGACATTTATCACCCTCTATTGTAACGGAGAAAGGATTGCCGTTCGTGGGCTGTGGGTAATCGTAATCGAAATAGTTTATCAACTCTTCAATACGAACGGCATCCTTGACAGGCTTTTGGTTTTGTGTTAAAAAACGTCGAACATTAGAGTATGAAGCTTTGTCGACATCAACAGAAAAAGTT
Organism: Bacteroidales bacterium; assembly: GCA_003531155.1. GTDB lineage: Bacteria > Bacteroidota > Bacteroidia > Bacteroidales > Tenuifilaceae > UBA8529. The sequence goes on along the minus strand of DQHR01000147.1, from coordinate 8,974 downwards.
GATAAAGGATTGTTAATTACATCCTTAAAAGTATTCTCGTTAACTACATCGTACGATTCGGTGTTGAACTCTTGATATATAAAGGAATTATCTGATTTACAGGCTTTGGCATATCTTGCTCCACCAGCACTGCTTATCTTTGGTGCTTCAACAGCCATTTCACACACAATCATTCTTTCTTCTTTTTCGTCTTCAATCGCGATTAGACTATCAACTGTAACAGATGGATTAAGGCTTATTTTTAGATTTGTTGTTTTTTCGTTTGTTATCGAAATGTTGCTGTTTTCGTAAGCATCATACCCTTGAGCAATTACTCTTAGTAGATATGCGCCTTGTTTTAGGGAGAAAGAGAAGGTTCCATTACTTTTGGTGGTAATAGTTCCAATTTGCTTGCCGCTTTGGAATACTTGAACATTTGCATTGGCAATAGCATTCCCATTTGAACCATCAGATACAACACCCCATAAAATTCCAACTTGAAGATTTAGAGTAGTTGATGCGCTTAGAAGCACAATTCCAATTATTGATATAAAAGTTTTCATAACAATTGTATTTAAGTTAACATTTATTCGTTTTACTTGTGGATACAATTGGGCTAGTAATTCCATAAATTGATTGTGATTTTTTTTTAATTTTACCGTAAATCATTCGGGAATATAGAGGTTTGGAATTTTAGTTTGAATAGAATTTGCATATTAAGCCTAACATATCAACTCTTTCGGATCAAGAGCTTATCGACCTTTATAAAAAAGAAGGAGATAAACGCATAGTTGGCGAGCTATATAAAAGATATACTCGTTTTGCCTTTGCCATTTGCATGAAATACCTAAAAGATGAGGAGGATGCAAAAGATGCAACCATGCAGGTCTTCGAGAAACTGTTTGTCGATTTAAAAAGGCATCAGGTTACAAACTTTAAATCGTGGTTGCATACTGTGCTTAAAAACAATTGCTTACATATAATAAGGGATAATGTATATAAGATGAGAAAGGAGAAGGAGGCTGAAAATTCCTATGAGAATCTTGTGGAAAACCAGTTCCTTTTGTATCAAGATAACAGCAATGGTTTGGAGGAAAAAATCGATAATCTGGAGATGGAGCTTTGCAACCTCTCACATGAGCAGCGTGTGTGTATTGAACTATTTTATTTAAAGGATAAATGTTACCAAGAAGTTGCAGAGATTACAGGATATACAATGAATCAGGTAAAGAGCCATATCCAAAATGGAAAGCGAAACCTGAAGATCTATCTTGAACAAAATGAAAGACGCTAATAATATATCAAATCGTAGTGATGATTGCATTTCCACAGACGTGCTGGTTAAGTATGTAAAGGGAGAACTGTCAGGATACGAGAAAAATATGGTTGAGCGACATATTGCTTCGTGCGAAATATGTAGCGATGAACTTGAGGGGCTATCGTTGCTAAAGAAACCAGAGAGGATTGATGAAATAACGCTTGATTTACACCGAAAGGTAGATGCTATTCTACATAAACCATACAAAGAAATTCCATATTTAAGATTAAATATTCAAGTAGCAGCCACAGTATTGATTTTAATTGGCGTTTCGGCTTTTTACTTTTTTGTGATCTATAAACCACCTCAGCTTACCTATAATGAGGTTGCTGCAATGGAATTGGAGGATATTGCTTCGTCTGCTAAGGGACGGAAAGATACATTGGTTTTAAGTAGCTATGATGTTGTTAAGAAAGAATCGGGATTGGTTAGAATTGAAGATATGGATGCTGTAGCTTCATTGAAATATACTGCCCCAATTGTTGTTGATAGCGTTACTGTAGAAAATAATAATATAGAGATTTTAGATGATAGGGTGGTTGCAAAAGTAGCTGAGGAAGAAAATGTAAATGATGAGAAACAGGTGGTTGCAGAGAGTTCAGTTCTATACGCCCCTGTGAGCGCCAGTAAAAAAAGCATAGCAGCAGGGAATGCTCGTGAGTCTAGAACTAAATTGGGGAGTAAAGATGAGACGTTATCTTATTCCGATAGAGTGCAGGCTGCAATGAGGTTGTATGAAAAGAAAAAATATGAGGCTGCCTTAAATGCATTCAATCTAATTATCTCTGAATTTTCTTCAAATGATTCAATATTGTTTAGTAAGTCAGTTTGCTACTACCACCTTACCCGATTTGACGAGGCTATATCAATTTTAAAATATTTAATTGAGAACCCTCAGACGGAGTTGTTCGATGAAGCACGATGGTACTATGCCCTTTCATTAATAGGTGCTCAAAAACGCGATGAAGCAATAGTTATATTGGAACAGCTTATCGATGATAATTCAAGCCATAAACGCGATGCCAAAAGGGAATTGAGTCGTTTGAAGAGAAATCAATAAATTCATTTTTGTATCTTTCACCTTTCTTTTTAGAATGAAAAATCAGAAACTAGCATATCTTTTTGCAGGATTTGTAATCCTTTTTTGGGGAACATCTGCAACAGCATTTAAAATAGGGCTCAAATTTCTAAATTTTATTCAACTATTATTTTGGGCATCGCTATTTGCAATGATTATTCTTTTTGTTGTGTTACTTGTACAAAGAAAACTTTCTGTATTATTTCATGTTACAAGAAAACAATTGAGTTGGTCAATTTTATTAGGATTCCTTAACCCATTTTTATACTATTTTGTGCTTTTTAAAGCATATGATTTACTTCCTGCTCAGGTTGCTCAGCCTCTTAACTATGTTTGGCCAATAATATTAGTTCTTCTTTCGGTTCCAATTTTAGGGCATAAATTGAAATTGAAAAATATTATTGCTCTTTGTATAAGTTTTATAGGTGTGGTATTCATATCATCTCAGGGGAGTTTCTCCATTTTCTCAAGAAGCAACCCTTTTGGTGTTATGCTTGCGCTTACAAGTTCGTTAGTTTGGGCATCATTCTGGCTGTTAAATGTAAAGAATGGTGTTAAAGATGAGGTTGTAAAGCTCTTTATAAGTTTCAGTTTTGCTACAACATTTGGCTTGATAGCAGGTTCCTTATCAGATGGTTTTTGGGATATAAAGCCAAATGGAATTTATGCTGCAGCCTATATAGGTGCTTTTGAAATGGGTATAACTTTTGTTTTGTGGCTTAAAGCGTTAAATTATGCTGAGAATACTGCTCGTTTAGGTAATGTAATTTATTTAGTTCCCTTTGTTGCGCTTGTTTTTATTAGCGTAGTTTTAGGTGAACACGTATATTGGACTACTATTATGGGTTTGGTGTTTATTGTTTTAGGGATAGTATATCAGCAGCTTAAACCAGAAAGTGATGTTATCTAAATTTTATATAAATATGAAAGTTTTTCGTAAAATTCTAATTGTAATAGAAATCGGTAGTATAATCTTCTTTCTACAAAGTTGTTTGAAGGGAGATAGCATAAATTGGGAAACTGAAGCAAAAAAGGAGTTAAATAGTATTATGCATGATGTATACTATTGGTACGATCATGTTCCAAAAGTTAATATTGATAATTATGAGACTCCTATTGATTTAATTGAGGCACTTAAAGTTAACCCTCCCGATAAATGGAGTTATGTGACGACTAAGCAAGAGTATGATGCCTATAATGCTGGTAAATATTATGGCTTTGGCTTTAGTAGTATATTTGATGATTCCGAAAAGCTATGGATTGGGTACGTTTTTAAAAGTTCTCCTTTAGTACCTTTTGGAATTGGTAGAGGGTGGCAAATTTCATCGATTGATGGAGTAACTCCAACTAGAGAGAATTACAATCAACTATTAGGTGAGAATCAACCTGGTATTACTAAAACATTAGGGTTTATTTCACCTAATGGAGAGACGGTAACACACTCATTTACAAAAATTGAGATCGAAATGAATACTGTGCTTTTTGATAGTACTTATACTTTGAACTCAAAAAAGATTGGTTATTTGGTGCTTAAGGGCTTTATTACCCCTACAATAGATGAACTCAATACCTGTTTTTCAAAGTTTAAGAGCGAAAATGTAACTGAGCTTATCGTTGATTTAAGATATAATGGAGGAGGTATTATTGACATTTCAAGTCAATTAGCAGGTTTGATAGGAGGAACTACCACCAATGGCAAAGTTTACGCGAAGTATATATTTAATGATAGGTATGCTTACCAAAATAAATCTATCAACTTTGCGACCAATGATAATGCTTTATCGTTAAGTCGGGTGACTTTTATTTCATCAGATGCTACTGCCTCAGCAAGTGAGTTAGTGATTAATGGTCTTAAACCTTATATGTCAGTTGCACTTGTGGGAAGTAAAACGCATGGTAAGCCTGTAGGAATGCCAGTTTTTAAATATACTCAGTTCGATTGGGTTTTTGTGCCTATTTGTTTCTCTCTTTGGAATGCTAATAATGTAGGTGATTATTTTAATGGTTTAGATGTTGATGTTGAAGCTGTTGATGATTATACTAAAAAGTTTGGCGATGTCAACGAAGCTAGCTTTGCGGCTGCACTAAACTATATTGGAGTTTTGCCAATTAAAGGAACTAATATGAATATTAAGAAATCTAAATTGGTTACAGGAAAGGGCCTTTACGAGGAGATAGGAGCGTGGTAGATATTAAGTTAGCGAGTAGATAAGTTTAAAAGTATATTAGATATTTATTCTGATGAATATCTTTTTTCTGAAATCTAAATAAATGGCTATTGTAAACGAAAGAGTAATTTTAGGTATTGATCCCGGAACGAATATCCTTGGATATGCTGTTATTCGGGGTGAAGGGAAAAATAGAATTGACTTAATCGTTTTAGGGGTTATTGAGCTAAGAAAGTATACTGATCATTATCTTAAACTTAAAGCCATTTACGAGCGGGTTCAGCAGTTGGTCGACGAGTATCATCCCGATGAGTTGGCCATTGAATCGCCTTTCTTTGGCAAGAATGTTCAGAGCATGCTTAAACTTGGGCGAGCACAAGGAGTTGCAATGGCCGCTGCGCTATCGCGCTCAGTCCCAATTTTTGAGTACGCTCCGCGTAAAATAAAACAATCCATAACAGGGCAAGGTGCAGCCTCTAAAGAGCAGGTGGCTGCAATGCTAGTTTCAATTCTAAAGGTTAAGGATTTCTCTGATGCAAAACTTGATGCGACTGATGCATTAGGTGCTGCAATTTGCCATTTTTATCAAGATACTGCAATAGGTAGTAGTGAGAAAGTGAAAGGTAAAAGCACAAAAAAAGCCTCTTCGTGGGAGGCTTTTATAAAGGATAATCCCAAAAGAATAAGGTAGTATTAGGCGAATATTATTTAGTTTGAAAAAGGATAGAATACAAAAAAACAAACTTTTTATGTAACCTACTATCTAGTGTCTATCCTAAACGAACTCCTTCGAAATTTTATCGACTAATTCTTTAAACCGTTCAGGTGATAATTTTAGTTTTGGTTTGAAAAAATCAACGTCAGATTCCTTGTTTAAAGGTACAAGATGGATATGAGCATGAGGTACTTCGAGTCCTAGCACTGCAACACCAATACGTTTGCATGGTACTGATTTTTCAATTGCTTTAGCAACTCGTTTCGAGAACAGGGTAAGACCTGCAAGGGTTTCGTTATCTAAATCGAATAGGTAATCAACTTCAACTTTAGGGATAACTAATGTATGGCCCTCGGCCAATGGGTTGATGTCGAGAAATGCGTAGTACTTGTCATCCTCGGCAATCTTGTACGAGGGAATCTCACCCTTTACAATTCTTGAGAAGATGGTTGGCATGGCTATTGTTTTTTTTATCGTGATATTTCAATAATCTGAAACTGGATAGTTCCTGAAGGGATTTGAACATCAACTACATCGTTAACCTTTTTGCCCATTAGCGCTTTAGCAATAGGTGTTCCTACTGATAGTTTACCTTCTTTAAGATTTGCTTCCGATTCTGCAACAAGCATGTACTCAACTGTGGTATTGGTTTTAAGGTTTTTAAGTTTTATTTTGTTGAGTATCTGGACTTTTGTGAGGTCAATTTTTGATTCATCAATTATGCGCGAGTTGGCAACGGTATCCTCCAATTTTGATATCTTGAGTTCGAGCATTCCTTGGGCTTCTTTGGCAGCATCGTATTCTGCATTTTCCGATAGGTCGCCTTTGTCGCGAGCTTCGGCTATCATCCTAGAAATAGCAGGCCTTTCAACGCTTTTAAGATGATTAAGTTCTGCTTGCAGCTTTTGTAAACCTTCCTCGGTCAAATAAACAACTTTTGACATATTAACCTCCTGATTCTTTATATATAGGGTAAATAAAAAAGAATCCCGACTTCTCGGAACTCTTCATATGATGCAAATATATTGATTTTTTTTGATTTACATAAAAAAATAGACTTTTACTGTAAATTTTCTTTTGTGTTATAACAGTTTGAGAAATAGTACTATTAGTTATCTTTTTTTTGGTTTTTTGTTTTTCCAGAACTTTAACTTATCCCAGAACGTTTTGTGTTTCCGAGTCATTTCCGATTGCTTTCGCGATCTCTTCATACGTTCCTGAACTTCTGGGGTTTGCTTCTTGATGTGTGCCTCTCTATCTTTCTCTTGAGCCTTTAGTGCCCTTTTTTTAGCCCTTTCAGATTTTCTATTTTGTTGACGTTCAATTTTTGATAATGGTTTTTGCTTGTTTATTGGAGTTCTATCTAGTTTAAAAGATTTGAAGTGCTCAGAGGCAGAGAACGTATCGTATTTTTTTCTGAATGGATGTAAAATAGATTGACTCCAGCAATCGTTTATGTTTGCAAGGAGCATAATAAGCAGAAATAATAATCCCTTTTTGTATGTTTGCACAATAATTACATTTAATCTTTTTAATTTTGAATACAAAATTAAAATATCTTTTTATTATTCTTATACTGTTAACCCTACCTTTTGGTTGCTCCAAGCAGGATGAACAAATTGTACCCTATGCAAAGGTTAGCATTACAGTAAACCTTCAATTGCCCCAATTTATTGCGTTGTCATCAGTAAATAATGCCATTATATATCCCAATGAGGGTTATAATCGAAATGGAGTTGTTGTGTACCGAAACTCTCTTGATGAGTTTACTGCATACGATGCAACTTGTCCTAAACATATAGATTCAAAGCCAACGGCTGTAATTTTAGACGATAACGGTAGTGCAGGAACAGCTACCTGTCCTGAATGCGAAACTGTTTACTATTTTTTTAATTATGCTTACCCTTCAAAAGGTTATCCGTTACGAAGATATAATTTGACGAAGTCAGGGAATATACTTTATATCAATAATTAAATTACTTCTGAACGGTTAGTTTGTCGCCAATCATCCTATTATTATATTGTTGTATAATTGCTTTGACTTTTGCTTCCATTTTTGCCTCAATATCGGGATGTTGACCAAAGATATTCTTTGTAAGCATTATATCGTTCTTATAATCATAAAGTCCAACACCTTTAAGACCATTGTACAGGTAAAGATAATCGCCCATCAGTAGTTGATACGTTGATGATGTATAGGTGATTACAACTGGTTCGCTGCTTGAATCAAGAATGTTACGGCCAAAAGCAATAAAAGGCTTGTCGTAGTTTAGGTATCCAAGAATTGATGGCATTACATCGGTTTGCTCAATTAAATCATTAGAAACGCCTTTAAGGCTTCCATCTGGTTTATGCATGATGAATGTCCCCGCAAAAACACCAATATTTGTCTTAAACTCTGGGTAGAAGGCTTGATTTGCATGGTCGTTTGTGATAACAAACAGGGTACTATCGTACCAAGGCATTTGGGATGCAGTTTTGAAAAATTTCTTCAAAGAGTAATCGGTATATCCAATGCATTGGTGGATTGGCAGATTCCCTTTATCGAATTTACCCTCGTAACGTTTAGGTACTTTAAATGGGTGATGAGATGAAACCGAGAAAATTGCAGCACAGAATGGTTGTTTAAAACCATTTAGCTTTTGAGCGAAGAACTGGAAAAACTCCTCGTCCCAAACACCCCACATGCCATCAAAATCATTTTTATTGGGGTATTCGTTCATTCCATAATACTCATCAAAACCAGCAACGTTCGCAAAGGCCTGAAATCCCATAGAACCGTTTGGAGCACCATGGAAGAATGCAGTATGATAACCTTCTGTTTTAAGAATTGATGCAATGCTGTTAATCTTATTGCCAGAGTAGCTAGTAAGAAAATATGGTTCAACCATCATTGGAATGCTAGCTAGCACTGATGGCATTGCATCGATAGATTTACGACCATTGCAAAAAGAGTTCATAGAAATTAACGATTGGGCAATAAGCGAATCGAGAAATGGGGTGTAACCATTATAATTTCCATTTTCTAAGGTTGGGTTGTAAGACTTAATATATTCACGACCAAAACTTTCGAGAATTAGAATTACAACATTTTGCTTTTTGAAAGGCTTTTTGGGTTGAGGTGTATGAAGAGGGGTAAAAACTTTACTAAGTTCCTCATCGGTTTTATAAAAATCAACCTTTTTTAGGGCCTTTTTATTAATCGTGCGATATATGGCAAATGGAGTATTTAAGACAATTGCAGCTTCGAGTGGTTCCGAAACGTATTGTCCTGCGTTACTTAACGTAATAGGACGGGTGCTGTGTCTAAATCCGCCACGTAAACCACCTACTATAAGAAATGCAGAAAGTAGAAGTAATGCAGTGCCGTTAATAAAATATACCAAATGACCTTTCCATCCCTTGGTTGGATTTGGTTTTGATATCATACCATAGGCAAATATTAGTATTGTAATAAGCAAAATCCAGATAAGCACAATATACCAGTAATCGACCATGAATTTGGGTATAAGCGAACCCATGTTGGTTTCGTGTTGAAACTCGCTGAATACCGATGCTGTTGTTCTCCTAAGTGTGAATCGAAAGTATATAAAATCGGAGCAATTAGAGAGTAGTGCAACCCCATTTGTGACGAAGAAAAGGTACTTTAAAACTGTTTGGTAGATATTATTGTATCGAAAGGTAAATGGGAGCAAGAATAGTATGAAGTATACAAT
>DQHR01000112.1 GCA_003531155.1 Bacteroidales bacterium | reverse complement strand
CGGAATTTTGTTGTTTCTTTCCTGAGTATTTATGGTTGCTCTATTGTTAATTATTCATTTGTCCAAGTGTTGGATGAAGAGGTTTTATATAGATTAGGTTGCTAAATTTATTTATTATCAGATCCTTAACAGGTTCTATCTATATTTCGAAAACCACTTCGCTACTTTCATTTATTCTAGTTCTCTACTACAATCATAGTGCTTATATGGGATGACTTAGTTTCATCAATTGAGGGTAACGCATTCCAAATTCCATTTTTCCAAAATCCAGCAATCATTATATTTGAACTATTATATGCGATCCCACCGGCATAAACATCATTACCGGAAATCTCAAGTGAATAAACATAGGCCGTTTTTGTTCCATCAAGAGGGGTTAAGCCATTCCAAACTCCATTTTTCCAGTATCCAGGAACTCTAACACCCATACTGTTGATACTATAACCGCCTGTATACACATTATCTCCTGAAACTGTGATGCATTTTACTTCGGAATTTCTACTTGCATCAATAGGGGTACATTCAATCCAAACTCCGTTTTTCCAGTATCCGGGAATTGATATGTTTGAATTATTGAGACAGAAACCGCCAGCATAAACATCGTTACCTGAGACGAAAAGTGATTGTACATATGAGTTTTTAGCGATGTCTAATGCTGGTAGTGCGTTCCAAACGTTATTTTTCCAGTACCCGGGTATGCTAATATTGTCAGTGTTATTGTTATTTCCTCCTACGTAAATATTGTCACCTGAAACAAATATTGACACTACCGAAGAACTTTTTGCGGCATCAAGTTTAGGAAGGGCATTCCAAACTCCATTTTTCCAGTAACCAGGCACGTTTCCCGAGTTTATGTCACAAGTTCCAGCAGCGTAAATATCAGAACCAGAAACAACCAGTGAAAAAACCTCTGCATTTTTTGTTGGATCAATAGGGGGTAATTCAATCAAATTCCCATTTTTCCAATATCCTGGAACTATAATCCCCGCGCTGTTTGTACTACATCCGCTTGCATAGATATTATTGCCAGAAACAGCAATTGAGTTAACCGATGAATAGTGATTTACCGATAATGGAGTTAAACCATTCCAAATACTATTTTTCCAGTAGCCGGGAATTGCAACACCAGAACTATTTTTACTCCATCCTGCTGTATAAACAATAGTTTCTGATTCTATTGTTGAATCACCATTATCTTTTTCACAGCCAATAAATGTTAGTGCCATTAGCAGTGTTAGAAAGATCCATTTGTTTGATTTACATTTCATTGTTTTGTTTTTTATATTACAAATTAGTTTCCATTAGCTCCATAAAGTGTTCCATTAGAGCTGGTAACATTACCTGTAAGGATGTATTGATTATCGTTCTTGTCCATTAAATAAATGGCAACCACATCGCTAATGGTGTATTCTCCATTCGGAATTTCAACTTTAATTCCACTGCCGTCAACCTGTTTAATTAGATGATATGATGAGGAGGTGTATCTATCTTGCTTGTAATTTACTGTTCCGGAAACTTTGTAGGATTGATATTGATAGTTATTGAAAGTAATAGATAATCGACTCTTATAACAGGAAGTATAAGCTGATATTGTTTCTTTGCTTCGCGTACCTGTTATTGTTGCAGTTCCACCGCTGGTTGATGTAATTACATGCGATGAGTAGGTTGCCGATGATGATGTGTTATCCTCGATATTTGCCATTAATGAGTTAAAAGCATCGGCCACTCTTCCTGCATCGTACTTGTCGCGTATTTGACCTTTTGCTGAGTTTGGATTCTCTTTTTCTTCGCTCGCATCATTTTTTTCGCAGGCGCAGTTCATTAGCAAAAGGGCTGCCAGCATAATCAGTGTTACTTTTTTCATGGCTATGGATTTAATCTTTCTTTGATGTAAAGTTAAATCCATAACCTCTGCTTATTTGAGCAGAACAGTATGTGCTAGAACTAAACTAGAATTTGATAGAGGTAGGAAAGAATTTGCTATTTGTTGGCCAGTTGCTCTATAGATTGAATAAGGGACTCCTTCTTACGGGTCGATACGGGTACGCTGGAACCGTCGCACATTACAATAAAACCTCCATCGGTTTTATCGAACTTCTTTACATATTTCATATTTACAAGGTGCGACTGATGTACCCTGAAGAAATGAAATGGTGAGAGCATTTCATCGTACTCCTTCAAGGGCTTTGAGATCAGGATTTTTTGCCCGTCAGTTAAATAGAAAGTGGTGTAAGAGCTGTCCGATTCACACCGCGCAATATTTTTAACCTCAACTATATGGATGCTTTCAACGGTTTTTAGAACAACTACCTTGTTCTCAAATATCGGTTCTCCCATATTTTGGAGCAGTGCATTGAGCATTAATTTATTATTGCGTTCCTCTACTGTTTTGTATGCTTGATGCAGTGCCGATATTAATTCGGTAGGGTTAACTGGTTTTAGTAAGTAATCTATAGCGCTGAATTTTATGGCCTGTATGGCGTACTCTTCATAGCCAGTAAGGAAGATTAGCTTGAAGTTTACTTCGGGCAATGCTTTCAGAACATCAAAACTAGTTCCACCAGGTAGATTTATATCCATTAATGCTACATCGGGCTTTGATTCTAGTAGTAATTTCTTTGCGGAATTCATGTCCGATGCCGTTCCACAGATGGTAACAAAAGGGCAATAATCGTTGATTAACTTTAGCGTTACCGCAAGAATATCTTCTTCATCCTCAATAATTGCTAGTTTTACCATTTCTGTTATTTATCTTTTCTTTACGAAAGTAACTATTTATCGTAGAATAGTAAAGGGATTTCTAAAATAACCTTTGTTCCAGCAATAGTGCCATCATCACTCTTTCTACCGGATATGGTGTAATGGAAATTCTTTTTATGTGTTTTTGTAAGAGCTAGCATCCGCTCGTAGGTTATTTTAGATGCTAGTGATTCGTGTTTTGTACTTGTCGATTCAGGATTATGCTTTAAGCCTATGCCATCATCTTCAATAGTAATTGACATTCTCTCTCCATTAGTCTTAAATGTTATGTTGATAGTGCCTTCTGGGATATCTTTCTTTGCAATACCATGCTCCACAGCATTTTCAATGAAAGGCTGGAGCAGCATTGGGGGAATGGCAATTTCATTGGTACTGTATGGAATATCAACATTAATAGAGTACTGCAGCTTGTCCTTTAAGCGGAGTTTCTGAAGGGTAAGATATTCGGTGAGAGTTTCAATTTCGGTTTCCATAGTAATCATTTCTCCCCTAGAACCATCTAAGATAGAACGCATCAATTTTGCAAAGCTGGCTATATAAGTTACTGCTTCAATGGCTGGTTTTTGTAAAACCTGATTTTGAATTGCACCAAGTGCGTTGAAAATGAAATGTGGGTTCATTTGCGATCGCAATAATTGTTGTTCCAGAAGAAGTGCTTTTTGCTTCTGCTTTATTTGGTATTGTCTTACAAATAAAACCGAGGATACAGCAATCAATAAGAATAGCGCAATTAAACTAGTTATAGTTTTTTCACGTTTCTCGATGCTCAGCTCTTGCTGAACGCTTTTCTCCGATAGCAATGCGATTTCTTTTTCCTTTTTTACAGTTTCGTATTTTGCTTCGAGTTCGAGTATTTGTTTGTTGTTGGTTTCGTTGAATAGTGTGTCTTTAACTGCATTGTATTGCTTCAGGTATTCTATTGCTTGTTTGTAATCATTAAGCGATATTGAAATCAGGTATAAAGTATTTAACGCGCTTTTTTGAGATGGGAGTAGGTTATTTTTGGTGGCAATTTGGTAGGCGTTAAGTGCGTATTTTTTTGCTAAATCGAATTGTTTCAGTTTGTGAAAAATTGAACTTGCGGCACTGTACGAATCGCTTAGTTGGTCTACGCTACCAATCTCCTCAATTATCTTAATACTTTCGAGACTGTATTTTAGAGCTAGCTGCAAATCATTCTTTTGCATAGCAATGTACGACATGTTTGAGAGTGTTACCCCCAAATTTTTTTTGTCTCCAATGTTCTCGTATATAGCTTTGCTTTTAGTCTGAAATTCAAGAGCTTTATTTAGGTCATTTAAATAATAGTATGCCGTGCCAATATTTGTGTAGGTTGATGCCAATGAGTTGTTATTGCCTAGCGTTTCTTTTATTTTTAAACTTCTTGTAAGGTAATCGAGAGCATCGTTATATTTTTCAATGGCTAAAAATAGAATTCCAATGTTGTTTAACGATGAGGCAATATCTTCTTTATTCCCAATTTTTTCTCGAAGTTCTAAACTTTTAAGATGGTACTCAATAGATGCCTCGTACTTTCCTTGGTTCTCAGATACTAGTCCTAGATTATTGTAAACTCTCGAAAGAGCTGCGCTATCACGATGTTCTAGGCTAATTTCCATAGATTTAAGAAAAAATTCTTTCGATTTATCAAAATCGCCTTTCTTCCTGTTTAAAACACCAAAATTGTTATACGAAACCGCTATTAATTTAGGATCTTTTAGTTCTTTTCTTAGTTCTAATGCATTGGTGTAAAAATTCTCTGCAATTTCAAAATCGCCCTTGTTCTGATAGTAAATCCCTGAAATATCTAGTGCTCTTGCTTTTCCTTTTATGAAACCTATTTTATTGGCCATCTCAATGGCCATATTATTGTATTCAAGCGCTTTGTCTGGTTCTCGATAAATAAAATATCTTGTGACAGTGTAAAGGTTGTTAACCTGGTTTGTGTCGGGCGTGTTACCTTTAACTTCAGCAATTAAGCTATCAATCTTGTTATTTTGACAATAAACGTATGATGAGTTAATTGATAGGAGTATTAAGAATAGGTATTGTAAGCGTTTTAAGAAAGTCATAGCAATAATTGTTTTATTGATTTCTAATGAAAAATAGTAACAGTTTAGTTTATTTAGAAATATTTAAAAGCACATTATTTATGTTTTATCATCCTAATTGAGAACCATCCAAGTAGGACGATAATCACAAGCATAATTCCCCATAGCCACATCTTATTTTGAAATAAAGGATGACTTTTCTGCCTTTCCTCTTTACCAATATATTGCTCATCGCCAAGGTTTAATGCTGATAAGGTTGCGGGAATTTTATCAGTAAATAGAGCAATATCATAACTCGGTGCAAAGGCATTTTTATTGCCATAAATGATAAAGTATTTTGCCGATTCGGTAAATCGAGCTTTTAACTCGTATTTATATCCTTTTACTAGTACTGAATCGATAGATAAGGGTTTGTTATCCTGATTATCAATTATTATTCTGAATCGTTTGGCAAATGTGCTCGAGAATCGAAATTCATTTTTTTCAAATGAATTCACAGTTCCCGATTCAACGCTATAATAGCTGTATTTCCAGCCCTTATCGGTATTGATACTATCGGCTAGATATTCGATTCGAACAGGTCGGTAGTAGTCGAAACCATCTTTAATCTTTATGTCGACAAAGCATACAGGAACAACAGATTGTAACCCAATTTCAATTATTGTCTCTTTCTTAACTGTTTCAATTTTTGAAGTTTCTATTTTGTAGTTAATTAAATTCCCATCAATCCGTTCATCTAGCGATATTTTTGCTCCAGATAAATAGGGCTTCTCGTTACTTTTTATGCAAAGCCTGTAAAATCGATATTTCGAATTTGGTATTATTAGCTTGGTGAATTGGAAATGGGTTTGCTCATTATCAATGGATAAAATCCTGTAGTTATCAATAATAGAGAACCATTGTTGTTGATTATTGCTCCCTTCGAGCAAAACTCTCCAATCAAAATTTTGTTGGCCAAGTTCCAATTCAATTTGGTTGATAACCTTTTGAGTTGGGATCTCAAACGTAAAATAGTACCCCTGTTTGTTTTTGGATTCATTTATCTGATTAAAGACAATCTCCTTTTTTGATATTTTTTCGGCTGAAAAATCAATAATATAAGGTGTCTCGATAGTATCATTCTTGTCTGTTATCCCGATTATCCTGATATCAGAGAGGGTAGGAGATATCTTGCTAAACAAATCGATTGGAATAGTTATACTATGCCAAGTATCATTTACACCAATCAACTCACGCTTATAGCTATACCCTTTAATCTGCGCTTGAGTGCTTATGCAAAGTGTTATAAAAAATATCGTTAAGCAATGTTTTATCACTAATTTCATTTAAATCAAGTGTTTGTATTTATTGTAAAGGAATGAGATGATAAGTAGTAAGATTCCCAATGAGACGAAGAGTATTGTTTTTTGTATCGTTTCCATATGAGCAACATCGTAGAATGCAAGTTTTAAAAGGGTTACTGTAAATAGAACAATTGCACCAATTCGAAGATGCTTTTTGTTTTTCCATATACCCAATGCAATTAGCGTTAATGCCGAAACACCCCAAAGAATACTTAAACTAAATCGATAGGTCTGAGTCGATTCCATTATTCTCATCCACGAAATTAGTTCGCTACTTGCAATCCAAATTACTGCAAGCGAAAGGAATAGTTCAAAAAATATTAAAACGTTTTTGCTTGTGGGTTCTAGAAACTCACTTTTGATTGTCCTATAGGATGTTGCGAATATTAGTGCAACAAAAGCAAACGAAACGTAACGAATAATGATATTAAAGCTATCGCGATGGTAATATTCAGCCAATGATTGGGTTATGTAGCTATCGCGTAATTCGCTTAAATTGTAAAGCCCCATTGTTAGAAATATCCATACTGCCAATCCATTTATAATCAGATTTACAATTCCTAAACTCTTATTTTTAAGTTTGATATTGTTAAAAATTGACAACAGGGTAGCAAATAGTAAAGAGTAATTTATCAACCAAATTGCTTTGAAATGCTCAAGGTCGAAGTTCCAATAATATTCTGGATAATCCTGATTAGCGACACTTATCTCTAGAGCGGAATTTGCATACTGCTGATTCCAATAATTGGAAATCTCTAGGCTAAATGAAAAGAACAAAGCAACAATCAGCATTGTAGGAATTAAAATGTTAACCATACCGTTCAACTCCTTATTCTGGAAAGGACTCGATGTCCTTTTTTGGTTAAGATATGCTATGTACGAGAATGATGCTATAAATAGCATTGAACAAAGGAATTGCACATTAAAAATTGGGGTTACCAACGTTTCGGGCGAAGTTTTATCGTAATGATTGTAGAAATTAATCCAATCATGCGAAAGGCTTATGAATGCAAGTATCATAAGTGCATACGATAGCCTTTCGTAAAACCAAACACTCTTAGATGTTCCGATCCAGAAGAGTAGCAATGCTTCACCAGTCCAAATAAGCGTTACCCAATCGCCATCGAGTTGAATTGGTGCTGCAATGGTTAAAAAAACAAGCACCATGCCTATAACTAGGTAGAATAAATTTCTATCCGCTAGCTTTTGTTTAAAAATTACCAATCCTACTCCAAAGTGAATAATTGCATTACAAAGTGTAAACAGGCCTAATAGCTCTTTCCCTGTTTGGTGTTCATTAAGTATTGAATAACCAAATCCAAAGAAAATAAATGAGTTGGATAGGAATAGTAGGATGTCGCTAATATGAAATTTTTCTTTCTGAAGGAGTTTGTAAGCAAGAAAAATAGCGTAAAAAGTTGAAAAATAAATTGATATAAAAATAAACGCTAATGCTAAATGCTCACTAATATCGAATTTTGATGAAAACCAAGTAACAAAAATTAGCCATGTAATTAGAAATGATGAGTAAAACAGTGTTTTCCAATATCGTTTAAACGCAATTACTAATATTCCAATGTTTATTATTGAAATGTAAGAGAAAAGAAAAGCGTATTTTCCTGAGCCATCGCTTAAAAGGAAAGGCACGGCGTAAGCACCAACCAGTCCAATTATTGAAATTACTTGCATGTTATAGTTGAGCGATGCAATAACTGCAAAGGCGGTAAATGCAACCATTAATACAAATGTGACTGATTGTGGTATTAAATCGTAAAAGCTATACGCAGCAAAGGTTATAAAATACATGATAGCAATGGCACCGCTTAGCAGAACAGCGCTATAGTTCTCGTATTTGGGTTTTAGTTTTATGGCAAAACCAAGCAAACCTAATCCGACAAAATAACCTAGAATTATTCGAGTTAATGGACTTATCAGCTGATGCTCTATTGAATATTTTGCACCAATGGCAACGCCAATAACGGTAATGGCAATACCAATTTTATTGATTAGGTTTTCACCGATGAACTTCTCAACATTCGATTTCTCTTTGGGTATGCTGCTAGCTATTGGAGTTATTAACGGTTGTTCCTTAGTTTGAATAGCTTGTTGCTCAACGGCCTTAACCTTTTCGTCCTCAACCTTAATAGGTGAGGGCTCCTGTTGAGTGGTTAGTTTAACGATTGGCTCTTCGGTTAATTTTGAAGATTTTAACTTTATAATCTCTTGACGTAACTCATCAATTTCTTTCGAAAAATTCTCTTGTTTTTTAAGAAGTGTATCTAATCTGTCAAGCAGATAGTTGATTCTAACGTTATCATCACTCATATTGAGATGTTTTAGAGAAACCAATATAGTAAATTATTGGGTATTGACAATGTTATATTTTGTATATGGATTTTATGTTTTTTAGAAACTCATCTATACATAGATGAGCCTATGTTATATGCTAAGTTACAAGATTTGAAGTGTAAGTACCACCATTTGTTAATTATGTCTGATTTTTTAAGAAGTTTTTTCTGACAATAAAGAAAATGATTAATTTCGTCTGAATTGCGAATGCAAGAAAGACCTAGACAAGACACTTGTGTTTACATAATCCAGAAAATAAATCTTTAATTAAAAACAAGAAATGATAAGAACGTGTTTTTTATTTGTATTTTTTTTAGGCTTAATAGATATAGAAGTTCTTGCGCAGCAGGAACAAGATTTAAATCTTCTTTTTCCTATAAGCGATATAACAAATCGAAATGTTTTTTTTAATAGGAAAGACATAAATCCTTCGCAAATTAATGATACTGTTAGGTTCGATGCATATTGGCTTTCGCATAAGGAATTAGCTGGATATTCAAATTCTCCTCGTGATAATTTGTTTTCTGTTTCTGGTAATGTTTTTAACACAAGGAGTTTATATGGTATTGAATTTGAGTTATATAAGAATGATGGTTTTAGAAAACAAACCCTCAAATTTACTTATGGATATAAGTTTAGGTTAAATGAAAAATCTAATATCAAAGCGGGGACAAGTTTTGGTTTCTCAAAGTTTAGTATACTTACAAATAGTTGGTATATGTCAGATCCAACTATAGAAACTACAAACTGGAGTAAAAACCCAAATGTCAATGTTGGAATTACATATAACTGGCTATATCACAATATTGGACTGTCTTATCTGGATATTATAAAGTCATATTCAGAATTTGAAAATAACGAGTATAATGTTTCAACAACAATAATTACTGCAAATTACTTTGCGACTTTTAAACTACCTAGAAATTTCAATATTTCACCAGAATTAATTTTAGCTGATTATTTAGGTAAAATAAATATAATCTTGAAAGGAACGGTTACTTATCATGAGAAATTTACTTTAGGCTTCATTGCCGGACAATATGATGTCAATTTCGGGATAATGTCTAAATGTTTACTTTTCAATAAAGTTGAGTTAGGTTATCTATTTGAAAAAATCAATGATTCAAATGTAAATGCGGGCAGTTATGCACATAACTTTAAACTTGGATTTATCTTAAAATAGTTATTGTGCAAAAAATCAAAATTAGAAACCAATAATTCATTTTTTGTATTAAATTGCCTTTAGAAGTGCAGAATGTATAATAAACTCGATATGTTTATTAAAGCCTATATTCTAATATTAAGTTTGTAATTCGTTTAATTTTTTTTAAATAATATTTACTTTCCGAAGAGTAATTGTTTAATAAATAGCTATTTGGTGGTTTGAAATGTAAAATGTATTTTCTAATTTAGTATTAATGTTCTTTTAAAGATTACCTTTTTTATATAGAAAATTAATGTTTTAATAATTCAAAATATAGTAGTATGAGAGTAAATTGTTTAAGTATAATTATGTTAATCGCCTTTTTCATAACCTGTTCCTGTAAGAAGGATGACTTCTCTCCAAAGAAATACGAGAAATCACGATATGATAGTGGTGGTATTCACTTATACGCTAAAGGCGGAGAAATTAATGATGTTGATAAGATTGATCGCTTTATCGACAAAATAAAAAGTGATTTTGCTTCATTCGATTTGGATATATCATTGGATAGCAATATTATAGATTATAATAATGCGGATTTTACCTTTGAATTGATAGCATCAGATAGGGCTTGTTTTACTTTAGGAAATGGACAGGTACGTGAATACACCTTAAAACGTGAAGATGGTGCTATATACTTTATCCAAGATTCAATAGCCGAAACAACAGAAAATATAGCATATGATGAGGTTTGGGCTAAATTTAAACCTCATATTGTAAGTACTGAACCAATTCTTTTGGGTCAAATCATCAGGTATAAACCTTCAATATATGCCTATGAGATAAATGGCGAGATACAATTCCCTATTTTAAGTTTTATGGGTGTATATATGCCATCTAGAACCAATTCTGGGTATTGCGAGGAGGTCCATATGAGGGTGCAAAACTCTATGAGTGAGAGTTTTTTAAATAGAATTACTATTGGTACATATCCCTCTGATTCAATTGTTTTTAGAGAAAGTAGGATTGTTTTTTCAGAAAAATAGAATTCCAATTTTAACTCATGCAAGTGTAACCTCTCGGTTACGCTTTTTTTAATTGAATTAATGCCTCGCTTCAACTATTCTATATTCTTCCAAACCATTATTGCGAGTGTAGCGAAACAATTCTAATTTTTCAAGTTTTTAACTGATTGCGTTGTTTTAGAAATGCTTTTTCCAATTAGTAGATTTCAAAATGAATAA
Source organism: Bacteroidales bacterium (assembly GCA_003531155.1). GTDB lineage: Bacteria > Bacteroidota > Bacteroidia > Bacteroidales > Tenuifilaceae > UBA8529. The sequence goes on along the minus strand of DQHR01000112.1, from coordinate 5,587 downwards.
AGTCGACGTGTCTCTAATCAGGCTACTCCAAAACCTCAAGAATCCTTCCTTCTCCTAAAATCTTCAATGGGTTTGCTGTATCAACAAAGGTTTGTGCAAGAATTTCCTTCTTTTCTTGTAAGCGAAGGATTTTTTCTTCGACAGTATCTAGCGATATAAATCGATAAACAAAGATATTTTTATCCTGACCAATTCGATGAGCTCTCGATACAGCCTGACTCTCAACAGCTGGATTCCACCAAGGATCAAGAATAAAAATATAATCGGCCGCAGTAAGGTTGAGCCCTACACCGCCAGCTTTTATGGAAATTAAGAATACCTTAACGGATGAATCATTTTGGAAATGCTCAACAACCTCTTTGCGGTTGGTTGTACTACCCGTTAAAATTTCATGCGAAATATTATTATGCTCAAGGTATTCTGCAACAATCTTTAAATGCTTAACAAAGGATGAAAATATAAGAATTTTGTGCCCTTCGGCCACAATGCTGTCGATACTGCGGGTTATCTCTTCAAACTTACCCGAATCGGCTCCAAAGTATTCGTCAATCATGTTTGGGTGGTTAGCCAGCTGGCGAAGCCTTGTTAAGCCACGAAATATTGCAATGGCAGAGCGATCAAACCCTTGTATAGCAATATTCTCCATGATGCTGTTTCTTATCAATGATTTTTCAGTTTCATAAAACTTCGTCTGCGACTCCGACATCTCGCAGTATATAATCTGCTCGGTAATTTCTGGTAAATCTTTTGCTACTTGCTCTTTGGTTCGCCTTAATAGGAACGGCTCTATCAGAGTTTTTAAAAGATCACTTTTTTGCGTATCACCTAATTTTTCAATAGGTTGAATGAACTCCTCGTTAAACGATTTAAAGCTACCAAGCATTCCTCTATTTAGGAAATTCAGTTGTGCCCATAGGTCAGACAGCGAATTTTCAATAGGTGTACCGCTTATGGTAAGATAATTTGATGCTTTTAGCAAAAGAGCCGAACGATATATTTTGGATGTTGGGTTTTTAATTGCTTGACTTTCATCTAATATAATGTATTTAAAGCGAATGTCCTTAAGCATTTCTATATCGTTTCGAACAATCCCGTAAGTTGTAATTACTACGTCGTGCTTTACAATATCTGAAATGTTTTTGGTACGCGAGTATCCAGTGTGAGAATAATATGTTAAATCGGGAGCAAATCGAACTATTTCTTGAATCCAGTTATGTACCAACGATGTTGGAACAACTATTAGTGAGGTGTGCCCAATTGTTTGGATATCGCTTTCGCCAGCTGTTGCAATAGGTTCAGTTCTGTTTTCTTTCAATGAAAGGAGTAAAGCAATGGTTTGGATAGTTTTACCAAGACCCATATCATCGGCTAAACATCCACCTAAACCATTTTGCATTAATAAATTTAACCAAACGTAACCCTCTTTTTGATAGCTTCGAAGCTGTGCATTTAAACCACTGGGTAGTTTAATTTTTGTAGGATTGCTGCTTTTAAATTTGTCTTTGAGTTGTTGGGCGCTTGGGGCATCAACTTTGCAGTCAACTAAAAGGTTGAATAACGATTTCCGAATGGCAATATTTTCACCCGACTCTTTTCCTAAAAAGAATAAAGGGCGATAGCGAGTAAACCACTCTTCGGGGAGTATGAAAATCTGATTGTTAGGAAGAATAAACTCTCTAATGTTTTTAAGGATATTCTTTTTTAATTGAATAAAAGGAATTTCAAAACCTTCGAGAATTACTTTACCGTATAGGTCAAACCAATCTTCGGCAGATTGGGTGTTGATTTCAAGTTTGTAATCCTTTAAATAATATTTCTCTTTACCTTGATTCTGTTGAATGTCTAGCTGCGATTCTTCTATTTTAATATTATGCCTGTTTATCCACTCAATTAGCTGATAAGGTGGTTGAGCATAATTAAAATTGCTGATATCCGAGGGCATAAACTCCGATTCGCCAGTTTTAGATAATCCCAGTTCTGTAAGTTTATTGATATACCCTTTTTCCCAATCTAAATCGCGCTCAAATCTTATAAAGCGGTAATTATCGTTGTCGCAATTTAGCATAACCTCGGGTTCCGATTTTGCGTTAGCAAGGTATGCTTTGGTTCCATAAACAAACTTAAGAGTAAGGCCAATTCCTCCTGCTAATCGCTCCTCGATAGATAAAATTACTTTTTTCGGAGGATAGCTTTGCTCAATGGTGAACCCATCGGGTTCAACTATTTGATTTCGAATGGCATTAAGAACAAATGTTTCGAAATATTTTCTCTCAGCCGATTTTGGAATTGAAATATATTGCTTTGTGAAAAAGGGACTTAATTTTTTGCCATCAATTTTTAGAAATCGGTAAAGATTGGTTTTTACTCTAATCAAACACGGATCGTTACAAATAACTTCCGATTCTTTGGTGGTTAGATTTATTGATTTCCCGTTGCATGACGCATCAACCCTATATTTACTTTCGGTTTCGGTTACAGAGAAATGGAAAATGGGTAATGCTTCGTTCTCAACTAGTTCTAATCGATGATCCTCGTATAAGTTGTTAAAATTCTTCTCTTTTAGGTAAACAGGAATTTGATTTTTACAAAGGATCTCGAAACACTTTAACATTCTTCGCTCAACATAGGCTCTTACAAATTNNCAAGTCTTACAAATTGCATTATCTGCTCATTGTCTGCAAGCGATTTGTAGAAATCGGAAACTGAAATTTTACCTTTGCTAAACTGCTTGTGAATTTTATTGTCTGAAATTTCGTTGAGAAACTTAATTACTTCATGCCCATCATTGGAAATAAGAGGCTCCCATTTTTTATAGCTCGATTCATTAACATTATCAACAATGGTATAAATTTCTCCTTCTGAACTTAGTAAGCGGATAATGTATGGCGTAAAAATCATCCCTAAGTACCTGTGTTGCTGTAAAGCTATGGCAAAAAATTCTGTATGTTGATTATTCCTACTCATGATGTTTTGGGCTAGCAATGATAGCTAAACTAAGTGAAAAGAGAAAAGAGATTTTTCAATTCTTCTAATAAGTATTTATAATTTTTCGTTTAAAGATTATGTGTTTAAAAATCTTAAGAGTTTTCGGTAAACAAAATTGATTACTTACATTTGCGGTTATTAAAAAATGTTGATGATGCAGATTAAAAGAATTCTCCTTTTACTCCTTATTGCGCTAATATTTCACCCTATTTATGCTCAGACTGATAAGGCTGTTCAGGTTAAGCGTTCAATCGATAAGGTGAAGATTGAAGGGAAATATTTCTATATTCATATTGTGCAAAAAGGGGAATCGCTTTATGCTATAAGTAAAGCCTATGGCGTTAGCCAAATGGAAATTGCTATGGAGAATGCCGATATCTACATGGGGATTAAGCCTGATATGGCTCTTAAAATTCCTGCAAAGGATATCACCCCTCAGGACGAGGATGAGAAATATATCTATCATATCGTTAAAAAAGGAGAAACTCTTTTTGGCCTTTCACGCCAATATCAGGTGCCAATTGATGAGATTGCAAAGGTTAACTCCGATGTTAAGAGTGGCTTAATATTAAATCAGGTGTTGCTTATCCCTCGTGATAAGTTGAATTCGATGAATGTTGCCTTAAAGAGCGATTCAGGCTCATTTATCTTTCATGAGGTGCGACCCAAAGAAGGATTGTATTCTATTTCAAGGAAATATGGTGTAAGCATTCAATCTATAGAAGAGTTTAATAAAGAAATTCTTGAGAATGGACTAAAGGCTGGTTCAATTCTTCGTATTCCTAAAACGAATGTAGTATCAAATACAACTATAAATACAACAACTTCGAAAGATTTAAATACAAATGATTTAATATCAGATAATAACGATTATACAACACCATTTGTAAAATGTGATACATTTGACTATAAGGATTCAAAACAGGTATTTAAGATATCGCTTTTGCTTCCTTTGCTGGCAGATGCAGAGGAGAAGGATTCCTCAGATGTAAACACGGAAAATGCTGGTGTTGAAAAAATTACATCGCGTCAGCATAATTTCCTCGATTTTTATCAAGGCTTTCTACTCGCTGTTGATTCGTTAAAGCGCGAGGGATTATCGCTAAATCTTTCGGTTTATAATACTAATAAGAGTTTGGCTGAATCGAAAAAGATTCTCAACGAAAAGGGTTTGAGAGAATCTGATCTAATTATTGGTCCAGTCTACCCTGAACTTCTTGAGCCTTTTGCAAACTATTCGAGGGAGAATCGGATAAATATTATTTCACCATTATCTCAGAATGACGCTTTGCTAAAAGGTAACCCTTACTATTTCCAGATAAATCCTTCGCTATTAATTCAGTTTGATGAGTTTGCATCAAAGATTAATTTTTGCACTGAGAGCAATTTAATGGTTATTTATGAGGATGATAGTTTAAAAACTGATGTTAATGAAAAGTATAAAAGCTTCATTGAACAACGCATTAATCAATGCGAGGGAGCAGAGTCAATTCATTTTAAAGAGTTAAAATATACACCAGGAGGTTTTGCTGCTGAAGTAAAAGAGAAGTTAAATCAGAGCATGACCGATCAGAAAGAGAATGTTTTTATTATCCCATCTGAGAATGAGGCTTTTGTTTCTGACTTTTTAAGCCATTTATTCGCTCTTACAACTTACTATAACTACAAGGTTAAAGTATACGGATTTCCTCGTTGGCAGAAGTTTAAGAATATACCAATCGAATATTTCTATAAGTTAAATGTGCATGTTTTCACACCTTTCTTCGTCGATTACAATAAACGTGACGTTAAACTTTTTGTTGACGATTACAGACATTTTTATAGGTCGGAGCCATCGCAGTATTCCTTCCAAGGATACGATATTGGGTTATATTTCCTAAAAGCATTGAAGAAGTATGGGCTTGATTTTAAATATTGCCTGAGAAACCATGACGTTGATTTGCTTCAATCAAACTACAAATTTATTCAGCAGAGTAGTGTTGATGGTTTTGACAACAAATCGGTGTTTTTAATTAATTACACTCAAGATTTTGATATTGTTGAAGTGAAATAGCCAATTCAATCAGACATATTTTTAAAAGTTCACCAAGTAAGAGGTGAACTTTTTGTTTTCTAATATGTTGATTAGGGAAAAATGCTATGAAAACAAGAACATTAGTTTTGATGGGGATGTTACTAATAATATCGGTTAGTAAAGTTAAGCCTCAAACACAATCAACCTTTACATTTCCCGCGTTACCCTACAGTTACGATGCTCTAGAGCCGTATATCGATAAAGCAACCATGGAGTTTCATTACGATAAGCACTTTCGTGCATACTATAACAATTTTATTAAAGCAGTGGAAGCTAATAATCTAAATGGTAAAAATATCGAAGATATTTTTAATGAGGTGAGTAAGTACCCCTTTAGCGTAAGGAATTTTGGAGGAGGTTTTTACAATCACGCCATGTTTTGGGAAGTTATGTCTCCAAATGGAGGAGGAATGCCAACAGGAAAACTATTACAGGCTATAAATGAATCATTTGGTTCGTATGAGAATTTTGTAAAAGAGTTTGAGAAAGCTGCCAATACTCTATTTGGGAGCGGATGGGCTTGGCTTG
>DQHR01000160.1 GCA_003531155.1 Bacteroidales bacterium | reverse complement strand
TGTAAGTGGTGATTTTTATTGGGTAAAAAGTAAAGAAGAACAAGTACTTTTTGCTGTTGCTGATTGCACTGGGCATGGAGTTCCTGGTGCATTTATGAGCATTATAGGGACATATGGTCTGAATAGCCTCGTAAATGAGTTCAACCTAACTAACCCAGGAGAGATACTAAACGAAATGAATTCACTTTTCAAGAATTCATTTGATCAAAGCGAGGGCTCCGAAATATTTGATGGAATGGATATAGGCCTTTGTCTATATAATCCTAGCAGCAAGGAATTAAATTATGCAGGCGCAAATCTTCCATTACATATATTAAGGGCTAACTCAAAACCACAACCAACCTCTCATATTGTTCACAACAACAATCAATTTAGTTTATACCAAGTAAAACCAAACAAACAGCCTATTGGCTACATTTTTGAAGATACCAACTATGTCACCCACGGTATTAAACTCATGGAGGGAGATATTCTTTACCTTTTCACCGACGGTTTTGCGGATCAGTTTGGTGGCCTTTATAGAAAAAAGTTTCGTTACCAAGAACTCAGAAAACTCTTATGTGAGATAGCTACAAAATCTCTTAGCGAGCAACATTCTATTCTCAACGAAACATTCCGGGTATGGAAAGGTGATAATATTCAAGTAGACGATATGAGCTTTATGGGAGTAAAAATATCCTAATCCTTTTTATTGATTACCAATAGAAAATCAATCATCAAAAGGAAAAGCAGAAAGAATTCAACATCCTGCAATCCAATTAGATTTAGAATTATGGAAACAATAATAGTTATCAGAATTACAAATCTATATCCATCAATCTGTTGCTTAGCCTTTCCTCTTAGATTTTTATAATAGTTTAACCGGTACAGTACATAAGGTAAAAAAGCAAGATAAAATAGAACAAATCCTAAAGGATATTTGACAACCCTAATGAGTCCTGCAATAACAATTAAAGCAGTGGTAAAAATTAAAACTTTTCTCTCGGATATTTTCCTTTCCATCACTATTTTGAAGTTCCGCAAAATTAGTTGATTTTTAAACTTTTTAAAATGAAATTAGCAGTTTCGCTAACATATATCAATAATACTTATTTGTCATAGTTATAAAATAAATGTAGGTTTGTAGACAGAAAAACATTAAAATGATTTAATAATGAAGTATTTAGTAAACATTTGGATATTATTGTCAATATCTCTGATGGCTTCGTGCCAGAATATAAAAAAAACAAAAAGTGATATTTCGGAAAAGGATCTGTATCAGTATATAGATTTTCTTGCATCAGACAGTTTAAAAGGTCGTTTACCGGGTACAACTTACGATCGAGTTTCAGCTAAATTTATAAGAGATCAGTTTGAACATTACGGACTTAAACTTATGAGTGAGAACGGCTATCAGTTCATGGATATTATTCTTGATCAAAAACCGGGTGCAGGTAATAAACTAACTATCAATGATGCAGAACAAAAATATGATGCAGATTTTACAACCCTACCATTCTCGTCAACTGGATCATTAAATGCATCAGTTGTGTTTATTGGCTTTGGATTTAAGTTGAATAACGAAAAAATTCTGTGGAACGATTACCAAGCTGTTGATGTAACCAATAAATGGGTTTTAATTCTTCGTGGTGACCCTGAACCAGACAGTACTAATAGCGTATTCATAAATCAATCGTCAGACAGAACAAAAACTCTTATAGCAAAGGACATGGGTGCTAAAGGCGTTATCCTCGTTTCTGGTAGCACATTTGACCCTAAAGACAAATTACAAGGGATGTCCGAAAGGGATTTTGATCAAGGAATACCAGTAATACATGTTAAAAGAGAAGTTGCAAATACAATATTGGGTGATAAAGGAAAAATAGATGAACTTGAAAAACAACTCATTAAAGAACGTCGACCATTCTCAATTGAATTAAACTCACATGTTGATGCAAGCACTGAAGTAATTAATAATACTCAAAAAACTCAAAATGTCATTGCTAAGTTAGAAGGTAGAGATCCTGATTTAAAGAATGAATATATTGTTATTGGTGCCCACTTTGACCATCTTGGAATGGGAGGCAAGGGATCATCTAGCCGTAGACCTGATACGATTGCTGTTCATAACGGTGCTGACGATAATGCATCGGGTGTGGCAGCAATGCTTGAACTTGCTCAAAAATTATCATCGAAGCATAGGAAAATTAAACGCAGTATCGTTTTTGTTGGGTTTGCAGCTGAGGAAATGGGACTTATTGGTTCGCAAAAATTTGTTGAATCAGGTTTACTTCCTAACGCATCGGTTGTTGCAATGATTAATATCGATATGCTTGGAAGGCTTAACAATAAAAATGAATTGCAGGTTAGCGGAACCAAAACATCAACAGAAACCGAATCAATTCTTACCAAGTTAAATGCCGACAGCACTTTCAAACTAGCATTTGCCCCAGAGGGATATGGGCCATCTGACTATGCTAGCTTCTACAACAAGAATATTCCAGTGTTTGCATTCACTACAGGCGTTCATCTCGATTACCATACTCCAGCAGACGATATCGATAAGATCAACTTTGATGGTAGTGTTAAAGCCACAAATTATATCTACAATCTTGCATATGAACTTTCGAATCGCGACAAAAAGCTAACCTTCCAAGAAGCTGGGCCAAAATCTCGTCCTACTCGTAGCGCACGTGGTGGGCTAAAAGTAAAACTTGGCATTATTCCAGATGTTAGCGGTTCAAGCAATAATGGGCTAAAAGCAATTGGAGTAACCGAAAACAATCCAGCATATAAAGCAGGAATGAAGAGCGGCGATATTATCACAGCAATTAATGGTAAACAGGTTAAAAATATCCAAGATTATATGTACAGGCTATCAGAGTTAAAACCTGGAATGACTATCTCTGTCGAAATATTGAGAGGCGAACAAAAACTAGTTTTATTGGTTCAACTATAAAAACATAAAATAGATAAACTATGAAATCAACTTTTGGGTACTGGTTTTTTGCAGTAGTTATTACACTTAGTGCACTAGTATATCAACGCGTTACTGGACCTACAAATCCAAAGCGTGTTGCTGCTACATTAAATAATCAAACAATAAAAAATAAATTTCCTCGGAGCGGGGAATCAGGAACTGATTGTAAGGTTGAGCTAAAGAATATTCCTGAAGGATGGAATGGTTCTCTATACTACAGGAACTATCCTACCAATAGCAATTGGGATACCGTTCAATTTGCGGCTGGCGAATCGGGTTTAATTGCGGCATCTCTCCCACATCGCCCTGCTGCTGGTAAGCTTGAATACTTTATCGAATTCAAAAATTCTGCCGATAATAGTACTGTTGATATTGCCAAAAACGAACCCATTGTAATTCGTTTTAAAGATCCTGTCCCTGTTTGGGCTTTAGCACCTCATATTCTATTGATATTTATTGCAATGCTCTTCTCAAACCTTACCGGTTTGATGGCAGCGTTTAACCACGATAGATTTAAGTTTTATGGAGTTTTAACAATTATCTTCCTTTTAGTTGCTGGGTTTATATTTGGTCCTTTGGTTCAAAAATTTGCTTTTGGGGCATTCTGGACAGGCTTTCCATTTGGGTATGATTTAACTGATAATAAAACGCTTATTGCGTTTGTAGGATGGACTATTGCTGTATTCTTCAATTGGAAAACACGTAGACCATGGCTTAGTGTTCTTGCTGCTATATTGATGATTATTGTTTATAGCATACCTCATAGCCTTAGAGGCTCAGAATTAAGCTACGAAACAGGAAAAGTTGTAACAGGTTTTATTCCTTATCTAAGCAACATTTTTCATTTCTAAAAAATATTTGTTTAACAAGAAAGGGTGAACAAGTTGTTCACCCTTTCTTGTTACCTAAATATATAATAATTACCAAGCATTAAACAAACCTGTTATTAGCCTTTCGCGTTTCTCTTCGTTACTCATAGCTTCATATTTACGTTTCTCATCCTCAATGGCTTTACGTTTTTTATCCTGTTCCTTTCTAATTGCATCCATGTAACGGGCAACAATTCTATCTTTTAAGAATTTTTCAGCTACAGAAGGGAAAAGTTCAAGAAGTAACTCCTCTTTTTCAGTTCCAGCCAATTTAGCGTTACCAAATTCAGTAAAAACTGGATTAGGCTGCTTTTGATAGTGAGATGTATCGTATGGGGTTTCCTCTTTTATACCAGCAATTTTCAAACGGAACTCGGGATCAACAGGAATAGGTGTCTTCCCATATAAACCTTTTACAAGGTTTACATACTGAATTGATTTATTTGTATAGAAAGGTACACCCTTATTTTCATCAATTACACAGTTTACAGCCTGTACACCAACAATCTGTGAAGTTGGAGTTACCAACGGAGGACAACCAGATGCTAAACGAACTGTTGGTATAATCTCAAGTACTCGTGGTAATAGCTGTTCAAGTTTTAATTGTTTGAGTTGTGCAAGCATGTTAGTATACATACCTCCAGGAACCTCAGCGAATTTAACATTCTCATCGGGTTCAGGGAAATTGAAGTGTTTCTCAATAGCCAAACAGCAACTCTGAAGTTCTTCGAACTTCTCTGCATTTGCAAATTCAATGGCATCATCGAAAAGTTTATCAATATGAGTAGGTAAAGTATCTTTTGTTAAATCGAATTCAATTGGAAATAATTGATAGCTATCAACATCCTTCATCTCCTTACGAATCTCAATAAGCTCTTTATTAATTTTAACAACAGCATCGAGATTTACACCTGTTTCGATACCCAACTTGTTGCAAAATATCTGAATTATCTCAAACGAAGGAGCAGCAGGACCACCAGCGAAGCTGAGGATTGCTGTATCAACAATATCTACACCTTTAATGATAGCCATTAAAGCGGCAGAGTGCCCATACCCCGGCGTACAATGGGTATGAAAATCAACGGGAATACTTAACTCCTTTTTAAAAGCAGAAATAATTTCGCACGAACGCTCAGGAGAAACCAAACCAGCCATATCTTTAAGCGAAATCATATCAGCACCCATCGCCTCAAGTTCTTTCGCTTTCTTTACAAAATAATCAATGGTGAATATCTTCTTTGGAAGTAACTTACCTTTCAAAGCAGATTTAATTCTATCGCCAGTGGTGAATTTTGGATCTACAGTATAACAAACAGTTGCATCAGCAATACCTCCATTCTCCTTAACATACTTGATGGTGCTTCTAATATTCTCGGTATCGTTAAGCGCATCGAAAATACGCATAATTGAAATTCCAGATTGAACAGCATTACGATTAAATCCTTCAATTACCTCCTCGGGATATGGGTTATATCCAAAAAGATTTCGTCCTCTTGATAGAGCTGTAAGTTTAGAGGTATCTCCTATAATTGTCTTTATTTTCTCTAATCTATCCCATGGATCCTCATTAAGGTAACGCATAATTGAATCGGGAACTGCGCCGCCCCATACCTCCATTGCATAAAAACCAGCATCTTTAAATAGAGGCAAAACTCTATCTACCTGCTTCTGGTTCATTCTAGTTGCAAACAGCGACTGCTGCCCATCGCGAAGAGTTACATCACGGATAAGAAGTTTTCGTGCCATATATTTTTTGGTGTGTTTTGGACAAGCGAAATAAGTAAATTGCTGGGGAACTAGCACAATTTTATTGCAGGCTTTAAAACATGGCTGTATAACATAAATGCAGGTGATAGATGTCAGTTTATGATATTAAAAATAAAAAAGCGCAACCTCCTGATTGCGCTTCTAAAATTAAAACAGAACTAATTATTTACGTTTATTCTTTTGCATCTCCTGCTGTTTTGCAATCTGTTCAAGTTTTTCTTGCCATTTCGATTTTTTAACAGGTTTTTTAGCGTTCTCATGCAATTTAGCCAATATTGCTTCATCATCAACAAACCGTCTAATCAATAGTGTTTGACCTAAAGTAAACATATTAGCTAAAAAATAGTAGTAACTCAAACCTGCTGCATAGTTGTTAAACCAAACAACCATCATGATTGGCATTAGGTAAATCATCATAAATTTCATGCCAGGTAGTTGAGCGTTAGTATCGCCCATTTGATCAGCATTCATTTTTGAAGTTACAAATAACGCTCCGGCCATTAATAGAGTAAACAAACTGACATGTGCCCCATACATTGGAATAGTAAATGGCAGGTTAATAATTGCATCGAAAGACGAAAGATCGTCGGCCCAAAGGAAACTCTGTTGACGAAGTTCAAATGATGCAGGGAAAAAACGGAACATCGCAATAAGGAATGGGAACTGAATTAAAATTGGAATACATCCACCCAATGGGTTAACCCCAACCTTACGATAAAGTGCCATAACGGTTTGTTGCTTCTTAACAGCATCGGCTTTATTTGGGTATTTCGCATTAATCTCATCAACCTGAGGCTTAAGAACACGCATTTTAGCTGAACTCTGGTATGATTTATAGGTTAATGGAAGTAGAATTACTTTAAGAAGTATTGTAAGAATAAGGATGATTAAACCATAACTTGCGATTTTACTTCCAAGAATGTTAAATGTTGGAATAACAAGATATCTATTGGNNTCTGCTCAAAACCAAGATTATATGACTTTAAGGTTTTGAATTGGTTTGGTCCAAAATAGAAATTAAAACCAAGTGTTTCGTTTTTACCATCTTGCAAAGGTAATGAAATACGAGCTGAGAAATCCTTTAACTCAGGTTCACCCAATGCCTGCATTGTTAAATTAGCATTTGTAAAACCATCTTTTGCTACAAGGATAGATGAAAAAAACTGATGCTTAAATGCGATCCATTTAATTTTGGTTGTGATCTCTTTCTTTTCATCTTTCGACATGGCACTTAATTCCTCATACTCATTATTTGGAAAGCAATATGAAATTGTTGTATAATTACTTTCATTCTTAGCACCTTTTTCTAGTTGAGGCATCTTTGATTTCCAATTTAAATCAATAGTCCCATTACGACCACTAATTACATTGTCCATACCCGATAAATGGATATCAAAATCTAGCAAATAGCTGCCAGGCTTGATTGTATAAATATAATCGATATACGAATTTGTTCCTGAATTAAGTCTCATGGTTAACTTCTGAACGCCACCTTTTGCGTCAGCAATAATTACTGAATCAGCTCTATCTGGAGCAAAATAAAGCTTTTGAGTTTCGATATTATTGTTATTTCCCCAAAATTGTAAACCAAACGAACTTTCATCCTCATTAAAAAGAATTAAAGGTTTACCCGTGTAAGTTTTATAATTTTTAACCTCTACTGAACTAATTCTACCACCAAGAGTTGAAACGTTAACCTTTAATAATTCATTTTCAAGTGTTATTATTTTATTCTCACCTTTAAGTGAAGTTGCAAACGAACCCATTTGCTTAATCTCTTCAACTTTTTTTATCGAATCCGTTTTAATCTGAGCCGCATCTGCTGTTTTTTGTAGCATAGCCTTTTCAGCATTAACTCTAGCAATTGAATCGGTTTGACGTTGCATTTTAGCAACTTGCTCTTCAGATGGTTTGTTTAAGTATCCAAATAGAATAAATATTCCAATAATCAATACTATTCCAATAATCGTATTCCTGTCCATTATAATCCTTTGATGTTAATTACTAAATAAAATAAGCATTCCAATAAATAGGGAGGCACAAATGTAATAATTTCCATAATAGCTATTTGTTAATTTCTAAAGCAGCTTTGATAAAGTTTACGAATAACGGATGTGGATTAACTACAGTGCTTTTATACTCTGGATGAAATTGAACTCCAACAAACCAAGGATGTTTAGGTAATTCAATAATCTCAACTAAATTCGTATCAGGGTTTGTACCAACAGAAACCATCCCCTCTTTCTCAAATTGCTCTAAATATGCATTATTAAACTCGTAACGATGACGGTGGCGCTCTTGAATCTCTGCTTTGCCATACGCTTTAGCAGCCTTAGAACCTTTTTTGATAATACAAGTGTAAGCGCCAAGCCTCATTGTTCCCCCTTTATCAATAATTCCTTTTTGAGTTTCCATAAGGTCAATTACAGGGTTTTGAGTATTTCGTTCCATTTCGGTTGAATTAGCATCTTTCAAACCAAGAACGTTCCTTGCAAATTCGATAACAGCGCACTGCATACCAAGGCAAATTCCAAGGAAAGGAATACCTTTCTCCCTAACATATTTAACAGCCAAAATTTTACCCTCAATCCCTCGATGTCCGAAGCCTGGGGCAACTATAATTCCTTTTAAATGTCCAAGTTTCTCTTCGAGATTTGATTCGGTAATCGTTTCCGAATGAATGGTTTGTAATTCAACCTTGCACTCATTAGATGAACCAGCATGTATAACGGATTCAACAATTGATTTATAAGCATCGGGTAACTCTATATACTTACCAATTAACCCAACTTTTATCGTAGATTTAGGGTTTTTAAGTTTCGAGATGAATTCCTTCCACGATACTAAATCAGGCTCATTCCCAACAGGTAGATTTAACTTCTTAAGTACAGTTAAATCTAATTTCTCCTTAAGCATTAAAAGCGGAACCTCATAAATTGTTTTAACGTCAATTGATTCTACAACCGCTTCAGCTTCAACGTTACAAAACAAAGCAACCTTCCGGCGAAGATCATCATTTAGCGTTTTTTCAGTTCGAAGCACAAGTACATCAGGCTGAATACCGTTCTCTAATAGAACTTTTACTGAATGCTGCGTTGGCTTTGTCTTTAACTCACCAGATGCTGCTAGATAAGGAACCAATGTAAGGTGAATAAATACTGAATTTGATTGACCCAACTCCCAACGAAGTTGACGTACCGACTCAATATATGGTAAGGATTCAATATCACCCACTGTACCACCAATCTCAGTAATTACCACATCAAACTTATGTTTTGTTCCAAGAAGTTTGATTCTACCCTTAATCTCATCGGTAATGTGAGGAATAACTTG
>DQHR01000194.1 GCA_003531155.1 Bacteroidales bacterium | reverse complement strand
ATTTGGGAGGCTCAGTTTGGTGATTTTGCTAACGTAGCACAAGTAATTGTTGACCAGTACATAAGTTCGGCTCACGACAAATGGAGCATGATGAATGGCTTGGTTATGTTATTACCTCATGGATACGAGGGGCAGGGGCCTGAACATTCGAGTGCAAGAATGGAGCGTTATTTAACTTTGTGTGCAAATAACAATATGCAAATTGCGAATTGCACAACTCCAGCAAATTTATTCCATTTACTCCGCCGACAATTAAAACGTGATTTTAGAGTACCACTTATTGAGTTTACACCCAAAAGTTTGCTTCGCCATCCAAAATGCATTTCGGAAATAGGTGAACTGGCCGATGGTAATTTTAAAGAAATTATTGATGATGACAATAACGATGTAAATGAGGTGAAACGAGTTGCATTCTGTAGCGGAAAAATTTATTACGATTTACTTCAACGTAAAGAGGAATATAATGCGCGCGATATTGCATTAGTAAGAATTGAGCAACTTTATCCATTCCCAAAAAAACAAGTACTAGATATCATTTCAAAATACCAAAATACCATTAAATGGCTATGGGTACAGGAAGAACCTCAGAATATGGGTGCTTGGAATTTTATTCGTGATCAAATTACTGATATCAAACTAGAACTTGTAAGTCGCGCTTCAAGTGGTAGTCCTGCTGTTGGGTTAAGTAAGATTCATGCACTTGAACAGGAAGATATCATAGGAAAAGTATTCCGTAAGTGCGATTGTGAACTTAAAAACGTTTACTGCGGATTACAATGTATGGTTGGCTCGCGCAAATTTACACGCAAGGCTGAACATGAGTATCTAGAGTAGCACGAAAGACAAAAAATCAAAAGTCAAAAACGATTAACAATCAACGAACAACTAAATATATGATAATAGAAATCCGCATACCAAGTCCAGGTGAATCAATATCAGAGGTTGAGCTAGCACGTTGGCTGGTAGAAAATGGTTCTTGGGTTGAAAAAGATCAAGAAATAGCTGAAGTTGAATCCGAAAAGGCAACCCTGCCGCTTATTGCTGCCGAAAGTGGTACTATCAGTATTTTAGTAAAAGGTGGAATAACCTTAAAAGTAAATGAAATTGCCTGCACGATAGATACTTCAGCAGCAAAACCTGCTGGCACTCCTAAAAAAGAGGAGAAACAGCCTGAACCTCAAAAACCAATTGAGGTTGCACAAAAAAAAGAAGAACCTATAAAGGTTGAAAAGAAAGTCGAGTCGGATAAATCGATAAAAGTAACTCCCTTGGCTTCAGCTAAAATGGGTGCAGAAAATATATCTGTTGATGATATTTTAAGCGGTCTAAAACGAATATCAACTCACGAGGTGGACATGGTAAAGGGCCAAATAGGCAATACTCAAACTCCTATTAGAACCGAACGTTCAGAAGAACGAGTAAAGATGTCGCAGTTAAGACGCAAGTTAAGCGAAAGGTTAGTTTATGCTAAAAACCAAACAGCGATGCTTACAACCTTTAACGAGGTTGATATGAGNNGTCAGAAAGATTTGGAATAAAACTTGGATTGATGTCATTTTTTACGAAGGCTGTTGTTGAGGCTTTAAAACAGCACCCGTTAACAAATTCGATTATTGATGGCGATGAGGTAGTTACCCCAAACTATATTGATATGGGCATTGCCGTTCAAACGCCCAAAGGGCTAATGGTTCCTGTTTTGAGAGATGCTGATAAACTTACCATTGCTGAAATGGAAAGAGGCATAGCAGAACTAGCAAATAAAGGTCGCATGGGAAAAATAACGATTGAAGAGCTAACTGGAGGAACATTCACTATTACAAACGGTGGTGTTTTTGGTTCAATGCTTTCTACCCCAATACTCAATTCTCCACAATCGGGAATATTAGGCATGCATAATATCGTTGATCGCCCGGTTGCCATAAATGGAAAGTTAGAGATTAGGCCAATAATGTACGTTGCCCTTAGCTACGATCATCGAATAATAGACGGGAAAGACTCTGTTGCATTCCTAGTAAAAGTTAAGCAAATGATTGAACATCCCGAAACAATGCTGTTTGAGGGAAAAATGCCCGAAAAAGTGTTAATCGGATTATAGAAAAAAAGCACTCGCTACGAGTGCTTTTCTTGGACTTATAAGTGAGTGTTTAAATAAAATCATCCAATTCGTAAGAAAGTTTCATAATCTTTACTACATGACCCTCGCCATCGGTAATTGACGAATAGATTTCGATGAAGTTAGTTGTTTTTCCATCCCAAAAAATGCTTGATTTTACTTTTTTACTTTGACCCGAACGTAAATCAGACCAGAACTTTGCATATTCATTCTTTTGCTGTTCGTTCATTTCGATATTATCGGAATGATGTTTTCCAATAATTTCGTGACGAGAAATGCCAAGTTTTTTAATAAAAGCGTCATTTACGTTGATTATAGTACCATTCAAATCATACTCAACCATGTATGATGACGTGCTTAATGAGTTAAGTAATCCTTCTACTTCGCCAGCTCGACGCGCTGCTTCTTCCTGAGTTGCTTGCAATTCCTCCATATTTTGGCGCATCTCTTCCTCTTGGGCAGCCATCTCCTCCGATTGTTGTTGTGATTGTTCAAGTAAAAACTTAGTTTTAGCATTAATCCTAACGGATGATATAGTTGAAGCAATATTCTCTCCTATCTTTTCAAGAAACTCAATCTGATATTTTTCAATCTGATTAAATGATGCCATTTCAATTACTCCAAGAACTTGATTCTCATTTTTTAATGGCACAAGAATTACACATCTAGGATTTGAACCACCTAATCCAGAAGTAATATCAACATAATCCTTAGGAACAGTACTTAAAAAGATCGTCTCCTTTTCCATTGCGCATGCACCAACGAGTCCCTCTCCTTTTTCAATTCGCTTTGTAACATATTTTTTACGATCCCATGCGTAAGCAGACATTAGTTCGAAATGTGAGTCGCCTTTATCCTCATCGTTCCAGAGGAATATTCCACCTTGATTTGCCCCAAGATACTTTACAACATTTTTGATTACCTCATCACTAAGTTGCTGCAAATCGTCACTATTATTACGAAGAATATCAGCAAATTTGGCAAAACCTTCAGTTGTCCAATTTCGTTTTTTATCTTCGATTTTCCGTTTTTCATCCTCAACCTGTGCATTTCTCAAACTATCGCGCATCTCAATAAGTGATTTTCCAAGCAAATCCTTATTACTGAGCATGTAAATCTCTGAATCGTAATTGCCCTGACCAATTTGAGTTGCAGAAACAGCCTTATTATTTAGACCCTCAACTGAAATATTAAGAGCCTTTGCCATCTCTTCAATCTCATCACCTGTATTTAAATCAATTTTCAAATCAGAGGTTATCTCTCCATCAGCTAAGCGTTTAAGACTAGCCGTAATTCGACGAATTGGTTTGGTTAACTTATCTGAAACAATAATTAATACGATAACGATTAGTAGCAACCCTATAACGCCAACCCCAAGAGAAACATAAAACGCAGTATTAGCCTCTTGAGTAATTACTGATAACGGAGTTGAGAGCACTAAAGACCATGGTGTAAGAGTTTTTCCTGCTTTTATTGGTGCGAAACAAACTAACTGCTTATTCCCTAATTCATCTGTTTTTATAAAATAAAATTCAGTTCCTTTCTGAATTCTATCCAAAATCTTTTCTGACTCAAAATCATTTGGGAAAAGATCTTTGATATTTTTATTAAGCAGTTCTTTACTTGGATGACTAGCAATAACCCCTTTATTTGAGACCAAGAAAGCATAACTTCCGTCAACATGCTTTACTTCTGAAACTATATTCTGTAAACTTTCAAGACCAACATCAGTGGCTATAATGCCAAGAAACTTTCCATCAATATTAATAGGGGAGCCAAAAGTTACCATAAGCTTTACATCGGACTTTCCCTTAGTAACCTGATCAACATATGGTTCCCAAACTGCTTNNTTTAAACTGTTCATTCTCTCTCCAAGTGGTAATTACAAACCGACCATGATCTTTTGTATACCCAGGAACGTAACCGTAATACTCCCAACTATCCCATAAAGAATAGATCTGAGGGTTTTCTTTCAATACTGGAAGGTACATATCAAGGAAAAGTTTTTTCCACTGTTCATGAGGCATTGTTTTATATACCGTTAAAGCCTGTGATAAAGTTCTTACCAGTGCCAACTCCCTTTCAAAAACTTTTTCAATCTGATCTGCAGCAATGCGTGAGGCGAATTGGGCTTTTATTATAGCATCGCGCGAGATAATGGTTCTTGAACTCATTACTACGTAACCAATTGCAACTATATATAGAAAAGCAGAAACCGTAAGAATGTAAAGCAGAATTTTTTGTCTGATTTTTAGTTTAATCTTCATAATCAGTGAGTTTTAAAGGCTAAAACAATAAATTGCAAATAATAAGATTTACGAAAATAAGAACATTTTTGTTTTAGATAAGGATTTATAATCTTAGTTTAAGAAAGGCGCTTATAAAAGCGCCTTTTCTATAATCTATCATTAAACAAACTCTTCAAGTTCATGCGATAATTTCATTACTTTATAATAATGTCCTTCGCTATCAGCAATTGGGAAATAGGTTTCCATCATGGTAACAGTTTTACCCTCCCATGTAATCTTGGATTTCACTTTCTTGTTGCTTCCAGCACGAAGTTCATCCCAAAAACGTCCATACTCTTTTTTCTGCTTCTCAGATAATTCAATATTCCCAGAGTGATGAGTCCCAACTATCTGTTGGCGGGTTATTCCTAAACGTTGTAAAAAGGCATCATTAGCATTAATAATATTGCCAGTCATATCATACTCCACAATAAATGAAGCAGCATTTAGCGAAGTTAATAGCCCCTCAATTTCTGCAGATTTCCTAGCCGCCTCCTCTTGGGTTGCCTGCAATTCTTCCATATTTTGTCGCATTTCTTCCTCTTGTGCTGCCATCTCCTCTGCTTGTTGCTGCGATTGCTCTAGTAGCGTTTTTGTTTTTTCATTAATCCTTACCGATAGTATTGTAGAAGCAATGCTTTCTGCAATTTTTTCAAAAAATTCGATTTGGTAGTCTTCAATTATTTTAAAGGAAGCCATTTCAATAACGCCCAAAACAATATTCTCATGTTTTAGGGGAACAAGAATAACGCAACGAGGGTTTGCACTACCTAAGCCTGAGGTAATTGCAACGTAATCTTCGGGAACATCTGTGATAAAAATTGTTTCTTTCTCCAACGCACAAGCTCCTACAAGCCCTTCACCTTTCTCCAAACGCTTGGAAACGTATTTCTTACGATCCCAAGCAAAAGTAGATACCAATTCAAAATATTGGTCATTTTTATCCTCCTCGTTCCAAAGGAAAATTCCTGCTTGGTTTGCTTCTAGATATTTAACCAGATTCTTGATAACATTATCACATAGAAGTTGAAAATCATTGTTATTCTGACGAAGTATTTCAGCAAATTTTGCAAATCCCTCGTTTGCCCAAGTACGCTTCTCGTCTTCAAGTTTGCGCTTCTGTTCCTCGATGTAAGCATTTTTTAAACTATCACGCATATCAATTAAAGACTTGCCAAGGGAATCTTTATCACTAAGCAAGTCAATATCCGAATCGTAATTTCCTTTCCCAATATTTGTGGCAGAAACTGCTTTCTTATTCAATCCTTCAACTGAAACATTTAAAGCATTCGACATCTCTTCAATCTCATCACCAGTATTAAGATTAATTTTAAGATCGTCGGATATTTCACCATCTGCTAACCGCTTTAAACTTGCTGTTATCTTTCTAATTGGTTTTGTTAAATTATCTGATACAAAAATCAAAACAATGATAATAATTAGAAGTCCTGCAAAACCAACAAATATGGAGATATATAATGACTTGTCGGCTTTTTGAGTTAAAACCTTTACAGGAGTTGAAATTGCCAATGAATATGGAGTAGAAATATTACTAACCTGAACTGGAGAATAACATATAAAATATTTATTACCCAATGAATCAGTATGATAATATGAAAATTCTTCTCCTTTTAAAACTTTCTCCCCGAGGTTCTCTTTCTTAAAATCTTCTTTATAGATATCAGCAAGTCCTTTAAAAATATAATCTGCATTAACATGCGCTGCTATAACCGATTTGTTTGAAACCAAAAATGCAACACTTCCCTCGAACGGCTTAATTTTAGAAATATTCTCCTGAAGAGTTGTTAATACAACATCGGCTCCAATCATACCCACAAATTTCCCATTCACCTTTACAGGAGCACCAATAGTAGTGAGTAATCGTCTCTCCATATTACCAAAAATAAAATTATCGTAATATGGCTCCCACAATTGCTCAACAGCATCCCTCTTCATTCCTCCATAAAGTGCTGGATCACCATTCATACTTCGGGTCTCTCTATTCCATGAAATTTCATTACCCGATCTATTCATCGTATGTGCAATCCTTCCATAATCCTTATCGTATCCAGGGACAAATCCTTTAAACTCCCAACTATCCCATAGCGTATAGATATGAGGATTAGCCTTAAATACGGGTAAATACATATCAATAAATAATTTTTGCCACGTTTCGGGTGGCATAGTATTATAAATAGAAAAAGCGTTAGCAAGAGTTTGTACAAGCGAAAGATCTTTTTCAAAAAAAAGTTTTACATCGCTAGCAGCTAACCTAGTCGATAACTTTGAGTTATTCATCGATTCGTTTAATAAACCCTGACGAGAATCCATAACTATATATCCAATTGCAATAACATATAGTAAAGCGGAAACAGATAGAATATAAAGCAATATTTTTTGCCTTATTTTTAGCTTTATTTTCATAGCTTGAGGGGTTTTTAACATGCTAAACTTAACCTTTTTTTAGTAAAACAACAACCAATACCGCTATCTTAATTATAGATAATTGCTTTTTTTACATGTTTCAGTTATAGCATTTTTTATAATAATTTAATTTTATGATATTTAAATGATTTAATTCAATAACCATAAGATTACTCGTCCTTATGTTTAAACCTATTTGAGTTAATTTGTCTAATTGTTAACCTTAAACCCAAAAAATATGAAAAAAATTAACCTAAAGGCATTACTATTAGCCTTTTCGCTTTTACTTTTATTTACAAACCTAAAAGCACAGGAATACAAATATGAGTCTATTCCTGGAGATCCTTTAAAAGCGAGGATTTATACTTTAAACAACGGGCTTAAAGTATACCTTTCAGTGTACAAAGAAGAACCTCGAATCCAAACATTTATTGCTGTTAGGGTCGGAAGTAAGAATGACCCAAAGGAAACTACTGGTTTAGCTCACTATTTTGAGCATATGATGTTTAAAGGTACACCAAATTTTGGTTCACTCGATTGGGCGAAAGAAGAACCAATGATTCAAAAGATTGAGTCTCTTTTTGAAGTCTATAGAGTCGAATCAGACCCCGAGAAGAGGAAGGCAATTTACCATACAATCGATAGCATATCATATGAAGCATCGAAAATGGCTATTCCTAATGAGTACGATAAGTNNCGTCAAATGATTATACGGTTTACATGGAAAATATTCCAAGTAATGAGCTCGAGAATTGGGCTATTATTGAAGCCGATAGATTTGCAAAACCCATTCTTCGCCTTTTCCATACTGAATTGGAAACAGTTTATGAAGAAAAAAATATGTCATTAACAAACGATGGACGTAAAGCTTCAGAAATGATGATGAAAGGACTTTTCCCAAATCACCCTTATGGACAACAAACCACCCTTGGTGAAGCTGAGCATCTGAAAAACCCATCAATGAAAAATATTCGTGAGTTCTATGGAAAATACTACGTACCCAATAACATGGCGATTGTTATGTCAGGCGATTTCGATCCTGATATTGCGATAAAAGTAATTGATAAGTATTTTAGTAAACTTCAACCCAAAGAGGTTCCAACCCTCAAATTTGAGCAGGAGCAGCCAATTACAACTCCTAAAGAATATGAGGTTGTTGGATTAGAAGCTGAAAATATCAATATTGCATACCGCTTCCCTGGAGCAAATTCTAACGACGCAATAATGGTTGATATGATAGCATCAATGCTATCGAACGGAAAGGCTGGTTTAATTGATTTAAATATCAATAAAAAACAACTTACGCTAGGTTGTAGAGCAGGAAACCAGAAATTGGCAGACTACTCGATGCTTAGCTTGTCGGGGCGTAATAAAAGCAGTCAAACTCTCGAAGAAGTTAAGAAACTCTTACTCGACCAAGTTGAACTTCTTAAAAATGGTCAATTCCCCGATTGGATGCTCGAAGCAGCAATAAACAATATGAAACTCCGTGAAATGAGCATGTACGAATCAAACGGAGGCCGTGCAAGAACTATGTATAGTAGTTTTCTTAATAGGATTGAATGGAAAGACGCAATTTCATACGTATCAAAACTTGAGAAAATAAAAAAAGAGGATCTGGTTGCATTTGCCAAACAAAACCTAAACAATAACTATGTTGTAGTTTACAAGCGCAAAGGGAAACCTGAAGATGTATCGAAAGTTCAAAAGCCAGCAATTACGCCTATATTCATTAACCGTAACGCTGAATCTGACTTCTTAAAACGCATTAAAGAGAACAAGGTGACCCCAATTGAACCAGTATTTATCGATTATGATAAGGATATCCAAAAAGTTACCTTTACAAAAGAGATCGAACTCTTAAATAAAGAAAACACTGAAAATAAAACATTTAGACTTGTTTACTATTTCCCATTTGGCAGTAATAATGATCCTAAATTAGGTTTAGCTGCTCAATACGTTCAACTACTTGGAACATCAAAATTAACTGCCGATGAAGTTAGTCAAGAGTTTTACAAACTTGCTTGCTCTTTCAATATTAATGTAGGAGTTAATGAGTCTTTTATCACTGTTTCAGGTCTTAGCGACAATACAGAAAAAG
This sequence comes from Bacteroidales bacterium, assembly GCA_003531155.1. GTDB lineage: Bacteria > Bacteroidota > Bacteroidia > Bacteroidales > Tenuifilaceae > UBA8529. The sequence continues at coordinate 19,787 of DQHR01000194.1, read as the reverse complement.
CGATTGCACTAATGGAAACCATTTTAAGCGATTGTAAACCTGATAAAGTAACTCTTGATAGCTATATTGCAAATGTTATTAAATCGAGAAATGACAGTAAACTTGTTCAACGTTCAGTATTTGAAGGACTTGTTAACTATGCAACATTTGGATCAAATTCGAACTTTACAAATATCCTATCAACAGAACAATTAAACAGTTTGACTCCAGAAGAACTTACCAATAATATTAAAAGTTTAAATGGGTATGTTCATAAAATAATCTACTATGGCCCATTAAAGGTTGATGGAATTAAAAAGTTCTTATCGCAATACCACAAATTACCAAAAACCTTTACTAAAGCTCCTGCAGAAAAAAAGTTTGCTGAACTAGAAACAACAAACAACAGAGTGGTTTTTACGCACTACGAAGCAAAGCAATCATACCTCCAAACAGTTTCAAGAAGTATAAATTATAATCAAGAACTTCTTCCTTTGATAAACACCTACAATAGCTATTTTGGTGGTGGAATGAACGCAATCGTTTTCCAAGAGCTGAGAGAAAAGCGTGGACTTGCATACACTGCACGTTCAACTTTTAATGTCCCTGATGATATTGACAAACCTTTTATGAATACCAGTTTTATTGCAACTCAGAATGACAAAATTATCGATGCATTTAACGCATTCAATGAGCTATTCGAGCAAATGCCTGAATCCGAAACAGCATTCAACTTAGCAAAAGAATCATTAATAACAGATATTCGTACTGAAAGGATTACTAAAATGAATCTGATTTGGGATTATATTGAAGCACAAAAAATGGGTAGAAAAACTGATATCAGGAAAGAATTCTATCAAAAAATTCCAACGTTTACTCTTAATGATGTTAAAAAGTTCCAAGAACAATACATCAAAGGAAAACCAAAAACCTATATCATTCTTGGCAAAGAAACTGATTTAGATTTTACCAAACTTGAGCAGCTTTACGGTCCAGTTACAAAACTTAATTTAGAGCAGATTTTTGGGTTCTAGAATAATTTACAAGAAAACCACTTTAAAGTGGTTTTCTTGTTTTAAAAATAAGATAATGAAAAGATTGTCTTTGATATTTACACTTCTCATCCCGCTGATTGTTAATAGTCAGGATAGGATGACTGGTTTAACTTTTGCTACTCGTAGCGAGGTTATTGCAAAAAACGGAATGGCTTGTACAAGCCAACCACTTGCAACTCAAGTTGCATTAGATATCCTTAAAAAAGGGGGCTCGGCTATTGATGCTGCAATTGCCGCTGACGCTATGATGGGTTTGGTTGAACCTACTGGCTCAGGAATTGGTGGTGATCTTTTCGCAATTGTTTGGGATGCTAAAACTCAAAAACTTTATGGGCTTAATGCCAGCGGAAGATCTCCTAAATCATTATCTCTAGCCTACTTTAAAGAAAAAGGCATAAAACATATCCCAGCATTAGGACCACTTCCAGTTTCAGTTCCTGGTTGTGTTGATGGATGGTTTGAACTACATAAAAAGTTTGGCAAACTAAAAATGGAAGAAATTCTTCAACCAGCAATAAACTATGCCCGTGAAGGATTCCCTCTTACTGAACTAATAGCCTATTACTGGAAACGAAATGCTGAAAGGTTAAAGCAATTCAAGGGATTTGCAGAGATTTATATGCCGAATGGACAAACTCCGGCAAAAGGCGAAATCTTTAAAAACCCATTTCTAGCAAATACATTAGAACTCATTGCAAAAAAAGGAAGAGATGAGTTTTATAAAGGAAGTATTGCTAAAACAATCGATGCTTATATGAAAGAGCAAGGCGGTTTTTTATCCTTCGACGATCTTGCTTCTCATACATCTGAATGGATCGAACCTGTATCATCATCCTATCGTGGTTACGATGTTTGGGAACTTCCACCTAACGGGCAAGGTATTGCAACGCTTCAGATACTCAATATTCTCGAGAATTATGATATTGCATCAATGGGATTTGGAAGTGCAGAATATATGCACCTTTTTATAGAAGCAAAAAAACTGGCCTTTGAGGATAGGGCAAGGTATTACGCCGATCCAGCATTTTCAAATATTCCCTATAAGCAATTAATTTCAAAGGAATACGCAAAAGAGAGGATGAAGCTGATCAATCCAAATCGTGCTGCAAATGCCTACGATGCAGGTGAACTTAAAACAAGCAATACTATTTATCTAACAGTTGCCGATAAAGATGGCAATATGGTCTCGCTAATCCAAAGCAATTACAGAGGAATGGGCTCGGGTATGACACCAACAAAACTGGGATTTGTTCTTCAAGATAGAGGTGAAATGTTTTCACTTACTGAAGGGCATCCTAATGTGTTTGAGCCAGGTAAACGACCATTCCACACTATTATCCCAGGTTTTATATCAAAAGATGGAAAACCATGGGTAAGTTTCGGTGTTATGGGTGGAGAGATGCAGCCACAAGGGCATGCCCAAATTGTGGTAAATCTTATTGATTTTGGAATGAATCTACAAGAAGCGGGAGATGCTCCACGTATACTTCACGAAGGCAGTTCTGAGCCAACTGATGAACGAATGACTGATGGAGGTAAAGTTTATCTCGAATCAGGTTTTGATTATCAGGAAATTAGAAAACTGCTAGCGAAAGGTCATAAAATTGGTTACAGCCTTGATGGATATGGAGGTTATCAAGCAATTATGCTTGATTCAAAGAATGGTGTCTATTTTGGAGCTTCTGAATCGAGAAAGGATGGTCAGGCTGCTGGTTATTAATAAAAAGGCCTTGCGTTTGCAAGGCTTTTTTATTTTTAAACATTATAATAAACTATTGATTATCAACGCTTGCTTCAATTACATCTTGTATTGTTGATGATACATTGGAGAGGAAATCGTACCCAGTTTGAGATTCAATGTAGTCAACACTTACCCTGTAAGAGGTCCAAAGGCTTGACATAGGACAAGTATCATTATTATTCGGCATCCAAACAGCAATCACTCTCGTTGTATTTGAGATACGGCTTAAGTCATTATTCCCATTAGGAATCACAACTATTATTTTCCAAGTATAACTGGGAACTACAACACCCGAAGCGAGAATGGAGAAGGTTCCTTTGGCACTTTTCCCTCCTTGTCCATAAGGTCCACCAATAATATAGAGTTCATACCCCGAATTAACGAGCGACCTACCATAATCTTCAAGTTTAGCCCAAGGACCTTGATTATTATTTGGTGCTTGAGGAATCATGTTGGTCATCAAGAAAGTAGCCGAGTTATTAAGAATCGATGAAGTTCTATCGGCCGATGGACACATATGCCCCCTGTCAAACCCATAAGTTGCATAGTCGAAATCACTTTCGGTTACATGGTACCAACCTGCTGGTAGCATGTCATCTGCTCTAAAATCATCCTGTCTGTCTGCTGCATTAGTAATATCATTTGGGTATAGGTGCCATGAAGTCCAGTTAGTTGTTAGTTTTGAATTATTGTAGGATAAACTATACTGAGACTTAACCATTAAGTAGTTATCCGCATTAACTATTGCATCTGTTGCATTACTTGGATTGCCAAGCATCATATTATCATTATCTGCAACAGAACTCCCCCCAACTTTAGCAATAAAAGATAAATCAGAGCCATACGCAGTACCATTTGCATTTGTAGCATATGCCCTAACGTGATAGCTAACATTGTTTNNATGCTTGTACTCCAACATACTCCTCTTGCAGTAACAGAAGAACCTCCATCTGAGGTTATATTGCCACCAGCAACTGCAGATGTTTCTGTAATATTAGAAATAGAAGTGGTTGTAATTGTAGGTATAGTTGAACCTGATGTTGTAAACGCTAGATCTTCGCCATAAGCAACTCCTGCAGTATTTTTTGCATATGCTCTAACATGATAAGTAACCCCATTTGCAAGTCCGGTAATTGTACTTGAGAAGGTTCCATTACCCGTACCATCAGTTGTTTTAGTTGAAAGGCTGACGGTTGGGTTTGAATCAGTTCCCCAGCAAACGCCACGTTCGCTAACCCAATCTCCACCATTGTTAGAAATTGTACCACCACTTGTAGCAGTTGTTGGAGTAATATTGGTAATTGAAACGGTGCTAATGGTTGCAAGTTTGGCTGATTCCTCTTCCTTTTCACACCCGCTAAGAAAAAGGAGAGCGAAAATAATTGAATAAATAATAGTGCGTTTCACGAAATATAATATTTAAAGTGTAATAGATATTACGATTAAAATAGAAACGCGAATAAATAAAGAAAGTTACAGAATAAAAACTATTTAATACAAATTGGAATTTAAGGAAAGTAACAGTTGGTTTTAAGTTGATATTTTCTATAAAAACGGATAAAAATATTTGATTAAAAGAATTCCCCAACCTCCTTTTTAAGCTGCGCAATGGCAATTGATGTTGGGTGATGCTCAAGTTCAACCATTAACTCTAATATTTTTTGACTAAATACAATTGATGGTGCATCAGGGTCAACCCTTTCCGCACAGATATTTATTAGTTTAATCATATTGCCTTTTGCGTTTCGGGTCAATTCCCATGCCTCATTACTAATGTATAGCTGTTGCGAAAGATTATGCTCCCATTCGGCTCTAATTGTTGTAAGGAGAGCTGACTGTAGGGTTTTTGCATCAATATTAGGTTGATTAACCCTAACTATTAGCGATTCTGGTGAAATACGCTCAAGAAAGAGAACCAATCGCTCGTAAGCCTGAAGACGAATAGGTATTGAAATTCTTTGATTAGCAAGAATTCTGTCGGCTTTCCGACGATCAGCTTCATTACTTAACATCCTAGCAACTGCTAGGTAACCAGCCAAAAAAACTAATAACGATGGTAGTACAATTTTAAGGATATCTGCTAATAGCATATTTTTTCAGTTCAAATTATTTTTGATACTCAAAGAAAGTGTAATTTTAGCGTCTTAAAGTTACAAAAGATATTAATTGAATTGACTATATCCTAAAACTATAAATATAATGGAAAGAGTATCTGCCCGTATAGCCGCACTTGAAGAGTCGCAAACCATTGCCATGTCGCAAAAATCGAGAGAACTTGCTGCTCAAGGAATCGATGTTATTAATCTTAGCTTAGGTGAACCTGATTTCTTTACACCCGATTTTGTGAAGGAGGCTGCTAAAAAAGCTATAGATGAAAACTATTCGTTTTACACTCCAATTGCTGGCTATAAGGATCTACTTGATTCTATTTGTGGAAAACTTAAAAGAGAGAACAATCTCGACTTCACCTCCGATCAAATTGTTGTTTCAGGGGGTGCAAAGCATAGCTTATCAAATGTGCTCCTTTGCGTTGTTGATAAGGGCGATGAGGTTATTGTACCTTCACCATACTGGGTTAGCTATGTTGAACTGGTAAAATTATCGGAAGGTAAGAGCGTAGTTATTGAAACTGGGTTAGATAACGATTTTAAGATTACCCCAAAACAACTCGAGGATGTTATTACTCCAAAATCAAGAGTATTGATGCTTTGCTCACCCTCTAACCCAACCGGGAGTATCTATACTCATGATGAATTAAAGGCTATTGCCGATATCGTTGCAAAATATCCTAATCTACTTGTTATTTCTGATGAGATATACGAGCATATCAATTTTACCGGGAAACATGAAAGTATTGCACAGTTTGAGAATATACGTGATAGAGTAATAATTATTAATGGCGTATCGAAAGGTTATGCAATGACTGGCTGGAGAATTGGTTTTTCGGCTTCGGCAAAGTGGATTGCAAAAGCTTGCATGAAACTTCAAGGCCAGCAAACATCTGGAGTATGTTCTATTGCACAAAAAGCAGCAACTGCCGCTTTCAATTCCGATGGAAAAACAGTTAAGGTGATGTGCGAAGCTTTTGTTCGTCGTCGTAATTTAGTTGTTGATGCAGTTTCGAAAATCAAAGGATTTAGAACCAATATGCCAGGTGGCGCATTCTATATTTTTCCAGAAATTTCTTATTTCTTCGGGAAACAATACAATGGAACAGTAATAAAGAACTCTGATGATTTATCGATGTTTCTTTTAAATGTTGGCCACGTAGCGGTTGTTCCTGGTTCAGCATTTGGTGCTCCAAACTATATCAGGAATTCATATGCAACATCAGACGATAAATTAGTTGAAGCTGCGAAGAGGATTGAGAAAGCTGTGGCTCTACTTCAATAGATTTATGATTAAATGAAAGGTGCATGTTTGAGAAGTTTTTGAAGTTAATTAAAAATAAATACTTTTTAAGCGTAGCTGCTCTAGCAGTAGTTACGTTTTTCATATTCGGTGTGAACTATTATACCCGAATGTATCGTTCTAATGTTGATATAAAAAAGGATAAACTACTATATATCCCAACCGGTTCTGAATTTAATGTTGTACTTGATAGTATTAAGAAAAATAACTTGGTTGTGGATATTGAATCGTTTGTTAAAGCATCCAATTCATTAGGATATACTAATAGGGTTAAACCTGGTTGTTATAAAATTAGATCAGGAATGAGTAATCGAACTTTGATTCGTATGCTTATTACTGCAACTCAATCGCCAGTCAAAATTACCTTTAATAATATACGCACACCTGAGCAACTGGCAGCAAAGATTGCTACACAAATAGAGGCTGACTCTTTATCTATTATTCGGTATTTTAGAAGTATGGAAACTCCTAATAATTATGGTTTTAACGAATATACATTAATATCAATGTTTATTCCAAATACCTATGAGGTTTACTGGAATACTGATGCAAAAACTTTTTTTGATAGGATGAAAAAGGAGTACACACTCTTTTGGACTAAGGATAGAGATGAAAAGGCAAAAATCATTGGGCTAAAACGTGAGGAGGTATCAACTTTGGCCTCTATAGTTGAAGAGGAGTCGAACAAGCGCGATGAACGACCAATAATTGCTGGTGTTTACCTAAACCGATTAAAAATTAATATGCCTCTTCAGGCTGATCCTACAATTAAGTTTGCAATTAATGATTTTGGTTTAAAACGTGTTCTAACAAAGCACCTAGAGGTTAAATCACCTTACAATACTTATAAAAATTATGGGTTACCTCCTGGCCCAATTTGTTGCCCTTCAATATCATCAGTAGATGCCGTTTTAAACACTCCAAATCATAAGTACTTATATTTTTGTGCAAAGGATGATTTTTCGGGCTACCATGTTTTTGCCAAAACGCTTGCCGAACATAACAGAAATGCATTAGCCTACCAAAAAGCACTGAATAGGGAAAGGATTTATAGGTAGAGTTAATAAGTCAACAGTAATAAGTTTTTAACGGATAAGAGTAATAGACCTCTACGAACAACAGACAATTATAACGGAACAACTGTATTACACAACATTCACTTCCATCTCAAGTTCAATACCGAATTGCTCGTGTACTGATTTTTGGATTTGATGTGCTAGATTCAGAATCTCTGAGCCTTTTGCTTCGCCATAGTTTACCAGTACCAATGCTTGATTCTGGTGTACTCCGCAGCTACCAACTTTTTTGCCTTTCCAACCACATTGCTCAATAAGCCACCCCGCAGGGATCTTTACTTGAGTATCAGATGCAGTGTAAGAAGGAACTTTTTCGTATTTGTTTTGTAACGCTTTAAAAACTGAAGTTTTTACCAAAGGGTTTTTAAAGAAACTCCCAGCGTTTCCAATCTCTGTTGGCTCAGGGAGCTTTTGTTTTCGTATTTTAATTACTGCATTACGAACAGTTTGAATTGTACGTTCACCGAGTTTCTCAATTTCTTCATCAAGATTACCATAATGAGTAATTAGGCTTGGTTTTTTTGAAAGTTTGAAATGAACGTGGGTTACAATAACCCTATGTTTTAATTCCCCTTTGAATATGCTGAACCTATAATCGAATTGGCATTCAGAATTGGTCAACTCAACCTTTTTTTTGGTAATAATGTTAAGCCCTTCAACCTTAATTATTGTATCTTTTGCTTCTACTCCATATGCGCCAATGTTCTGAATTGGACTTGCTCCAACATCGCCAGGGATGTATGAGAGATTTTCGAGTCCTCCAAAACCCCTTGAAACAGTCCATTCTACGAATGAATCCCAGTTTATTCCAGCACCAACACGAACTGTAACGGTTTCAGGTGCATCTTCTATAATTTCAATCCCCTGTATCGTTGGACGAATTATAAGTCCTTCGTAATTCTTTGTAAATAAAATATTACTTCCACCTCCTAAAATCATTACTGGAAGATTATAGTACGATGCGTAGTTGAGAGAGAATGAAATTTTATCGGCTTTACTTGCTTCAACATAAAAGCGAGTGTAGGCATCTAAGCCAAAGGTGTTTCTTGATTTTAAAGGATAATCTTTCTTTATCTCAATCATAGAGGTTTTTTTACAAAGATAAGCAAAGCTGAATAAATCGCCACTTTTGGAGTTTTATTTATATCTTAGCTACAACTAATTGACTAACAATGGCGCGTATTATTCTTTTCGCTACCACCGATCTGGTTTCCGATCAACGAGTTCATAGAAGTTCGATAACTCTTACCCAAGAAGGTCATGATGTGTTAGCTATCGGACGGAGGTTGCCTGATACTCCAAAAAATGTAGAGAGAAAGTATAAGGTAAAATTATTGAGAATGGTATTCCGAAAAGGATTTCTTTTCTATTTCTTTTTCAATATTAGGATATTCTTTTATTTACTATTTCATAGATTCGATTTGGTTTGCTCTAATGATTTGGATACTTTATTAGGGTGTCGGCTAGGTTGCTTTTTTAAAGGAAAATCTTTAGTATATGATAGCCATGAATACTTTACGGAGACACCTGAGTTAATTGGAAGACCAATAACAAGAAATATTTGGAAGTTTATAGAACTATTATGCCTAAAGAGGGTTAAATACGCCTACACCGTTTCGCAAGGAATTGCAGATGAGTATTTTAAAAAATATGGAATTAGAATGGAGGTGATTAGAAATCTTCCTTTAAGAAATGAAAATTATGGACATAAAAGTGTTAGACCAACTATTATTTATCAGGGTGCGTTAAATAAAGGCAGAGGCTTGGAACTAGCTATTGAAATGATAAATAACCTTCCGTGTTACTGTTTAATGATTGTTGGAGCGGGAGATTTAGAGTTAAAACTGAGAAAAAGAGTAATAGAACTAGATCTTATAGATAGGGTTGAATTTAGGGGCCGTATTCCATATGAGAAACTTCATGCTTTATCCTCAAAAGCATGGCTTGGTCTTTCTTTAGAAGAAGATCTAGGGCTTAGCTATAGATATGCTCTACCTAATAAACTTTTTGATTACATTCAAGCTCAGATTGCCGTTTTGGTGAGTGATTTGCCAGAAATGGCTAAAATTGTTGAAAAGTATGACATTGGTATTGTTGCTAAAACAAAAGACCCTAAAGAACTGGCCGATTTAGTTGCTAGTTTCTTCGAAAACAAGGATAAACGAGAGAAGACTATAGATAATCTTATTGCTGCGAATAATGAGCTTGTTTGGGAAAATGAGCAACCAAAGTTTATTGAATTATTCAATAAAGCTCTGGCAGGTTAGTATTTATTTTTGCTAACTACTTCCTCTATTGTTTTCCGTTTTTTCTCTCGTAGCTCATCAGTTGCTGCATATCCAAGAGTTATGATAAGTATAACTCTTTTTCGTCGTGGTATATTGAGTAATTTTTTAACAGTTCGTTCGTTAAACCAGCCTAAAATACAGGTTCCAAGTCCTTCGGCAGTTGCCTGCAGGCAAAGGTGTGCTGCTGCAATTCCAATATCTATTAATGGAAGATTTTTATCCTTCATAATGCTTCCAAAATTAGAGTTGAAGTTAGCGGGTTCAAGTACAACAACAATATGAACGGGTGCTTGCTTTGTAAAGTGGTTAATACCAATAACCCTATTTGAGGTTGCATCAGCAATATTATTCTTCAATTCTGGTTCGTCAACAACAATAAACTTCCAAGGTTGAGCATTACATGCAGACGGTGATATCCGTCCAGCCTCAAGAATTCTATCAATTTTTTCTTTCTCAACAGCATCGGGCTTGTAAGCGCGAACGCTTTGTCTATTGCTAATCAATTTCTGAAAGAACTCACTATTGTTGCTTTGTGTACTCATCTGCCAGTTGTTTAATGATATTTGATTCAATTGTTACATTACCCATTTCGCTTCGAGCAAGCATTATCATGCCTTTTGCTACATCTTCAGCGTAAATCCCTTTGTATTTTTTTAATGGGCCGACAAATATAAAACTAAATATTTTGAATAGTGCAATGGCAACCCTTTCGCCAAAGCGAAATTCAATCCTATTACCAAATAAAAGCGATGGGCGAACAATTCCACAATAATCAATTTGTAGTTGTTTTACAGCCTCTTCCATTCTCCCTTTTGTTTGCAAATAAAAGTTATTGGTATTCGGATTAGCTCCAATTGAACTGACTACAATAAATCGTTTTACATTCGATAATTTTGATTGCTTGGCAATCTCAACAACCATATCATAATCAATTTTTAGAAATGCTTCTTGTGTTCCCGCTTTCTTTATTGTTGTTCCAAGGCAAACAAAAACAGTATCAACATCATTTGGGATTTTAAGCAAATCAGTCAAAAAATCGATATACTCTACTTTCTCAGGTTGATTCTCGGGTTTACGACGAGCAAATGAATAAACTTTCCCATACTCGTTGCTATTGCAAAGAAGTTGAACAAGATGAGTGCCTATTAATCCTGTTGCTCCAAAAACCGCTGCTGTTTTCATATTACTCTCATTATTACTGATTCAACCAATCCTTAAACCCCGAAGATCTCTCAGAACTTACTATTACCTCGGTCTCAGGATCAGGTTTTAGTTCTACCTTTACTCTCGATTTAGAGTAAGTATACATGCCTTTAATTGCAGAAATATTGACTATAAACTTACGATTTATTCTATAAAAGATTTTCGGATTAACCACCTCTTCAAGTTTTTCAAGTGTATAATCAATGGCATAGCGATGGTTATCCTCAGTTACTAAGTAAACAGATTTTTCGAGAGCAGTAAAGAATGCTATTGTATTAACATCTATTGATTTCAGTTTATCAGCAAACNNATCAATATGGGCAGAGCTACCAATCTTCTCATTGAATTTTGCTAGGGCAAAGCTCAACTCTGTTTCTTTTATCGGCTTAAGCAAGTAATCGATGCTATTTACCTTAAAAGCCTGAATAGCGTACTGATCATATGCCGTTGTAAAGATTATTGGACATTTGACCTTAACCTGATCAAAAACTCTAAAACTCGATCCATCGGCTAGGTGAATATCCATAAGCATTAAATCTGGCTCACCTTGCTCATTTAACCAACTTACCGTTGATGATATGCTATCAGTTACAGCAAGTAGCTCCGCATCAGGAGCAACGCTTTGTAGCATCTTTGCCAATCGGCGGGCAGCTGCTACTTCGTCTTCAACAATCAAAACCTTCATACTACATGGTTAGAATGGGAATTGATACAGTAAAGGTAGAATCGTTCTCTGAAATATCAATGTTTTTACTCGAAAGGAATGAATAACGTTCAATAATATTTTTTAATCCAAAACGAGTTGATGCTTGATCTAATTCCCTTTTTTGTAAATTATTGCTTACAATTATTAGGTTGTCCTTTGTATAGAGATCAATGTTTAAGGGCTTCTCTTTTGAAATAATATTATGCTTAATGGCATTTTCAACAAGCATTTGTAATGCAAGCGGAGCTACAAACGAGTTATAGTCAACCTTATCAAGTTTAATATTTAATCTAAGATTATTGCCATACCTGTTTTTCTGAAGTGTATAGAATGTTTTAATAAGTTCTATTTCCTCATCGAGCCTTATTATCTCCTTATCTTTCAAATTTAAAATTGATCGATAATAATCTGCTGTTTGTTGTACATACTCAACAGCTAGTTTTGGGTTATCCTCTATTAAACTTGCTAGCGTATTTAAATTATTAAATAGAAAATGAGGGTTTATTTGACTCTTAAGAGTCTCGTACTGGCTACGAATATTATCTTTTTCAAGTTTCTCGGTCATTAAAAGTGTCTCTTTCCATTTCATGAAAAAGAAAAAGCCCTCGGTAATAGAGGTAATAAAGAAGGTAAGGGTAAGTGTAAAGAAAATAGATAATCGAAAGTTTTTCTCGAAAGACTCTAAAGGGTAAAGTGTATTTATTGAATAAAAAATTGCTCCCACAGCAAAGGTATAGGCGAGTATTGCAAGTATTTCAATTATTAGATGCTTTAACGGATCTTTCTCCCAAGGGAAGTTTTTCCATAAATATTTTACTATTGTCAATACCCCAAACCACATTATTATTGTGGTAAACAATGATCCTGCAACGCTTAGCAAAGATTTTATTGTGAAAAAATCCTTTTCGTACTCGTTAAAGATAAATGGTGCTCCCAATGTAATAGTCGTTATTCCAACTATTAGAACCCACCTGTTTTGCGCTAACGATTTTGTTGTGAAAAAGTAGTTAAACATCTTTTTAAAATATAATCCGGTATTGGGGTACAAGCATAAAACCAAGTTGATAGGTGTTACTTCCTTGGCCAGTAAGTTTATTAAATTTATTGCTATAAACGTTTCTATTATCGAAAAGATTCGTGATTTCAATACCCCATTCCTGTGTAAACCCTGATTTATTGAGCTTGAAGGCAATGCGGAAATCTGTCCTAAAGTAATCTTTTAGCTTAATTGAGTATGCTTTGTTATCATCAAAATCTTGGTAATATTGATTATCAGGCATCAGAATTGCTTTCCATGCAGTTTCTCTCTTACCTCCGGCATATGTTGTTTTAATATCAATACTTAACGATTTGGTTGATTTTCCCGATTTTGAGTTGAACTTGAACTCTTTGCCAATTAAACCGTTTACAATAAAGTTATTATTAAATGCTGTGCTATTTTCAATATTATTACTTCCCTTATATCGCGAATCGAAAATTGAAGTTGTGATCAAGAAGTAAAATCCTTTGTTTAGGAAATGCTCAAGGGTGAGTTCTATTCCATAATTTTGTCCAGTTCCAGTACTTTCTAAACTATCAGGAGCCCAAACACCAAAATCGGCTCCTTCATTTAGAATGGAATAAGAACTCTCCTTTGCTCTATTAACCGCTGCTTTTGATATTCTCTGATAGTATATTTCGGCTTTTAACCTTGTAAACTCGTTTATTCTATAATCGTAACCTAATACAAGGTGATGACTTCGGATTAAATCGAGATTTTTGTTAGGCGAAACATATGTGCCATCGTTTCTTTTTGCGAGACTAAAAAGCACTTGCAAAGGAACAACTTGGCTATGCAATCCATAACCAAGGCTAAATGCTGATCTACTTCCTGCTTTCCATCTAACACCAAGCCTAGGCTCAAACAAAGATTTTTTGTTTAGTTCCAGGTATGTTAGGTGCGTTCCTGCATTGAATGTTACGCTATTGCTTATTTTATATTGCCACTGAGCATATGGCTGAATTAACCACGTTGAGCCATCAATATTTCTTATGGTTTTAAATTCACCATCTAAAAGTTTGTATACGCTGTCAACATAGTTAAATCGAAGATTATTTAAATCAATTCCGACTTTTATACTATGTCGGTTATTAATTTTGCGGTTTAGGAATGTGGAGTAAATAAATTTTAAATCAATAAAATCATTCCTATACCAAGGATTTTTTATGGTTGTTTTTGGGGTTAACGAATCGATAACTGTTGTAAAACGATGAGCCGAGGCTGATATACTTGATTTTAAATATGTCTTATCATTAAAAATATAGGTATGGTTGATGCCAATAACGCCCATATCACTCCCATTTGTTAAATCAAAACCCTCTCCACCATAAAAATCAATTTTCTTATCGGCTGTATCTTTCTTGCTATCCCATAGTTTAATATCGCTTATACCTCCTAACCCAAAAATCGAGATTGAGCCAATAGCTGTTCGGGGCATATTAATTTTAAATGATAAATCCTGATAGTATGGTATTCCAGATGTTCCAAAATCCATTCCCATTTTGTCCATAACGCCAAGGGTTGAGTAACGGTAGTTGACCAAGAAAGATGAGCCATTTTTCTTTGAAATGGGGCCTTCAGCACCTAACTCAAACCCGTTGAAACCAACTTGACCTAAAAACTCAAACTTTTCATTATTACCACTACGCATCTTCAGATCGAAAACCCCAGCAATAGCATTACCGTATTCGGCTGGAAAAGCACCTGTAAAAAAATCGGAGTTATCGAGAAGAGTATTGTTAAGCATACTTACAGGTCCACCAGTAGTGCCAGATGCTCCAAAGTGATTTGGGTTAGGGATATCAATGCCATCGAGCTTCCAAAGTAAACCACTAGGGGAATTCCCTCTAATGATAATATCGTTTCTAGAGTCGTTATTGCCTACCACACCTGCGTAGTTTGATGCCATTCGAGCAACATCATTTCGACTGCCTGCATATCGTTCAGTTTCTTCGATTGTAAAACCTCTTGCACTAACTATCGATAACTTATTTAGCGTTGTGGTTTTATCAACTCTAGCCTTAACGACAATCTCTTCCCCCATAACTACTTGCTCTTCCATTTCTATGTTAAGAACTAGCTCTTTCCCCGATTGAAGGTTTACATTGGTTAAACTTATTTCGTAATACCCAACGAAAGTTATTCTAACATTTATTCTTCCAATTTCGACCTCATCAATCTTAAATCGACCTAAATCGTCAGTTGTTGTTCCTTTAAGCGGGTTGGTATTTAAAATAACAACATTTGCTCCGGGAATAGGTGTTTTTGTTAGCTTGTCTATTATTACTCCTCTTACAGTTTGAGTTATTGGAGTGGAATAAACGTTAAGACCTAATAATACTAATAATAGTGTAAAATACTTTCTCATAACTGTTTATAATTTGGATACAAAGGAATATCCAAAAAAAGATAATTCATAAATTATGAAGATGAATTGGGAGAAATTAAGTACAAAGAGGTTTTTTTAAGAATTAGGTGAAAATCTATATATTAATTCTCGTTATTTTTTTTTGACTGCCTTAATATGTTAATTTAATGAAAGATACAAAATATTGTTCAGAAAAAGTGCCCTATTCTACAACTAGATGTTGACTTGAATTGCAAAAAGGTTGAACTTACATCTGTTTTTACTAACCTAACCTAATTAAATTATGAAAAAGATTGCTTTAGTCCTAGCTGTAGTTGGCTTAGGATTTTTTATGATGAACTCGTGTGAGAAATCATCACAAGCTGATGTTAAAACACAGGAGGAAATGCTTGTTGATTATCACTCGCTAGGATGTGAACTACTTCCTGCTGAAGAGTACGCAAGGATTCCTGTAGCAAAAGTTCCTTCAGTTGAACTTAAGGCTACTGTTAACATTAACGTTCCCCCAGTTGGTAACCAAGGTGGAGAAGGATCTTGTGTTGCTTGGGGAACAACCTATGCTGCAAGAAGTATTGATTGGCAAGCAAGCCATCCAGCATCATGGAGTACAAGCGTAAATATTTTTAGCCCTGAGTATGTATACAACCAGATTAAAGTGAAACGCCAATGTACCTCTGGTTCATATGTTACAAGAGGTTTGGATTTACTAAAATCACAAGGAGTATGCACATGGTCTTTAATGCCATACACTGATGTTAAGTGTACAACTCTTCCAACAACAGCTCAAAAAACTGCAGCAGCAGCTTATAAGATTTCCAGTTATAGTACTGTAGCTTTAAATACCGATGCAATTAAGAGTTTCTTAGCATCAGGAAAGCCTGTTATTGTTGCTGGTCCAGTAAGCAATGGCTTCATGAACCTAACAAACAATCAAGTATTATCAACTTTTGTAGGAAGTTCTTTGGGTGGTCATTGCTACTGTGTAGTAGGTTATGATGATACTAAGGGTGCTTTCAAATTCATGAACTCTTGGGGAACAAGTTGGGGAACTGCTGGTTTTGGCTATATCGCCTATGGTTATGAAAAAACCTGGTGGCAAGAAGCTTATGTAATTTACTAAATAAAACAAATAGCCCCAACATTATGTTGGGGCTATTTATTAGTAATAATTTGAAAATTACAGTTTTATCATATCCACACTCCGTTTTACAAATCGACTTAAATCTTCGCCTTTTAACATATTATTAGCAAGTAATGCAAGGTCTATTAACTGCTTTACAAGTTTTTCATCTTTACCATAAGTCTTAAGAATATTAGTTTTTTCATCCTTTAGCATCGACAACTGCTTTTCAGTCTCTAAAAGCAAATCCTTATCTGCTTGCGAGATTTCTTCATCTTTCTTGTCTTTTGATGCTTTCTTAAGCTCTTCAACCTTCAATTCCACAGGTTTAAGTTGTTTATTCAGATCTTCAACTTTAACCCCAACATTTTTTTCCTTCGAATCTATTACCGATTTAATCAGCGGATGCGATACATTTACAACCAAGTTTAAACTATCAGGCATGTTACCATAAAAATTGGCTGCGGGATTCATTGCTGCCATATCTTTCATTCGACGCATGAATTCTGATCGAGTAATAATAACTGGTTGTGATGTTTCGCCCAACTCTTCAAATGAAACCCAATAGTGAGAATTTTCTGGCAAAGCACCCTCAAATACCGAACGGATATCATTCTGCTCATCAACAGGCAAACTAACCTCTTTACTCTCCTCCTTTGCAATTAGTTTATCAACAACATCTGAATCAACCCGAACAAAACGAGTGTCTTTTAACTTAGACTCAAGACTATTGATTAAATGTGGATCTAATTGACCATCCATCATCAAAACATCATACCCTTTATTTTGTGCAGCCTCAATATAGCTGAACTGCTCTTCTTTATTGTTTGCGTAAAGATAAATGAGGGTTTTGTTCTTATCTGTCTGGTTCTCTTTAATCAACTTCTCGTACTCCTCAAACGTAAAATACTTACCATCAACGTTTTTAAATAGCGAGAACTTCTCTGCTCTTTCGTAAAACTTCTCATCAGTAATCATTCCATAAGTGATGAAAAGTTTAAGATCATCCCACTTTTTCTCAAATTGTGCTCTATCGTTTTTGAAAATTTCTTGAAGTCTATCTGCAACCTTTTTAGTAATGTGGCTCGAAATTTTCTTAACATTTGAATCGCTTTGAAGATAGCTACGCGATACATTTAGAGGGATGTCTGGAGAATCAATGACTCCATGCAGAAGAGTTAGAAACTCGGGTACAATTCCTTCAACAGAATCGGTAACATAGACCTGATTGCAATAAAGCTGAATCTTATTCTTTTGAATATCAAAGTTTGTTTTAATCCTTGGAAAATATAAAACGCCTGTCAGGTTGAATGGGTAGTCAACATTTAAATGAATATTAAAGAGTGGCTCTTCCGCTACAGGGTATAAATCGTGATAAAACTCCTTATAATCCTCATCCTTTAAATCAACAGGTTTGCGAGTCCAAAGAGGATTGATATCGTTAATTATTTTTGCCTTCTGGGTATCAATTTCTTTCCCATCCTTCCACTCTTTCTCCGTTCCAAACGCAATCTGAACAGGGAGATAGCGGCAATACTTCTTTAAAAGTCCGTCAATCTTAAAATCATCGAGGAATTCTTTAGAATCATCATTAATATAAAGGATAATATCAGTACCTCTATCGCTGCGCTCGGTCTCCTCAAGAGTATAATCGGGCGTACCATCGCATTCCCAACGAACAGCTTTTGAATCATCGCGAAACGATTTAGTGATTATCTCAACTTTATCACTCACCATAAATGATGAGTAGAAACCTAAGCCAAAATGTCCGATTATGNNGCATTAGCCTGATTTTTATACTTTTCAAGAAATTCTTCGGCTCCCGAAAAGGCAATTTGATTGATATATTTCTCTATCTCTTCAGCTGTCATCCCAACACCTTTATCGGAGATAGTGATAGTTCCAGCACTTTTATCAACTTTAACGTTAATTGTTACATCACCAACCTCTCCTTTATACTCACCAACCGATGCAAGTGTTTTTAGCTTTTGAGTTGCATCAACAGCATTGGAAATAAGTTCACGAAGAAATATCTCGTGATCTGAATAGAGAAACTTTTTGATTATCGGGAATATGTTCTCGGTGGTAACATTAATCTTACCTTTTTGCATTTTTAAAACTATTTATTGGTTAAACAAATATTTTTTTGAGCAGCATTTCAAAAGAAGTGCCACTTCATAAGGGCTGACAAATAGTCACTTTATTAATAAAGTTTAATGATACTTTTAAAGTTCGTAGTAGAAGTATCGGTATATAATCCAAATAATTACAACAAGCAGAACATAGCCAATTAAAATTCTTAAAGAGATATTAAAACTATGCCTTTTTTGGGCTAACCGCTTTTGGCTTATGATGCCCATAACAATGTTATTAATTCTTAGATGTATATTCTCATTTTTAGGTATAAACGCATATGCACCGCTCTTCATCACGTACGAACCAAAAGCACCTTCATCCTCTCCGGTCAGCATTACAACTTCGATATCTTTGTTAATAGACTTGGTTGCTTCAAGAATTTCTACACCATTCATCAGTGTATTATTTCCTTCATCGAAGTATTTATAACCTAAAAAAACAATGATAACCTCATTACTATTAAACTTATACTTTGATAAAAACTCAATAAATTTCTCACCTGATGTAAACGATTCAATATTGTACTTTTCTGGATTATCAATACTAGAATGGATCGCCCTGGTAAAATCAACGTTATGATCTACCAAAAAGATATTAGTATCGATTTTAGTTTTAAGCATAACCATTACTTTTTAATTATCATGGGTAGTCCGCCTTTACTCTTGTATATAAACCCAGGTTGAACAAAATTTTCATCACTCTTGATTGGTTTTACAGGTTCTCTTTTGGGGTTTCTCAGATCCAGATTCCTAACATACACCCATTTCCCCTTTTCGAACCTAAAGCCATCGTATGAAAAATCAGGTCCATAGTATTGAAAGTTTTCGGCATAATCAGGTCTTGATGGCGACAGGTGATCAAATACAATTGTTTGCGATTCTGGTATATACCTTAGCATCATCGTTGCTCTTGCTGAAAATTCAAAAATAATTCGGCTAAGACTTGACTCTCCAACATAAAACACATCAGAACCAAAAGTCAACTCACCTCGTTCACCAATTCTTAGAACATCAATTATCTTTTTTGATGTAAAAAGATTGTTAAAATCAAAACCTAGCAGAACATAATAAGTCTGTCCTTTATAAGAAGCATCAATTACTGAATAGTACAAAGCCCCCATCCAGCTATTTGGAGAAAGAATATCTTTAATAGGGTTCCCAATAACCTTACGATTATCAGTAAGTTCAACTAATCTTAACTCACCCTTCTTATTTTTTAAAAGAATAAATCCATAATATTTTTGATATCCTCCCGAAAGGGGAAAATTCCATGAAAAAACCTTAATCTTTTTATCTTCAGAAACTACCTTACCAATATACTTTAACGAGTCAAAAGGGTAATCGAATGCATCCACTCTCGCAACTGTAGCTTCAAAAAGTTTGATAAATTCATCATTAGCCATTTCCCTAACAGATACAGGTGAATCACTATAAATCTTTTTCATCAATGTAGCTAAACTATCTTCAACCGATTTAAGTGGGAGTTCCTGTGCTCCGACTGTAAATATTGAAAAAAACAAAAGCATACTAACAAGCCAAATACGAGAGCAATACATAGTTCTAAATAATTTCATCTAATGATTTTATCAATAATTCAGCAGCATCCAAACATTCATCTGTAGAAATGCTAAGTGGAGGTGCAATTCTAAATGCTGTATTGCAAAAC
>DQHR01000144.1 GCA_003531155.1 Bacteroidales bacterium | reverse complement strand
TGTAATAAACATATTTGTGTTATAAGCCTTTTCATATACCGCATATCCTTTAACAACGATTAACACTAAGCCATAGCGATATTTTGATGTCTTTAATTTCGTCAATATAAAAATGTAAACTACCTTTGAGGTTATTATGAGAATTTTTACACTTGTCGGTTCATATTTTCTGCTTCTGGGAAAGGTGTTTGCTAAACCCGAGAAGAGAATGATTTACTATAAACTTACAATTAAAGAGATTGACAAGTTAGGTCTAAACTCTATTGGTATTGTTGCTGTTATTTCTGCCTTTATGGGTGCAGTTATAACAATTCAAACTGCTTACAATACAGAAAATCCATTCCTCCCTTCTTATTTAATTGGCTTGGCTGCACGCGATAGTATTTTGCTAGAGTTCTCATCAACAATTGTAGGATTAATTTTAGCGGGGAAAGTTGGCTCAAATATCGCTTCGGAAATAGGAACCATGAGAGTATCCCAACAAATTGATGCCCTTGAGGTAATGGGAGTGAACTCAGCGAGCTATTTGATTCTACCAAAAATTATTGCAACAATATTTTTCAACCCATTTCTTACGATGTTAAGTATTGTAGTTGGAATTATTGGAGGTTGGTCCGTAGGCGTATTTACTGGTGTTGTAACCACCCAGGAGTATATCAATGGTATACAATATGCCTTTATCCCCTATTACATTACCTACGCTTTGATTAAGACTGTTGTTTTTGCATTCTTGATAACAACTATATCTGCATTTCAGGGATACAATGTTGAAGGAGGTTCTCTGGAAGTTGGTAGAGCTAGTACTAGAGCGGTAGTTGCCAGCAGCGTGGCAATTCTCCTTTTTAATTTAATTTTAACACAACTTCTTTTGTCATGATTCGTGTAAACAATGTATCAAAATCATTTGGCGATCATGATGTTTTAAAAAATATCAGCGCAACCTTTGAAAAAGGTAAAACAAACCTAATCATTGGTCAAAGTGGTTCGGGTAAAACTGTTCTTCTAAAGTGCCTTGTTGGGCTGTATGAGGTTGATAGAGGCGATATTTACTATGAAGAAACTCTTTTCAATAAGGCTAGCTTTAAAGAGAAAAAGGAAATAAGAAAGCAGATAGGTATGCTTTTCCAAGCAGGCGCACTTTTCGATTCTTCTACCGTGGAGGAAAATGTTATGTTTCCTCTTGATATGTTTACAGATTGGTCATTGGAGGAGAAACTTGAGCGAGTTAACTTCTGTTTAAAAAGAGTAAATATCATTAACTTTAATCATCTTTTCCCAGCCGAGATTAGCGGCGGAATGCAGAAGAGAGTTGCCATTGCTAGAGCAATAGCCCTTAATCCACGATTCTTGTTCTGTGATGAACCGAATTCAGGCCTCGATCCTAAAACATCGATTCTGATTGATGAACTAATTAAGGAGATTACCGAGGAGTTTGACATTACTACTGTAGTTAATACCCACGATATGAACTCGGTAATGGGTATTGGCGATAAAATTATTTATATATACAAAGGTGAAAAATGGTGGGAGGGCACAAAAGATGACGTACTTCACAGTGATAATAAAGAGTTCAATGACTTTGTTTTTGCTTCAGCTCTAACACGAAAAATAAAAGCTTACTTATAAAAAAACGCAGAGATGAAAAATATCTCTGCGTTTTTATTTAGATACCCTATTACTCCTTTGTAACTTTCAACTTGTTTGTGGAGGTTTTGCTGTTTTGCTGAGCCTGAATGTAATAAACCCCTGAATTCAAATCTTTTATCTCAATATCTTTTTCAAACTTACCTTTCGAGTAATCAAATTCTTCCGTTTTAATTGCTTTTCCCTTATCATCGGCTAATACAACTTTAACCTTTCCAGATTCATTAGATTTAAAGGTGATTTTATACTTATCACGTTCCTCTTGAGGAATTAAAAGCAGTGATTCTTCAGGTAAAAGTTTCGATTCATCAAACTTCGCAAACCCAGCTTTTTCGAGCATTTTTAAATCGTCAGAAGTAGGGTTTGTGAATGAAAACTTGGTTACTCCATTATCATTTGCTATAACAATCATCCTTCGTTGCTTGCTATTACTGCCTTCAATATCATACTTAAGTTTTCCGGTTTTGCCTTTTGACTTGAGAACAATAACATGATCGTTATCGGGATCATTATCGTCAGATGATTCAATTGTAAACATTTTAACCTTTCCATCACCACTTAATGAATCGGAATAAAAATAGAATCTATTGCCTCTACCTGTATGCCTCAATTTTCTATATTGTTTTTCAAAATCTTTGCCAGTTTTGTAATATCGAGGGAACGTAGCAACATGATTATCACCTAAAATAATAATATCACCTTTCCCGTTTAATTTAAAATCTTTTATTTTATCCTTCTCAACCTCTTTCATGTTATACTTAGCAGGATCAAAAGAACCATTTTCTAAATCCTGAAGCATTTTGTCTAAATCGCCACTCTTGTCTAAGCTCTTTTCACTGTAAAAAACCTTTGGTCCTTGGGGTTCAAAATCGGGCATTTCAAACTCAAAATCGTTATCGTCATTCCACTCAAACAAATGATTTGTATGATTATCAAATCCTAAATCAAAAAAAGGTGGTTCAGGAACATCAGGAATTGGCGGAAACTCAATTCTATGAGGCATGCTGCGCATCACTATTTCTTGCAAAGAATCCATATTAATACGCTCAATTCGCATCATCTTACGAACATCTCTGCTAATACTATCAAACTTCTGCCTATTGTTGGTAATATCATACTCTTTTACCACCTTCTCTCCTTTACCATCATCTTCAATCACTCTAATAATTTTCTTTTTTACTTGTTGCGCATATGTTTTATTTATGCAAAAGCCTACAAGTCCGATAATGGCCAAGGCTAATATTGCTTTATTAAATAATCGATTTGCTTTCATGGTATTTTAAATTTTTGATTACGGAACAAAGCTAAATCCTTTTGAGCCGAATTATAGCTAACATGTAGTTAAAACCAGTTAACGAAACGTTAAAATTGCCCACAATAGAACTTCCTTTTTGTATTTTTGAGTCATGAATCGCAAAAAAATATTCCTGATTATAGCCTTAATGGGTTTATCCATTACAGGAATTACGCTAATGCAAGTGCATTGGATGCTCAAAACCATTAAGTTAAACGAGGAAAACTTTGATCGAGCTGTAAATGAAACGTTAACATCAGTAGTAGATAAATTAGAGAAAGAAAAAAATATTAAGTTTTCAATCCCCATCCAGAATCAATTTTGGAATCCTCAATACAGCAGAAGTTTTTATTATGATTCAACCACTTGGTCACATAGAGCAAAACCTACAAGAGAGTTTACAAGAAGTGAGTATCACGAACAAGTTGATACCTACTACGAATTGACTCAAGACGAGGATAACTTAATTGACTCTATAGAACCCCTCGACGATGAGTTCTTTGATCTTGAACTTAACACATACATACCTAGTGATCAAGATGAAAAAGAGTTAAAACTAAAATATCTCGATTCGTTTGAAAGGGTAAAACTAAACCAATATAAAAATATAAGTAAAGGACTCGGAAACATTAAAATTGCTAAGGCATTTCCTAGTATTTCCTTAACAAAAAGTTCTGTTGACACTGTGGATAGGGCAATAAAAATATTTCGTAAAGGATCAGAATCCAAGATTATTATCATCACTAATGGGAAGCCTGATACTGTGGATTTTAATAATTTCCCATCCAAATTAATACCTCCTCCTCCCCCACCACCGGTTGAAGATATTGTCGTCGAAAACACATACCCTCTATATAATCAATATATTACGAGGAGAAAAAATATTCAAAATAGTAAAATCAAACATCGCATTGATTCGTTGAATCATCAACAATTAAATAAAAAAATAATTGCCCTAAATGGAAAGAAAATTGAGCAACAACGGAAAAGGCAGGAACAAGCCTTAAATCAATTTGCTTACGAAATTGGCGCACGTAAAATGGAACTAAAGGATAGGGTCAACTTTGAAGAATTTCATAATCTTTTAAGCATTGAACTTAAAAATAAAGGGGTAATGAACCCTTTTGAATATGCATTGGTAAATATTGATTCAGTACGGAAAATAGTTTACTCAAGCCAAAATTACAATTCAGAACCAAACAAATCGGTTTATAAAACTCGTCTTTTCCCAAATAATATCATACCCCTTAATGACTATATAGAAGTTAAATTCCCTGATAAAGATTTTTCAATATACAAATCGGCTATACTACCTATTTCTGCATCGCTTTTTTTTACACTTATCGTTTTTCTTACATTTGCAATAACCCTTGTAACCATTATAAAACAGAAGAAATTAGCTGAAATGAAAGCTGATTTTATCAACAATATGACCCATGAGCTGAAAACGCCTATAGCTACCATTAGCCTTGCCTCCGACTCAATTGATAATCCCAAAGTCATTGATAAACCTGAAACAGTAAAATATTTCACAACAATTATCCGTGAAGAAAACTCTCGCATGAATAAACTTGTCGAAAGCGTTTTGCAAACAGCAAGGCTTGAACGAAAGACCCTTAAACTTAATCTTAAAGAAATCAATTTATCACTACTAACCGAAAAAGTTGGAGAGCAGATGGCCATTCAAGCAGAAGCAAGGGGAGGATCTATTCATTTTGATATATTTACTGATATTACAATGATTGCCGATGAAAACCTAATGGAAAATGTAATATTTAATCTTATTGATAATGCCATAAAGTATTCTTCATCTGCTCCTAAAGTTGAAATTAAACTGAAAAAACTCCCCGGAGGGATATCGCTTTCAGTTGAAGATAATGGAATTGGAATGAATAGGAGCGAGCAACAAAGGGTTTTTGAAAAATTTTACAGGGTATCACAAGGCGATGTACATAATATTAAAGGATTTGGTTTGGGCTTAAGCAATGTAAAGGAAATAACAGAGCTCCACGGGGGTATGGTACAACTTCGTAGCGAACCAGAAAAAGGCAGCACATTTACTTTATTCTTCCCATTTAAAGTTAATAGCAATGAGTAAAGAGGGCAAGATATTTTTAGTTGAAGACGATCTGAACTTTGGGGCAGTGCTTAAAGCCTACCTCGAACTCAACGACTTCGAAGTAGTACTGGTTAGCGACGGAGCTCGAGCCCGAAGCGTTTTTAAACCAAAAGAGTATAATTTGTGTGTGCTCGATATTATGTTACCCAACCTAGATGGGTATGAATTGGCATCGTTTATTAGGGCAACCGATTCGCAAGTTCCTTTTGTCTTCCTAACAGCCAAATCACTTAAAGAGGATGTTGTTAAAGGATTCGATTTAGGAGCTGATGATTACATCACAAAACCATTTGACTCAGAGGTACTTCTTCTTAAAATTAAAGCTATACTGCGCCGTAACGATCGAAATGCAATACCATTACTCACAGAAACTAAGATTAACATTGCCAGTTACATTTTTGATACCAGCGCACGAACTTTATCAAAAGGGGAATTGGAATACAAACTCTCACCCAAGGAAGCTGAACTTCTTGAACTACTTTGGAAAAACAATAATAGAGTGCTTAGCAAAGATAAGGCCCTTGAGAAAATATGGGGCGATAGTAACTATTTTACAGCAAGGAGTATGGATGTTTACATATCGAAACTACGTAAGTATTTCGCCGACGACACAAGAGTAGAAATAATTACAGTTCATAGCAGTGGCTTTATACTCAGAGTTCAATGATTTAAAACAATCTTTTCATTTTTTCGATACGATTATTCGAGATTTTCTGAAAAACAATCGATATTAGCTACATAATTGTTATCAATTTCCATTCTTTAAGCTATGAGATTGAAAATTTGGATAGTTTTTATATCTCTGCCTTTCTTGCTTTTGAACTGCCAAAAGATTGAAAACTCATCTGATCTCCTTACAAAGAAGNNAGAGCTTGGCTTGATTCATTAAATCGTGTTTTAATTGTAGCTCCCGATCCAAATTTCCCTCCTATAGAATTTTTCGATGAAAAAAATGATTATCAAGGGATTGCATCTGAATACATAAAGATCATTGAGAAACGATTAAATATAAAATTTAAAGTATTACGATACAATTCATGGGAAGACCTTGTAAAAGATGGTGCAAAATATCAGTACGACATTGCACCTTGTGTCCAAAAAACACCATATAGAAAAACTTTTTGGCTTTTCACATCAACTTATCTCTCTGTAAAAAATGTAATAATTGTAAAAGGTGATTACATTGGGGATATTTCAATCAAAGATCTTATAGGAAAAAAGGTTGCAGTTGTAAAAGGCTATGCTGTAGAAAGTTTTTTACGTGAAATGGAATTAGGAATTAGAATTGTCCCTGTTTTAAACACCAAACATGGGATAATTGACTTATCAATGGGCAGGGTCGACGCATTAATTACCGAAATGCCAACTGCAGTTTACTATACCAATAAAGAGAGTATATCAAATCTTCATGTTGCAGGCGATATTGATTACGATTACGACTTCTCAATTGCCTCACGAAAAGATATTCCAATATTAAATCAGATACTTTAAAAGGGGTTAAACAGTATTACTGTTGAGGAAAAAAAAGCTATCTACAATAAATATTTCACATTAGACTATAAAAGATTTTGGGAATCACGAGTTTTTTGGGTTGTTTCGTTATGTATACTAATTTTTATTACAGGCTTAATATATCTGACTTACATTTGGCGTGAAAAGGCAAAAGAACTGAAAATAGCAAAAGATCAGGCTGTTTTGGCAAATCGAGCCAAAAGCGAATTTTTAGCTAATATGAGCCATGAAATTCGAACCCCCATGAATGCTATATTAGGTTTTGCCTCATTATTAGAAGAGCGAGCATCTGATCCTGAAGATAAAGAATACACCTCAATAATTGTTGATAACGGAAAAACATTACTAAAACTAATTAATGATGTGCTCGATCTATCAAAAATAGAGGCAGGAAAAATAACGCTAAAGAATAAGCCAACAAGCGTTAGAGCCATTTTTAAAGAAATTGAGGATTTATTTTTTCTTACCTTAAATCAAAAGAATCTTAAACTGGAAACATTTATATCGCTAAATGTTGCTGAATATTATATCATTGATGAAACCCGATTTAGGCAAGTTTTAGTCAATATAGTGGGAAATGCCATTAAGTTTACCGAAACAGGCAAAATTACGCTATCCGTTGATTCAAAATCAGAACGAAACAGCCCAATTCATCATCTAATAATTAAAATTGCTGATACAGGTGTTGGAATTCCTCAAGATAAACTGAAGCAAGTTTTCGATCCGTTTGTTCAGGTTGATTCTGAAATGCAACAATTAGCAACAGGAACGGGGTTAGGTTTAACAATAACCAAAAGACTTATGGAACTTATGGGGGGCATCATAACTCTCGAAAGTAAAGTTGGAGAGGGGAGCACCTTTACCTTAGATTTCTTTAACCTTGAAATTAGCAATGATAAGCAGGTTGACGAAACCCGAGAATATGAAGAACTTAAAAAAATTCAGTTTCACAACCCTTTAATCCTTATAGTTGACGATAATCTTTCTAATCTCATACTTTTAAAAGAAATCCTTAAACCACATAACGTTAAAGTCATAACGGCATCAAGTGGTCAGTCCGCATTGGATAAAATTAAGTTACAACAACCTGAATTGATAATAACAGACATCAAAATGCCAAAGATGAATGGGTATGAATTATTAAAAAAAATAAAGGAGTCAAGTTTTTTCAAAAACTTACCTGTTATTGCAATTTCAGCCTCTGTAATGAAAGGGGATGAATCCAAAATTCAAGCGGCAGGATTTTCTGGTTTTGTTCCAAAACCTATTGACAAGTTTTTCCTCCTTAGACTTTTAGAAAAAATACTTCCGCATACAATGTAATGAAATGAATTAATTCATCATTTCATCTCTTTTGGATTTGTATACAATACCATGGTTCCAATTAGGATATTTATCTGTTTGACTAAGCATATAGCCTAGCTCAAAGTAAACATTCAAATCGTCAACCATGCCATCAAATACCCATATAGTAGGGTCGTAGTTATCCGATGGTTTATGATAAGTTCCAAATACCTTTTTTCGATTAGCATTAATAATATCTATCTTACTTGCATCGATAAAATTATTGCCAGATGTTAAACTAATAGTAGGTACGCCTACCTTTGAAAAACTGAAATGATCGGAACGATAGTAGCCACCGCCGGTTGAATTTCTGTCTGCTTTTGCAATTCTATTATGCTTAGTTAACACTTCTATGGCATAATTGTCGAGTTCTGAAAAACCATAACCCGAAATGATCATGTCTTTTGTTTTTCCAAAAACATTAAGCACATCCATATTAATCACTGCTATGGTTTTATTGAGAGGATATAGTGGGTTTTCAGCATAAAACTGACTCCCGAGTAACCCTTGCTCCTCGCAGGTTGTAGCCATAAATAAAATGGAGCGCTTTGGCTTTACTTTTTGATTTGCAAAAGCCTTCGCTATAGCAATTAATCCTGCTGTTCCCGTGGCATTATCAAGGGCTCCGTTAAGTATTGAATCTCCTTTGAAATTTAGGTTTATTCCAAAATGATCCCAGTGTGCGGTGTAAATAATAAACTCCTCGGGATGCTCCGAGCCAGGAATCATTGCAACAATATTTTTAGAATTGATTTTCTTAACCTCATTTGCGAAGCTAATATCAATTTTAAGTTTTAATGGAATAGCAGTAAAACCGCGTTTCGATGCATCAGAAATAGCTTTATCATAAGGCAATTCCGATAAACCTAATAATTTATGAGCTCCCTCATTGCTAATCCAGCTCTGAAATTGCAATCCCGATTTTGTAACAATATTATTTGCCAAATAGAATCTCGAAAGAGCCCAGCTATTCTGAACTACACTCCAAGGATACGATGCAGCATCTGTTTCGTGAATTATGATAACCCCCGCGGC
>DQHR01000183.1 GCA_003531155.1 Bacteroidales bacterium | reverse complement strand
TACCATTAATAATAACTGTAGCAGGTCCGGTTTGAGATGATGATGCGATTCTTTGGGTTGGTTTATAAGCCGATGAAGTATAGTACTCCGTTGATTTACCTATACCAATACCAGCAATTAATCCAATAATCATTGCGCCCCAAATTCCTACATAGTTTGGTAAATCAAGATACCAAAGGATTAAGAATGAAAATATTGCAATAAATACAGAGCTAATATTAACACCACGAGCTAAAGCTGCTAATAATTGTTTTTGGGTAGCACCTTCTTTTGTACGAACCATAAAAATTCCAAGTATAGATAGTATGATACCAACAGCAGCTATTAACATTGGAGCAATAACAGCTCTGAACTGAATTGTTGCAGCTTGTTCTGATGTATAAATAAATCCGGCAGATGTCAAACTTGCTAAAGTAAATCCAGAAGCACCTAATGCAGCAGTTGAAAGGATTGAACCGCAATATGATTCATAAAGGTCAGCTCCCATACCGGCAACATCTCCTACGTTATCACCTACGTTATCGGCAATAGTAGCAGGATTACGAGGATCATCTTCAGGAATACCTGCTTCTACTTTACCTACTAAGTCGGCACCAACATCGGCAGCTTTTGTAAAGATACCGCCACCAACACGAGCAAAAAGAGCTTGTGTTGAAGCACCCATACCAAATGTAAGTGTAGTTGTAGTAATAATAATTAGTTTCATTGATGGATCGCTAGCAATGATAGCATTTGTTGTGTTATCAAGAGCACCAATAATATGATTTAATGCAAAAAACCAAATCGATATATCAAGTAATCCTAAACCTACAACAACCAAGCCCATTACTGCTCCTGAACGAAAAGCAATTTTTAGTCCATCATTCAGCGATTTTTGAGCAGCATTTGCAGCACGTGCTGAAGCATAGGTTGCTGTCTTCATTCCAAAGAAACCAGATAGAGCACTAAAAAAACCTCCAGTTATAAAAGCGAAGGGTACCCATGGGTTCTGAATCTTTAAAACATAGGCAAGTAGAATAAAAATCAGGGTTAATATTATAAATACTATCCCAACAACTTTGTATTGTTGTCTTAGATATGCCATTGCTCCGGTTCTAACGTGCAAAGCAATTCTCTTCATAGTATCAGTTCCTTCATCTGCCTTCATCATCTCCTTAAAGAAGTACCAAGCAAAGGACAGCGCTAATACTGAACAAGCAGGAACTAACCAAAAAATACTTTCCATTTTTTTAAATTTTTAAATTAGTAATTATTATTAGTATCAATTTTTCCAATTTTAAAAAAGAGCATAGAGATTAAAAAAATCACTATGCATATATGTTACTTTTTACATATTAAAATCAAAATTAGTTTATTAAATTCTGTTGTACAACACAATTTTTAAATAATTATTCAAGGAATAAACTTTTATAAAAAAATAACCGAAATGTTTTCTATTTTTGCAACGGGTGGAGAATTTTTAAAATGTAAAAGAGTTTTTAAAAACATTCAGTTTCCCCATCCACTTCTATCCAAACTTCTATATTGAATAGCTTCTGCAAGATGATAAGCCTGGATTTTTTCTTTTCCTTCGAGATCGGCAATGGTTCTGGAAACTTTTAAAATGCGGTCGTAAGCTCGTGCTGATAATCCAAGTTTTTCCATCGCTTTTTTAAGGAGAGTTTGTCCAGCAGAATCTATCTCACAAAACTCACGAATTTGCTTCGACGACATTTGCGCATTACAATAAATATTTTCAAAATTTTCAAATCGTTTTGACTGTATTTCCCTTGCAATAATTACTCTTTCACGAATACTTGCACTACTCTCGGCAGGTTTTATTTCTGACAATTTATCGTAAGAAACCGGAACAACTTCAACATGAATATCAATTCTATCAAGCAAAGGGCCTGAGATTTTATTTAAATACCTTTGAATACTCCCGGGAGCGCAAACACATTGTTTTTCAGGATGATTGTAATATCCGCAAGGGCATGGATTCATTGATGAAACGAGCATAAAACTTGCAGGATACTCAACAGTAAATTTTGCACGACTAATGGTAATTACTCTATCTTCAAGAGGCTGTCTCATTACTTCTAAAACTGATCGCTGAAATTCGGGCAGTTCATCTAAAAATAAAACACCATTATGTGCNNATAAAACACCATTATGAGCTAATGATATTTCACCAGGTTGAGGATATTGACCTCCACCAACAAGCGCAACATCGGAAATGGTATGATGAGGCGATCGGAATGGACGTTTTGTCATCAGCGACGTTTCTGTATCAATTTTTCCTGCTACAGAATGAATTTTTGTTGTTTCTAATGCTTCGTGTAAAGTTAGCGGTGGTATTATAGTAGGTAGCCGTTTTGAAAGCATTGTTTTTCCTGCTCCCGGAGGACCGATCATAACAATATTATGTCCTCCTGCTGCTGCAATTTCGAGTGCTCGCTTAACATTTTCCTGTCCACGAACATCCGAAAAGTCAATATCGTAATTATTAACATTGTTAAAAAACTCTTCACGTGTATCGATTACAGTTTTTTCTAGTTCGCATTCACCATTAAAGAAATCGATTACCTCTTTAATATTATCAACGCCATAAACATCAATATTATTAACAACAGATGCTTCGCGTGCATTTGCTTTTGGAAGAATAAACCCTTTAAATCCTTCTTTGCGTGCTTGAATAGCTATTGGTAGAACACCTTTAATTTTTTGAACAGTCCCATCGAGCGAAAGTTCGCCCATAATAACAAAATCATTTAAAGTGTCATGTTTTATAAGTTCAGATGCAGCTAAAACTCCGATCGCCAATGGTATCTAGTATGCCGTCTTCTGCT
>DQHR01000092.1 GCA_003531155.1 Bacteroidales bacterium | reverse complement strand
TTGAATATATAGCTTTCCAGCCTACTATATGCTCTCCAGGCAATGGCACTCCAACTTTAAGCTGATTTTTAGGATTGAAGACAATTACAGCATAAGGATTATAGTAATCGTGATTGCGACCAAATACAATCTGATTGGAAGTACGAAGTGAAAGACATGAACATTGAGAATAAATAACAGTATTTAAACCCATAAGTAAGATTATTGAAAGAATTATATTTTTCATTTTTAAACTATTAAATAATTTATGCAATATTTAGTTCTTTTTGTTTGGTTTGAATTAATTCCATCACTTTATATAGTGTAAATATTTGAAATAATTCAACTGATAGAGTAAGAAAGAAGCCAATAAAAGAGAAAATGACAGTGATTAAAAAGCAGCCTGAAATTATCTCAAAGACACCAGCATAATTTGCTATACTGCCTACTAAATTTTTAAGTCGGGTTAAAGCGATGCCGTGCACAACACAAATACAGCCAAAAGTTAACGCAGCTGCACCCATAACAAATTCTTTTTCGATAGAATTATAGAATGTAGAGGCGATTTCATATCCAATAATTAACGTGGTGCTAACGATAAGAAGATAGGAAGTTATTTTGAGTAAGTAATTCTTATAAAATCCACCTATTAGTATAAATCCACGCTGAAAATAAAGAAAGGAGATGAGTGCAGCTAATTTTAGAATAATAAACACCGTTTTATTAAAAATCTCCAATCCTTTAGCATACATAAAGTAATCAGAAGTGCTTTCCAAAATCCCAAGGATAAAATATACTAACCCAGCAATCCATGCAATATTTAACTGTTTTACAAAAAAATCTGATGGTTTATCCAAATCAACATCAATTAGAAATAGACGTTTTAGCCATTTTGTGAAAGTTTCCGATTTATCATCATCTTCAGATACTAATTTAATATCAGATTCTAGTGCAGCAAGAATTGTCTTGATAGTGTATGACCTTGGAGTTACCTCTCCTGCTTCTATTCTCTGGATCGTCCTTACCCCAATGTTGCATTTTTCCACAAGTTCCTCTTGTGTTAATCCACGTGCTTTTCTAAGCTCTGAAATTTTTTTCCCTAATTCTGGTTGTTTCATAATTGTCGTTTTAAAATGATCAACAATTTTAGGTTGTAATGTTTTATTGTAAAAGTTTTCCAACTGTTTTACACCCGCCATTTACCCGCCACTTTACTAACAATCTATAAATCAGATGATGAATCTATTGATTAAAAATACTAAAACAATATGGCAGAGTTTTTCAAGGGCATCGTTTTTATTTTCCGTTCAAGTTGGTCTTCAAAATATTTTCTACTGATTCAACGCGACCACCTATAAATAAATCCAATACTTTACCTTCGTTATCAAGAATTATATGAGTGGGGAAAAGCATTTTCAACTCCCAAAGTTTAAAGATGTCATCATATGTTCCTAAGGTTGTGTAATCAAAGTCTATTTTCTTCAGCGCTTTAAGATTACTGTGGCTGTAGACAGCACCTCCGGCAATAATAGAAATAAATCTCACGGAGTGCTTATACTTCTTGACGAGCATGTTGAGTTTTGGGATTTCATCAATACAAGGTTTGCAACCAAAAGCCCATACATTAATTGCAATTAGTTTTCCTTTCAAAGACCTTAAATCGAATGTTTTACCTAATGAGTCTCTAAATGTAATATTTGCCAACTCCTTTCCAATCATTTTATTTCTGAGATTGGTATAATACTTACCAATGTCGTCTCCTGAGTTAAAACTCGAAGTGTTTGAATTACTAGGATAAAGTAATTGTCCATAAACATTAATTGTCATTGTACTCAAAAAGCAAAGAAGGATAAAAGTTAATCTCATTGTTCTCAATTTACAAAGTTGTCGGTTGTCATGCAATGCCACATAACGTTTTGCGTATTTGTTGTGTTTGAGAGTTTGAAACGTTTTCTTATCCCCGTTAGTAAAACTACCAAAAAGCGTTAAGAACTCCAAATGCGTCATCAGCCCAAATACAATAAATACGCTGTTAGCAGCTGACAATTTCTTTCATTTCTTTTTCTTAGGTCTTTTTGTTATAAGTTGCTTTTGAAATTCTAAATTCACTTTCAAGGAATTGTTTATACTATCCAACTTCTTAAGCAAGATTTCATGTTGTTCATAATACTTCTTAAAGTCATTATGGAAATTTTCGACTTCTGAGTTGGATATTGACCATATTGAAGCACCTATGCTAATTATTCCAACTGAAATAGCGGTAATAATACCTGCCCATGTTAGTTTGATTATTTGATTATGTCTTATTTCTTCTTTGAAAATGAAATTATTCTTAACGAATTCATGAAATTCAGAAGTAATTATCAAGACTTTCCCAGTATAGTTAACCAACAACTCATTAATATTCTCATCAATTATAGGAGTAAGTAATCCACTATTATCAAGTTCTTTGTTTCCAATTTCAACAGTTGATGATAAATATTGATTGATAAACAAACCTATAAAACCTTGTTTCTCGAAGTAATTTACTAAAGTTACAGCTAAATATATTCTCTCATGTAATTCATTTGCCTGTATTGAAATGTCTCTTTTCTCTTCTTTGTCAGGGTGAAATGCTTTTGTCTTGTATCTAATATGCGCTTTTCTTTGTCCTAAGTCAATAATCAATTTATTGTCTCTAATTTTATCCAATAAGAGGTTCTCGAATTTAGAGCCATTTAATGAGTCTAAGATTTTTAGAATCTCTTTTTCTTTGGTTTCGAAATGTCTCATCGTTAAAGTTATTTGCTTGCTGCTAACTTAGTTATAAGTACGGTTACCCAATTTCCTTCAACACGGTTCGCTACTTACAAAACTTCTGAATAATTGAGTATGCCTGATTCTGACCTAACTCGCCTGCCTTGCTGATATCGGCACAACCGTTTTGTTTTTCACCTTTAATTAGCCTAACAAGGCCACGGTTAAACCATGCTTCGGCAAAACGAGGCTCAATTGTTATGGCTTTACTAAATTCTGTTACAGCAAGTTCTAGCTCTTCAGTTAACAAGTAAGTATTTCCAATGTTGTAAGGTACAACTGCTAGGTCGGGGAGTTCAATAGCAATGCCTTTATATGTGTCAATTGCCTCGTTGTACTGGTAGTTGGTTGGTTTATTTTGTCCATTTTTAGAGTCTTCTCTGTTTCCCATTTTAAACGAAATAGCATTTACATCGCTGTTAAACTGATCTACAAATTTGGTCATTTCAACCCTTTCAGTTGCGAGGTTTAATGCAATTATCCGATTATTTGGGTCTGCTTTAAAGGCATTCTCAAACTCTTTGACTGCTTGGCTGTATTTGTTTTGCACCGAGAATTGAGTTGCCTTAATAAAATATTTAATGTCTTTGGTTGCTACAGTTGTGTCGATGTTGTAGCTTAGGCGATTACCATCAATATTTGTGCTTGTAGTGAATGTAAATTGATACCCTTTCTCCAAAGTTTTATTCAGCACATCGATAAAAGGTTTTTTGTAATCTCTAAAAATATTTTTTGTGTTCTCGTCAACAACTTGAAGTTTTATAAATGGCAAAAATCCTGTTGGTAGGTTAATGTCATTTTTTAGGTTGATATCGGTAAATCCTTTGCCAAAATCGGTATCGAATTCGAGAAGGTTATTAAATTTTTTACTGGTATCGGCCATGGCAAGGTAAGCCTCTTGCGACGCGNNGGACGCGGCCTTATATTTCCTTACTTTTTCATTAGCTATATTATAATCCTTTTCTGCTTCGGCATTGTTGCCAATTTTTGATTGTGCCAACGAGCGGTTATAGTATGCATTAGCAAAATCGGGGAATAGTTCAATGGCTCTTGTATAATCGCTAATTGCATTCTGGAATTTACCCAAATCGTAATTAACTCCTGCCCTGTTGTAAAATACGAGTACATTATTTGGGTTTAATCTTGAAAGAATATCATAATCGTCGAGCGCAGAGTTGAGTGCACCTGTGTTCGATTTAATTAATGCTCTATTGTAAAGCGATAATGAGTTTTTAGGATCGATTGATAAAACTTTATTGAAATCATCAAGAGCTGCCACATATTTTCGTAAGGCATTATGAACTAGCCCTCTTACAAAGTAATTAATTGTTGATGTTGAATCGAGATAGATGGCTTGATTGATATCTGATAGAGCAATATCATACTCTCTTTTGTCAAGATAAAGGCGACTTCGCCTTGCGTACGATTCGCTATAGAATGGGTTTAATTTTATTGCTTGGCTAAAATCGTTTAGCGCTCCAATGGTATCTGTATTACAGAGTTTAGCAATTCCCCTATTTATCCACGAATCAATATTATTTGGAGTAGTACGAATAACCTTTGTATAGTCTTGTATTGCTTTGTCGTATTGCTTTGTTTGGATATATGTACCGCCACGAGTATAAAGAATCTCATCATCTTCAGGTCGAAGTTCAAGGGCTTGCTCTAAATCTTTAAAAGCATCGTTATATCTTGAAAGTCTATTATTGACAATGGCTCTGTAGTGATACGCAATTGTAAAATTTGGATTTCGCTCAATCGATTTGGTTAAATCTTTTTTTGAGCCTTGTATATCATTAAGATAGTATTTGGCTACACCTCTTAAAAACCAGCCTTCAGCAAAAGTAGAGTCAACATCAATAAGTGTATTAAGATATCTTATTGATTCGGTAAACCTATTTTGTGTAATTAGCCTTTGACCTTGGTATAGAAAGTAGGCTTTATTGAGCTGCGCTTTTGCAGAAAATGTTATTCCAGCAAATAGCCCAATTATAATAAGAGATCTTAGCTTTTTCAAGGTAATATCGGTTTTATTTATTTTTCTTTGATTCACTGCTATTTGCATCGAAATTAACGGAGACAATGCTACTCATCCCCCAAAGAACCCTTCGCTGATACTGAATCATGTAGTTGCTCGGATTTGCTGGGCTACGCTTTGCTGGACTAGGTAAAACCGTGGTAAGCATTGCTGCTTCAAGTCTATTAAGATTTTCGGCTGGTTTGCGATAAAACTTTTGTGCTGCCTCTTCAACTCCATATACACCCTTGCCGAACTCAACAATATTGAGGTAAACCTCCATTATTCGTTTTTTTGTCCAAAGTGCCTCCATAATAACAGTAAAGTAAGCCTCAAACCCCTTTCTTACCCAAGAGCGGCGTGGCCATAGGAAAACATTTTTTGCAGTTTGTC
>DQHR01000081.1 GCA_003531155.1 Bacteroidales bacterium | reverse complement strand
AATCTTTGCTAGAAGAGTTTTATATCCTGCAACATCTTTTAGGACAGTTTTAGAAGTGTCGGCGTTTAGTGGGGTAACATCCAAATCCTTTATGCAAGCGGTTGTCCCCAGTAGCATTACAAATGCCAATATTAGTATTTTGTAAGTTTTCATAATTAACATTTTGTGGTATTTGTTATAAATCAATGCTTAAACCAATAATAAAGGTTCTTGAGCGTGGATAAATATTATTATCTATACCTCCATCAACCTCGGGGTCAAGTCCAGAATAATTGGTTATAGTGAGAACATTTTGTACAGTACCTGTAATGTGGACATTTCCAATGCTTTTAACGATATTTTTAAAAGTATAACCAAAGCTAATATTATCAATTTTTAGGAACGAAGCATTCTCAATGTAATAATCAGAATAGTACTGAACCTTTTTAAAATTTGTTTTTGTAACAGCTTTTGGCATATTATTTAAGTAACCAACTGTGCCAGGCCAATACAAGTTTTCATAGTAAGATCTCGAAGAAACATTGTTGTTATAAACATAGTTACCAACATTAGCTCTTGCTGACACAGCAAGATCCCAATTCTTATAGTTTACTCTTGTGGAGAAGCCGAAAACGAAATCAGGCGCCGCTTTTTTGTATCGATACCTATTGGCAGGAACATCGCTTGCAACAGCAGTGCCCAACCCGCTTAAATCTGCATAAAGTCCTTCTATTGGTCTACCATTAACATCATATACTTGCTGAGTTACAAAAAAAGAGTTGATTGGATGCCCAACACTATTTACTTGGATTGTATTTCCAACAGCACCCGAAATTCCCCCAATTAAAACACCAGGATAGCTAGGATCGCTTACTTTAGTAAGTTTGGTTATCTCATTTTTATTATAGGTTGCATTAAACCCAATTTCCCAAAAGAGATTTTTACTAGCAATAGGTTTGATGTTAAGTGATACTTCAACGCCTTTATTTGATATATCGCCAACATTTGTCAAAAGGGAGTTGGTAAAGTTAGTTCCACCAGAAACAGGTATTACATTCAACGCATCTATCGTTTTTCTTGAATAAACATCAACTGTTCCATTTAATCTATTATTGAATAGGCCGAAATTGAGCCCAATATTATAAGTGGTGGTTTGCTCCCATTTTAAGTTTTCATCATAACCTTGTGGGGTGTAAGGAGTGATAAAGGTGCTTCCAAATTGATATTGAGCATTAGTTAGGTTTTGCTTATAGTAAGGTATATAACCATAATCATTACCAATATCCTGTTGACCGGTAATGCCATACCCCAATCTCAGTTTTAAATCAGAAATAACAGATATATTCTTTATGAAAGCTTCTTCATTTATTTTCCATGCTAAAGCAGCAGAAGGGAATAGACCCCAGTGATCTTTGAACCTCGAAGATCCATCATCACGAATTGTTGCTGTTAATAAGTACTTACCCTTGAAGGAGTAGTTTAATCTTCCAAAAAAAGAAATTAGAAAATTTTCAGTTTTAAAAGGATCTGGAGTAACAGTTGTTCCTTGAGTCGTTGTTGAACCTTTGCTAGTCCAAAAATGCTGGTATGAGTAACCTGCAGTTACATCAAATTCACTTGATAAGAGTTCTAAATTCTTTTTATAGTTAAGGTATGAATCAAAGAGTTCACTTTTACTATTTTGAAAATAATTGTTTTTATAACCACCTGTCTCTGCTTGCCATGCTGTTGTTATAGGTTGAATGTTACTTCCTTCAGATGTGGTATAATCAAAACCTGTTGTAATTTTAAGATGTAAATCAGGTAAGAAGTGAATTTTATAGTCAACATCAAAATTTCCAATAAACCTTTTAGCATTTGATGTATTATCGGTCTGTTCGAGCAATGCGACTGGATTTGCTGGTGCGTTATCTTGTGGTGTACCATCGCCATCTAACCATGCAAAATAGTTACCGTAAGCATTAGTTTCATGAACTGATTGTGTTGGATCGAATGACATTGCAGCACCAATAGCACCGCTATTACCAAAGTTGTTGTCAATATTCATCCCCTTTGCGTTAACGCCAATCTTAAGGTGATCTTTAAATAAACTTGGATTTAAACCAACTGATAAGGTTGTTCTTTGCATGCTAGTTGTTCTTAGAAGACCATTTTGATCTGAATAACCAAGTGATACCCTATAAGGGATATTGAAATTTGTACCTGATACGCTTAAATTATGATCTTGAGAAGATGAATTATGGAATATTTCTTTTTGCCAATTAGTGTTTGAATTTCCAGTTAAACGCCATGCATTTGAGCTATATCCATATTTTTTATGTATTAAGGTTCTAAACTCACGTGCGTTTAATACATCAATGTATGCAGTGGGAACATTAACTGAAGCAGAACCATTATAGCTTACTTTAAATTTACTCTCTCCTTTTTTAGTTGTGATAATAATTACACCATTGGAAGCTCTTGACCCGTAAATTGCGGTTGCTGAAGCATCTTTTAATACAGTAAAAGATTCAATATCATTAGGATTAATTGCACTTAAAGGGTTTCTAATACCTGATATACTTTTATTATCAACAGGGAAACCATCAATGACTATAAGAGGGTCGTTACTTGCGTTAATTGAAGAACCTCCTCTAATTCTGATGGTAGCACCTGCTCCGGGAGCACCATCGTTTTGAGTAATTACTACGCCAGATGTTTTTCCAATTAAGAGATCTTGGGGAGAAGAAATGGCACCTTTATTAAAATCTTTAGAAGAAACTGATGTTATTGATCCGGTTAAGTCAGTTTTCTTAACGGTTCCATAACCAATTACAACAACTTCATCTAATGATTCGGATGCTGCTTTTAAAACGATATCGATAACAGATCTTCCGTTTACAGGTATCTCTTCGGTTGAATAACCAACAAAACTGAACACTAAAACGCTGTTGGTTTCAGCTTTAATAGAGTATTTACCATCAATGTCGGAAGTTGTTCCTTTGGTAGAACCTTTTATCAGAATTGTAACTCCAGGTATTGGACTGCCTGCATCATCCTTAACGGTACCAGATACAGTAAACTCTTGACCAAATGAGAAATTACAATACATGAAAAAGGCAAATAGGATAATTAAACTCCTAGTTAAATGCTCTTTCTTCATAATTGTTATTATTTAGGTTTAGGTATTTTATTTGCTTTGCCAAACTAGCGATAAATTTAATACTATTTAACACTATAAGCAATTATTAATCAATAATATACGCAAACGTTACCGCAATCGTTTGCAATCTGGAAAGTAGGATTCAAACTATATTTTTCACCTGAAAAATGATAATTATCACAATAAACGAGGTTCGCTAATAAATATCTAACTTTTCACTAACTTTGCTTAAATTATAAGCCTATGAAGTCTAGTCAGGTTACCATAAAAGATATTGCCCGCGAATTGGGAATTAGCCCGTCAACTGTATCCCGAGCATTAAAGGATCATCCTGATATTAGTTTAGAAACAAAAAAATTGGTAAGTGATTTAGCCGCTAAACTTCATTATCGCCCCAATATCATTGCCCTTAGTCTCCGCAGCCAAAAGAGTAATGTAATAGGGGTTATCATTCCTGAGATTGTTCACTATTTCTTTTCATCAGTAATATCAGGTATCGAAGAGGTTGCTAATAATCATGGTTATAGCGTAATGATTAGTCAATCGAGCGAGGATTATAATAAAGAGGTTGCTGCTTGCGATGCCTTTTTTAATGGTATAATCGATGGCTTATTGGTTTCTGTTACTAAAGAGACAAAGGAATATGATCACCTAAGAAGGTTAGAGGAGGAGGGAATTCCTATCGTTTTTTTCGATAGAATGGTAGAGGAGATTCCATCTGATAGGGTAATTATTGATGATTTGGTTGGAGCTTATCAAGCAACTGAGCACTTAATCATACAAGGGCGTCGTAAAATTGTTCATTTTCAAGGTCCACAAAACCGATTAATTGGGCAGAACCGTCTGAATGGTTATTTAAAGGCCATGAGCGATAACGGAGTTGTTATTGATAGATCTTTGTTAATTCCTTGCGATAATTTTCATTCGGCACTGATTGAAACTCAAAAGCTAATTGACAATAAAGTAAAATTTGACTCGATATTTACCGTAAACGACTTTACTGCCGCTGGAGCAATAAAGGTACTTCAGAGAAATGGGATTAAAGTTCCTCAAGATGTTTCGGTAGTTGGGTTTGGTGATGATTTAACTGCTGAAATGTTGGATCCAGCTTTAACCACTGTTAAGCAACCAGGATTTGAGATGGGGAAAAAGGCTATGGAGATGTTAATCCAAAGAATTAGACAAACTAAACCTGAACCTCCCAAAACTGAAATTCTTAAAACATGCCTTATTGTTAGGGATTCATCAAAAATAAGGTACTAACTTGCATTACTCTTCTATACAACCTCTTAACTCACATTAACCAGAAATTTTGTTTTTGTGTCATTCCTGCGCATGCAGGATTCTTTTTTACCGTTATTTTGAATATGTAAAGATTCCGGGACTTCACCCGGAACCGAGCCAAGCGAGTTCGGCGAAGCCATTTACACCTACTATTTCCTTGAATTACCTTGGTTATCGCTCTTTTCCAGATGAGTGCTATTTTTAATTCATACTAGGTGCAAAGTCGCGTGTACTAGGAATTAGCAGTCTGTGTCTTTGATTATTATCACTTTATTGAAGTTGAAATTGTACTGTTTTCAATTCTAGCACTATTGTTTGTTAACCCTGTTATTTGTATTGTTGCAAATGCACCTGGAAAACCATAAGGAATTTCTACTTTGCATGATAAATTAGTTTGTGCTGAAATAGGTAATTTTACAGTTTGTGCACCATAACTAGACATAGTATAAACTTGATTCCCAATATAAAATTTGGCACCGTTTGTACATTGGCTTAAAAGAAACAAAGAAACTTCGTCGTCTAATGGGCTATAAACATTACCTTCTGTATATGACCATGTAGAAGATGGATTATGAATAATAACATCTATGAATTTACAAGTAGCTTCTCTAATATATGAGTTTTTAGTACAAGTATATGATTGTCCTGTAGACAAATCATTGACTGTGCAACTAATATTTAAGTTACCATAACCTATTAGCCTCGTTGATAAAGTAGGTGTATTTCCTGTGTTAAAATTATATGTATTACCACCATATGAAAGAATCCATGTAAATGATAAATTGTTTGAACCGCCGACAACTAATGCTTTAAAATTAATGATGTCTCCCATATTATATGATTCTGAACAAATAATATTAGACATAAACAAATAGGGGTAACTATTTGTATAGTTATATGAATACTGTTTTAATACATTCTTTTTTTCATCTAGAATATTATAAAGACGGTTAAACAAATCATAATTATAAAATTCTGTTTTCTTATTTGGATCAGTAATACTTGTAATTTCTTTACATCCATAATAATAAGAATAAGATGTAAAACTTGAATTAGGGAAAGCATCTCTAATAGTATTGGTTGAGGCAATTATAGTACTAGGGTCATAATTGCCAACATATTGATTCAAAGTTCCAACATAACTATTAAGATTAGAGTACTGAATATTCAGACCCTTTAATACTGGATTTCTTTTATTACACCCCCAAACAACAGAGTTATAAATACCATCATCTTTATGGTATTGTAAAAGATTACCATAATCATCATATTTGTCGTAGTAAACTTCTGGTTTTAGATGAGAATCATCTGAGTCTGATGTATATAAAGTATCTGGAACGCAAAGGTTATTCTCTATTTTGTATGTAACTTTTTTAGTACCAATTGGAGTACTGTTTTTTAATGTTTGTGTTTTAATGACCTCGTTAACTCTAAAATTACTAATCAAATTATTAACATTTGGTTCTGAAGATAAATCGTATGGAAAACTGTATTGAATCTTTAGTTGTCCATCATTAACATCATTTATAACTTGTTTTGTTAAACGCACATTAACATTTGATATTATATTATCCTGCTTAATAAAGGATGTTTTTTGCATAACTGCAATTCCATTAAGATAATCTGTAGTATTATCTTCAATTACGTCATAATCAAGAAAATACAGTTTATAAGCATTGCCTTTATAAATACTTACGGCACTATTATTACAAACATTCTGGTATCTTGCATTTGTACAA
This sequence comes from Bacteroidales bacterium, assembly GCA_003531155.1. Lineage (GTDB taxonomy): Bacteria > Bacteroidota > Bacteroidia > Bacteroidales > Tenuifilaceae > UBA8529. Next base: position 13,687 of record DQHR01000081.1, on the reverse strand, counting down.
ACAACAAAGTAATTAGTATTTGTTTTTAAACTACTTAGCTCATCTCTATATTTATATTCATGCTTTTGAACTAACAAATTATTTTTATCATAAACATGAGAACTTAATAGTTTTCCTCTTGTAATATTAAGATCAGAATATTGATCATAAGGGCTTGGATTCAAATGTAAAGAACTCAATGGAGATTCATCAAAAAAAGAACTATTAGTATCATAATTCGAGTACTGATACACAGTATAACTACCATCATTTAGTACCTCTTCAACTTTTGAATACCCGATATGGGTACCAAATACATTAGATAGAGGTATTATACTATTAATCGAAAAAACACTTTGAGTGTATGTACCGCTTGAGTTACTCCTTACACTCCAATTAGGCCAATAATATTTTNNACTTGAAGAAGAATTCTTATTAGACTCATAATCAGAAATATATTTAAAACTTTTAGAGGAAACAATCTTGCCATCATATTCAGAAATTCTTTTTATTCTCAATCCACCGGCCATGCATGATTCAGAATTAAGAGAAAGATGATCATCGCTAACATATTTACTATACCAGTGTGGTTCATACTCAAATATTGTTGAACCGCCTGTAGGGTATGAAATACCGTAAAGCATTCCTATTTGAAGGAAATTAGCATCAGGAACTCTCTGATCAAAATAATTATTATAATTACTGCTATTAATCGCATAATCTTTACCGTTATAGTATCCCCAATGATCAACCTTCTTTGATAAATAACCAGGTAGAGATTGAAAATTATTGTAATAGAAGTTATAACTATATTTCTTAGGATTATCATAGTTATAGTAGGCATCTTCTCCATAGAAGTCAACTCTCAATAAATTCAATCGTTCATTGCCATTGTTATTATATACAAATTTTATGCGTCCTTTACTCCAATCAATGCCCGTTAGCTTGTTCCATTTAAGCAACCCAACTAGTTCAGCTGCAGAAAATGGAGCGCCAAGGTAGTAGAATGGGTTTATTTCAGTACATGGACAGAATTTTGAAATAATATCATTAACCTTATAGTTAAGGTCAACTGAATTATAACTTAACTCATTAGAAATTTCTCTACTAAAAGAGACAGCTGTATTACTTGTAGAAATTCTCTTCAAGTAAACTGGTGAAATTAGATACCCTTCCACATATGCTTCCTCACCGCTATAGCTTGCACTGTAACAACTTGGATCAATTCCACTGCCGCTATAACTTCTGATTGTTGTCCCTGTTGCTCTATAAAATTGAGCAGTGTTCTCGCCTCTTTCGTAAGTAAAATTAAAAACTTCATGACCAAATTTATCGATTACCTTTGTTAAATACCAAGCGTTAGATTGCCAAAGATATTTACCAATAACTTGGTAGAACAAGTTAATTCCGTATTCTACGGCATTGTCATCGTAACCAAAAACATATGTTGTCCCTGTATCATCTTTTAACTTAAAGCCACCTAAAACTTTCGGATATTTTATGCTTCCTCCAGGTAAATATTCATACCTAGGAATAACAATAGTCTTATCTATAACTAACAAATTATCATCGCTCTGGATTTTCCATTGACCATCATTACCCATAAAAAATTTCCCTGTTTTACCCATAAAATTAAAGGTAAAAATATCAGGTTCATAATCGTACCCTTTTGTAACGGCTTTATAAGCCAAATTCTTTAATTTGTCGACACTGTTGACACTTGTTTCGCTCAACTCACTTCCTCTATAAAAGAACCCTATGTTTTCTTCAACACCACCGTAACCGGTTCCAATCAAACTACATTCATCGGGACAATCACCTCTTATGGTTCTAGTAATTACACCTCCTGCTGAGAGCGACCAATTCTGTCCCACCCATGTTGGATGATTATCTAACCTAATCCCTGAAGCATCGTAACTAAGAGTAATAGGTACTTTATACTCCCCTTCTGTAAGAGTATGGATAGGAATACTAATGTTAGGTGTACCTGTAAAATAAGAAACAGGTACATCTCCATACTTGCCTAAGTTAGCAGCATTGGGACTCTGAATATTAGAAGGGAGTCTAAGTTCTTGTGAAGAAGCGCTTAACTTAACCACAAGTAAAATTGCAAAACCTATAATTTGTCTCATTTGTTTTATCTCTTTATAATTCAAAAAACTTTGCACTACAGTAACTCAATAATCCTTTATTTTGATCAGATTTTAGTAGTTTTCCTCTCAATGTTAGCAGACTGAGACCGCTTTTAGTTACTTTGTAGACTAATGGCTACAGCAGAGGATTTAAGTTCGCGTCAGCGGTGGAGGTCTACGTCGAGTAACGGCATATTAATTTCTATCAACATAACCTACTTCAATTTTTTTAACATCCCAATTTCTATCAATTGGTATGAATAGGTAAAATGTACCTGTTAGTTCTTCATGTTCTATTTCTACAACATAAAAATCACGAGTATTTAATGTTATAGAATTTATTGAGGATGACTTATAAACTAATGCTGTAAATTTGAAATCTTTATTTTTCCATAACTCATAAGATTCAAATCTCAATTTTATGATATCATTAAATGATGTATCGATTAATTCAACAATAGAATCACTCTTTATTTTAAAAAGGCATGCACTATAATTACTTGTAATATATGACTTCCAAATTAATTCTCCGATGTCAATAAGTTTTGTTTTCAACTCTGGAGTAACGTCCATGTTTCTATATGGAGTTTTTTTTATTCTTTCAATCCTAGTCCCAGAATTATTTATATCTGTTCTCTGGTTACAACAAATTAATAATGAGATGATTAAAATAAAACAATATTTCATGGCAAGAGTATTTATTATTTTGAATTAGAAGGAGATATCTTTTTCATAAAATCAAATGCAGTAAGTGGGTGAATATTCCTAACCAATTGAATGGTAAAATTCTGCACACCACTTAGTTGCGAATTAAAGTCAGCCCATTGAGAATAATCAATTATAAAACAACCCTGAGAAATTCCATGTTTAACTCCATTTTTCATATAAGTACCAGTCCAGCCGTTGGCATTATTGCTATGAATAAAAATACCGTCAATAAAAGCTGGGTTTCTATTAGGAAACGCAATATTTTGTCCAAATCTTGGGGGCAATTTATCACTGCCTGTTCTTGTGAAAACTTGCCAATGGGAATCAAGTGGGCCATTTTTTCCAGGAGATACATACTTTCCTTTGTAAAAACCATCTGAAACTTCACCAAAAGAATTTGGATCAGAACTGCTTGTATAACCTTTATATACACTTATATCATCTTTATTATCTGGTCCATATACGGTTACCTTAGCTGAAATTGTACCAACCCCATCTAAATATTGATTGCTTTTTTCTTTATCTCCTTCTTTGTCGTGGCCTGATTTAGGTCCTAAACTCTCTTTAGTAAACCCTTCGAATACCACTACTGCTTCTACTCCAGTCAAAACCAATTCCTTCCCGTTCACATCTTTGACCCCTGTTTTATATTCATGTTCATCACGCCAATTCCATGTTGGATCGCTTTTACCATCTTTCGAGTAATAGAACCATTCATTACCATCTACATCAATAAGAGCAATTGGGTTATTTACTGCATAACCATATGGAGTAGTACTAAGAAATTTCTCGGACATATTATCAATGATAGTCCATCTTCCTAGCATTGGGTCATAGAACCGTGCGCCGTAATCGTACCAGCCCAAAGTAGTTCCACCAATAGTTTCATTCTGTAACTCCTTGCCGTTGTAAAGGTATTTATTGCTACTCTCAGGGTTAAATGGTTCGAAACGGCTACCAAAGGGATAGTAATCTGAGGCTTGCAAAATATTCCTATTTTTATCAAACACAACCCTTGTATTACCCAAATGATCCTTTAGATAGTACTCGTATGTGTAAGTTACTGTTCCATTAGTAGCAACATTAGCTTTAATTATTCCCTCACTGGTTATAAGGTAGTCTAACTGCTTACTGCCATTATAAACGAGGTTGCCATTGTAAAACTGTTGAAAGTTTCCATTCTGCAGTTTAGCCAACTTAACACCACTAGCGTTGTATATATAAGAAACACTCTCACCTCCTTTTGCTATGCTAGAAGGCAAGTTAAGCATATTATAGCTAACGGTGAACCCCTTAAGCCCGTCGGTGGTCATGTTACCATTTTTGTCGTAAATAAAATTTGCACTGCCGCTCAACGATTGCAGCTGGTTTGTACCATTATAGCTATATGTAAAATCATTCAGTAGGCTACCATTGTTATTAGATCTAAAAAGGTGTGTTATGTTGCCATTCAAGTCGTAAGTTAAATCTTTTTCCTCGTATGCAGCACTTTCAGCATAGCTGCAAATTCCTGTACTTAATTTATAATCAGAAACTTTGAGACGGTTTAGCCCATCATAACCAAATGTATACGCGCTTTTTGCCTTGTCTTTTGTATTCCAAACCATCGCAGAGATATTTCCATTGAATTGGGCAGTAGTACCCAGTTCTGCATCAGTATCGTTGTATTTCAGGTTCATCGCAAATAGGTCAGCTGAATCTCCTGTACCATCATTTGCTAAATTCGTAGGATCATTTATTTGAGTTAACCAACCGCGGATATTGTACTTGTAATCAACGCTTTGTGCTCCGCCATGTAGCTTTTTATCTGTAAGTTGGCCTAATTCATTGTAAGTCATTTCGGCTATGGTAACCCTGCTATTGTCATTATCCCCAACAATCTGCTGCTCTTTTTTTCTTAACCTTCCAGACTGATCATAAGTAAAGTAAGAGCTATACTCTGTTGTAATGCCATTCAGCGTTTGGCTCTCAAGAATTTGATCAACTAATCCATTGAATCTGTATTTATTGCTAACAGTGGAAACTCCGCTTGTGGTGCCATCATAAATAGTTCCTTTGCTTTGTATTGGGCGATATATATTATCATAGTATGTTATACCATACATCCATTTTGCATTGGTAGTATATTCATTTCCATCAAGAACTTTAACTTTTGTGCCGGTAGTTAAACCCTTAATATGATCGAAGTAACCATTGCTTATCCCATCATTATCAACATAAGTACTAATTTTCCTATTAGAATCAAAGGTTAGCCCAGTAAAGCCATTAAGAGATGTACATTGGCTATAATTATCGTAGTAGGCAACAGTAAGACAAGATAAATCATTTGTTAGAATAGGGAACGATCGGTTTGTGTATCCAAGAATATCTGTACCTCCCACTTCAAAGAATATATTATTTGTAACACTATTAGTCCCATAAAATGTGTTGACAGCCAGTTGCATTAACTCTTGGGTAGTATTAGTAAGATCTGTATAAATTCCGGTAATAATAGGTCTATTTATCGCATCATACTTTGTAAAGAGCCATTTATGTTCGTTTCGCATATTTCCATCTTGCGTAAGAACAAGTCTATTTCTAGCGTCGTAAACCATATATACAGGATCAGCACCAGGGAACTGCTTTACAATCATTCGACCATTGTCATCGTAAAGATAGTAATATCCATAATTCTTAACTAAAATATCTGTAGAGTTTAAAGTATCTTTAGTTCCTAAAGATTGAACCATCATAGGTGGTAATACAAATCTAAGCCTATTATATTCGTCATAAGCATAATAAGTTTGCGCTTCATCCTGAGTACTTACTGCTGTCTTTTTTAATATTACTAAACCAAGTTTGTTTTTGTACTCTTTGGTAATATATCCATTCTCATCTTTTGTTTGTAAAACATACAATTCACCGGGGCCATAGTAGTTATTTCTTATTAGTTGATTGCTTGAGTTCAATTTCCAAAAAATAACTTCAGTAGCGCCAGTATTGGTTAAGTAGTCTAGCCTTTGAGTGTGACCCAGTCTAGTGCTAGTACCAATAGCATCTTTTTGAATTTGCCATGATTCGCCTGGGGCGCCTTGTTCAACTACTTTGTTTAAAGGTGACGAATCGAAAACAGTTTCTGCAAATGGTGCAGATGACAGGCTAGAATAAAAAGTACATTGTTCGCTATTTAAATAACTTGAATTATTCTTTAAAGCATTTGAGTGAAAAACTCCGCTATAACCATTTGAGTAAGGCAAATACTTCTTATTTTCTCTTCCATATTCATCGTACGCAAAAGGTTGAATAATATCATAACCTAAAGGATTTGTACGGTATTGAACTTCTTGTGAGGGTCTTCCTAGTCCATCAAAATAGTTTATTTTACACGATAGATCCTCATAATTAAAAGATAAATTAGTGCCTGTTAAAACATCATTTAGAGTTGTTAAAGAAATTTCTTTGTTAAGAATTATTTCCTGTACATAGTTTTGTTTATTATCAATGTTTGGAGCAGAAAAAGGTATTTTACTAATTTCTTGTACATTTTGTACCGCTAAATTTGCTGCTAATGAATTTATAGACGGACAAACTTCATTCTTAACTGTACAGCGAAACTTGAATCCGTTCATGAATAAAGGCACCTCAGATATGCCATAGATAGACGAATTCTCACCTATATTATTCCAAGTAAGTCCAGCGTCAGAACTAGCCTGCCATTGATAGTTTAAAGATGTTCCTGTTGCAATGATACTAAAAGAAATACTATTTCCTTCTGAAACTGAAACATCTAAAGGATGAGTAGTAATTGTAATAGGATTATAAACAATAATGGTAATAGGAGAACTTGTAGCTTTACATCCATTTGTTGAGGTGCCCTCAACAGTTACAAGATCATTATTTAAAAGTGTATTGGCGCTAAATGTAGCGCTAGAACCATTCTGCTTACTGACCCCGTTGATCTTAAAGTTATAGTTCGTAATAGAGACTCCGGAGCCAGTTCCTGCAGTAAAAGCGACATTGTCTCCTTGGCAAATTGTTGTTTTGCTTGCAGATAGGGTCGGGGTTGGTAAAGGGTATATGCTAACTGTTAGATCATTTCCCATTTCTTTAAAACAACCACTACTAGTATTGGTTCCCAAAACTTTATATTTACCAGTTGCCATCTGATTTCCAAAATTTAGAGCAGCACCTGAACCAGAAATAGGCAAGCCAACTGAGTTTCCTTCAAGTTTAAGTTGGTAGTTTACTCCGACCTGACTTCCATTCAACCCAATAGCAACTCCATTCCCACCGCTACAATAACCACTAAAACCAGTTACAACGTATGAATTAGGAAGTGGATTTACTGTAATTGTGATTCCTGCACTTGTAGCTTTACATCCATTTATAGTAGTTGACTCAATGGTTACCACATCGTTATTGACAAGGGCATTGGTGATAAACGTGTTGTTGGTACCGATTTGCTTGCTCACCCCGTTGACCTTGAAGTCATAGGTTGAAATGGCAGTACCAGAGCCTGGACCCGCAGTAAAGGTGACGCTGGTACCTGGACAAATGGAGTTAGAACTAGCTATTAGCGTTGGCGTAGGTTTTAGAAATTCGGTGACTGTTACGCTTCCGCTCATTGCAATACTACAGCCTGTTGATGTTATGGTGCCCTTTGCGGTGTATGTTCCTACCGCTGAGGTATGCGTTAGAAAATTTTGACCATAACCGTTCCCGTAAAAGTTGACCCCTGTATTTACGCCATCCTTGTACAGCTCGTACTTCACACCGCTGACGGTGCTATTCATGTACACGTTTACCACGGATTCGCCTGTGCAGAATCCTCCTCCTCCCTGGATGAGGTATACGGTAGGAAGCGGGTTAATGGCTACTACGGCACTGCCGTTCATCGTATTTGAACAACCGGTTGTGGCATTTGTGGCCAGTACAGTATAAGTTCCTGCACCCGTTACGTTACCGAAGCTAATTCCGCTTCCACTCCCCGAAACGGGCGATCCAACATTGCCTGTGCCGAGTTTGAGCTGGTAGTTAACACCTGTTTGGCTGCCATTTAGCCCAACAATAACCCCTGCTCCACCGCTACAATAGGTGCCACCTCCCGTTACGGCATAAACCGTGGGGAGTGCGTTTACCGTTACGTTTACAGGGTATCTCGTCACGCTCACACACCCTGTAGAGGTACTCCTTGACTGCGCGAAGTATTGTCCAGTGGTGAGAACAGTGGTTCCAGCTAGGGCTGTTCCCCCTGTTGAAACGGAGTACCAGTCCGTTACAGAGCCTGACGGTGGGGTTGAGGCCAGAGATGAAACGGTAGCCCCTGCGCAAAAGCTTTGCGCTACTGGAAAGGATGGGCTAGGGACAACAGCGTAAATAGTAACAGAAACCGCCGTTCTTGTTCCACTCGTACAGCCAGTGGTTAAATTCCTTGACTCAGCATGGTAGGTTCCAGTTGACAAAACTACATTGCTCGCTTTTTTAAAACCTAAATGATCGTACCAGTCTGTTATGCACCCAGCCGGCGGGGTGGATACNNCACGGTAGTTCCAGCGCAAAAACTTTGAACTGCGGGAGTTGTTGGGGCTGTAGGCTGCGGACTCACAGTGATGGTACCAGAGGCTGTCGCAGGGGCACAGCTGCCCGTTGCAGTTACTGTATAGCTAAACGTTGCGCTCACTGTTGGGGTTCCGCTAATGGTGAAAATACCTGCATTATAGGCTCCTGTTATCCCAGTAGGTAGACCGCTGCAAGTAGCCCCCGAAGCTCCAGTTGTAGCATAGGTAATGCTGGTTATGGCAGTATTAACGCACCTTGTCTGGGCATCTGTACCCGCTGCTGAGGTTAGGTTGATGGTTGCGTTGGGTCTTACGGTGATTGTTCCTCCAGTTGTATTTGAAGCGCAAGGGTTAGTTGCCGTAACGATGTAGTTAAAGATTCCGCTCACGCTCGGGGTTCCACTGATCGTCGCAACGCCATTCGACCAAGTTCCATTTACTCCACTTGGCAAACCACTAAAAGTGGCTCCTGTTGCCCCTGATGTGGAATAGGTTATGGTAGTGATTGCGGTATTGATACACTTTGTCTGCATGTTGGTTCCAGCAGCAGAGGTCAAAGTGTTGGTTAGGCTAGTATGNNACTGAAACCGCCATTCTTGTACTGCTTACGCAACCGGTGTTTATATTTCTGGATTGAGCGTAGTAGGTTGTTGACGAAAGCGATGTTGAGCTGTTCAGCGCTGTTCCGCCTGATGAAGTGGTAAACCATTCCGTTACGCATCCTGATGGGGGTGTAGACGCTAAACTGGCAACCGTTGCAGCGCTGCAAAAGGTTTGTGAAGCGGCTGTTGGTGCTGCGGGAGGAGTGCAAGCCGCATCCTGATGTATCGTTACATCGTAATCAATCCCAATAGTAATAACGCCAGATCTTTCAGCTCCTGTATTGGCCGAAACTGTAACTCTGAGATTATCCCCAATCTTAGTTAGTGTTATCCACGTGAGGGAAGATGGTTTGTTATATATCCAGTTGGAACAGGGGTCCGCTGAGTCAAGAAAAGCCTCAACATATATATACTGAATTACTGGAGATGATGCTGCAAAATTCAAGTATAAAGGAGTAACACCAATTACCTCACAAATCCCATCGGGAGGAATTACTCGCAAAACTTTAGTTCCTGTTGTACTTTGATTAATCACTTTGTTCTGAGCATTTGCAAAACAAACCATAACAATTAATGCTAAAGTATTGATGATTCTTTTGATAACTATCATGTAAAATGCGTTTTATGATTTAACAGATACTTGTATGCTAATTTTATTAGCTCAATTACCACAGTGTCTTGAAAATATCATTATTCTGATAATTTTTAAACCACGTAGTTTTTTAATATAATCGTTGCTAATTCTTTAGAAGAATTTTAAAAGAAATAAAAGTATACAATTATCTCATGCTTGTTTTTTAAATGATTATGTTTCAAAACAATGTAAAAAAGTTGTAGAATTTAATTTTTTTCTTTACTTAATACGTTGTTTGGAAAATATCACCTATTAATTACTTTATAAGGGTTACATACGAATTCTCAATGAAGAAAAAGAGAAGTTTGACCACTTTTCTAGTCATAAATAAAGCATCTTCTAATTTCATAGACAATAAGTTAATTAACGCGAGTTAAATGATACCTTACACCAAATTCACGTTAATTAAACATAATTATTAATAGGACTCCGTTTTTTTATTTTTTTTATAGAAATATCCTTTATGAAGATTATTATCTAGTGAAAAATAAAAAAATAAATATTTTTTTGATTGTTCCGTAATCGATTGAAATGCCCCTTCTACGTTTTAAACCCCTTATTTTTAGAGCGTTCTAAAGAGTTTGCTAGTTGATTAAATACTTTTTTTATTTACTTTTGAATTTCAAGTTTTGTGAATTTCATTTTTACCTTAATTATATATTATGAGCAGAAGACCCAAACTCAGTTTTTGGCAGATTTGGAATATGAGCTTCGGATTTTTAGGAATCCAGTTCGGTTTTGCGCTACAAAATGCCAATGCAAGTAGGATACTTCAAACATTTGGTGCAAATGTAGAGCATCTTAATTGGTTCTGGCTTGTTGCTCCGCTAACAGGAATGATAATTCAACCAATAATTGGCTACTATAGCGATAGAACTTGGACTAAATTAGGGCGAAGAAGGCCATTCTTTTTAGCAGGTGCAATACTTACAAGCATCGCTTTAATATTAATGCCCAATTCACCCCATTTAGCAACATTTATTTCTCCAATGCTTATAGGTGGCGGTTTACTCATGATCATGGATGCCTCCATAAACATTTCGATGGAGCCATTTAGAGCATTAGTTGCAGATAAGTTACCAGAGGAGCAACATACCTTAGGTTTTTCAGTACAAACTATGCTTATTGGAATTGGTGCTGTGGTTGGTTCGTGGTTACCTTATATTCTTACCAATTTTTTTGGTTTCTCAAGAACTCCTTCTGTCGAAGGGGAAGTTGCTTCAAATGTCATTTGGTCGTTTTATATTGGAGCTTTTATATTGATTTCTTCCATAATATGGACTGTCGCTACTACTAAGGAATACCCTGAAAATGTATATGAGGAGGAAGTAAAGGATGAGCAGAAGCAAAAGAAGTTTTATATTCCCAGAGCGATGATTCAGCTTCTTGTTGTCCAATTCTTCTCTTGGTTTGCATTATTCTCAATGTGGGTGTATACTACTCCGGCTATTGCCTCTAGATTTTATGGTGTGACTGATCCTCAAAATATAAAATTTCAGGAAGCAGGCGATTGGGTAGGTATCCTATTTGGAATCTATAACGGTGTCTCTGCAGTTATTGCGCTTACCTTGCCCTTGATTGCTAAGCGAATAGGAAGACGTGCTACTCATGCAATGGCCTTGTCTATTGGTGGTTTATCTTTCCTATCTTTTATGCTATTTAGCGATGCTACATGGCTCGTTATACCAATGATTGGTGTTGGTATTGCTTGGGGAAGTATCCTTGCAATGCCTTATGCAATGCTTGCAAATTCAATTCCTCATAAAAAGATGGGAATGTTTATGGGATTGTTCAATTTGTCAATAACGATACCTCAGATTACCAACGGAGTTCTAGGAACATTGCTATTCAAGCATATTTATAATAGCAACCCATTCAATGCAATTATTGCAGCAGGAATATTTATGATTTTAGCGGCTTTAAGTACTTTTTTCGTTGAAGATAAATTTGATAAGTAGTCAGATATAACATTATTAGTAAGTGTTTTAGTGGTGTCTTTTAGTATAGAAGATGGATTATTAGTGTTTCTTTATCGGTTAATTTAGAGGTTTTTTGTGGAATGGAACGCTGGAGTTTACGAGAGAGACTCCAGCAATTCCAAACCAGAATTGTTAAAATGAAAGATATAAAAATGGTTGATATTAAGGCTTGTATATTTGATTTGGATGGTGTTGTTGTTGATACAGCTAAATACCACTATTTAGCATGGAAGCGGTTGGCTAACGAACTAGGTTTTGAATTTCATGATAATGATAATGAGCGACTTAAAGGTATTAGTCGGTTGGATTCATTAAATATTCTTTTGGAGATTGGAAAAGTTACATTAAGCATAAACAGAAAAGAAGAGTTAGCTGTACTAAAGAATCAATGGTATCTCGAGTACATAGCTAAAATGAAACCTGATGAAATATTACCAGGAGTTAAAGAATTTATTGAAGAACTGAAAGATAGCGGGATCAAAATTGGGTTAGGTTCTGCAAGCAAGAATGCTGTATTGATTCTTAATCAGCTTGGCATTGTTCATCTGTTCGAAACTATTGTTGATGGCACAAAGGTTACCAACGCAAAACCTAATCCTGAGATATTCTTGCTTGCAGCAAGAGAATTGAATGTAAATCCAGCCCAAAGCGTTGTATTTGAAGATGCTGAAGCAGGTATCGAAGCCGCTATAAGAGGCGGATTTAGAAATGTTGGTGTTGGTAATCCTAAAATTCTTAGTAAGGCAGATATCGTTTTGCCTAATTTCATTGGCGTTACAAAGGATAAATTTTTTAGTTTGATAAATTAATAGGAACTATTATACTATGAATCAGTACTTAAAGCACGACGAGTGGTCAATAATTGAGGAGGGTTTTAACCCCAAGAATGCACGTGCTTCGGAAAGTATTTTTAGCCTTGGCAATGGACAAATGGGACAAAGAGCAAATTTTGAAGAGAAATATAGTGGTAAATCTCTTCGTGGTAGTTACGTTGCAGGTGTTTACTATCCCGATAAAACTCGGGTTGGCTGGTGGAAAAATGGTTACCCGGAATACTTTGCTAAAGTCATAAACTCAACCAATTGGATTGGTATTAACGTTATTGTTGAGGATGAGCAGCTTGATTTGGCTGTTTGTAAGATAGATTCTTTCATTAGAATTTTAAATATGAAAGAAGGATATCTTGAGCGTAATTTCGTTGCTGAAATGCAATCGGGGGTAAAGGTTAAAGTCAGCGCAAAGCGTTTTCTAAGTATGAGTAATCCCGAATTGGGAATAATTCAATACTCTGTTACCCCTCTTAATGTCAGTGTAAAAGTTACTTTACAACCCTATTTAGATGGTAATGTAATTAACGAAGACTCTAACTATAACGAAAAATTTTGGAATGAGGTTAGTAAAGGACTAACAAATAATGGTGGTTATCTTATTGTTAAAACCAACAAACTCGATTTTGAGGTTGGGCATGGAATGGCTTGTAATGTTTTACTTGAGGGTAAAAGTGTTGATAAAGTCACAAGTCAGGATCAACGGAATAACTTTGTTAGCTGTAACTATACACAGGATGTTGAACAAGGTAAAGAGTTTTCAATAACCAAATATGTTGCCGTAATATCTTCGCTCAATAGTGAAAAAAGTAACATTCAAAATGCAATTAAACATTCTTTAGATTTTGCTCTGTCTAAAGGTTACAGTAGATTATTTAAAGAGCATATCGAGGCTTGGGCGGATATATGGGTTCATAGCGATATTACAGTTGAAGGAGATGTTGCTGCTCAGCAAGGAATACGGTTCAATATTTTTCAGCTGAGCCAGACCTACACGGGCAAAGATGAACGATTGAACATCGGACCTAAGGGTTTTACCGGTGAAAAGTATGGTGGATCAACGTATTGGGACACAGAGGCTTATTGCTTGCCTTTCTATATGTGTACGCATGGACAAAAAGTTGCCCAGCAACTTCTTTTATATAGATATAAACATCTCGAAAAGGCAATCATCAATGCTCAAAAGTTAGGATTTACAAATGGCGCAGCACTTTATCCGATGGTTACAATGAATGGAGAGGAGTGCCATAACGAGTGGGAGATAACCTTCGAGGAAATTCACCGCAACG
>DQHR01000075.1 GCA_003531155.1 Bacteroidales bacterium | reverse complement strand
TATGGTTCGCGCGGTTCAAATGGTGTTATTCTTATTAACACCAAACGCGGCAAAGAGGGTTTAATGCAAGTTAGCATTGACTATACTCAAGGAATCTCGAGGATGCGCAAGGGGATTAAGATGCTTAATGCAAGCCAATGGGCAATGCTTAAAAATGAAGCGTTAACCAATGGTGGAGAAGACCCGATCCCCGAACTTGAAGATTATCAATCATTGGGTAAGGGTACTAACTGGATGGATGAAATTACTAGAACAGGTACGAACCAAAGCGTTAACGTTGGGATATCAGGCGGTGCAAATAACTACTCTTACTATTTAAGCGTTGCCAATGATTATGAAAAGGGTATTATCAACAAAACAGACTTTAATCGAACTTCAATTAGGCTCAATACTACATCAAATCTAAAGAAATGGCTTACAGTAGGCGAAAATCTTACTCTCGAAAAAGATCTTCGTCATCAAGTAAATGAAGCCGACGAGTGGAGCGCTGTAATTATTGAAGCATTAACCATGGATCCGGTAACAAAGGTTCGTGATTCGGATGGAAATTTTATTGGTTCAGATTACGTAGATATGAGCAACCCAGTTGCCAAAATCGACAGAACCCATGGTAACGATATTACTACGGCAATAGTAGGTAACGTTTTTGCAGAAATCAAACCTATCAAGGAGTTAGTATTTAAATCAAATCTTGGTATTAATTACATCGATAATAATGCCAAAACCTTTAACCCTGCTTATGAAATCTATAGCGAACAAGGTCAGGAAAAACCATCAGTATCGAGAGGCTATTCTCAAACAAAATCGTGGAACTGGTATAATACAATTACCTATACAAAGGATATAAACCTGCATTCATTTTCAGCAATGTTAGGTACAGAGGCAATGCTTGAATCTAACGAATCATTTGGCACTAACGTGGCTGATCTAATTTCAAATATCCCTTATAAAGCGTTTATTGATAATGGCAATAAAAATAGCGCAATTTCATATGGAATACTCGATGAGCTACGTATGTTATCATATTTTGGAAGAGTGAACTATGTTTTCAACGAAAAATATTTACTCACGGCAACTTACCGTCTTGATGGGGCATCAAATTTTGGACCTAAGAATCGGTGGGGAAGTTTTCCTTCATTCTCATTAGGGTGGAATATCCACAAAGAATCATTCATGTCCAGCCTAGCATTTATAAACCTTCTAAAGGTCAGAGGGGGATATGGTGTTAACGGAAACAACAAGATTAGCTCTTACCCTTACCTCTCTTTAGCCAGCACAGGTTTTAGCTACCCTATAGGAGGTGAAATCATTGATGGGTCTACCTTCCCTTCAAGTAGCAACCCCAAAATTAGGTGGGAAGAAAACAGTGCAACGAATATTGGTTTTGATTTAAGCATCCTCGACAATGCTTTGNNTTCGATTATTATGTAAAAAACACAAAAGGGATGCTTGTTCAAAGACAAGAACCTGCTCACGTTGGTATTGAACATATGCCTTGGGTAAATGCTGGAGAAATGCGTAATAAAGGGATCGACCTTGGGGTTCAATACAAAAAAACGATAGGTAAACTATCATTTGAAGTTGGAGCAAACTTCAATTACAACAAAAATATATTACTATCATTAGATAATGTTAGCGAAATACTTGCTGTCCCAATTCGTGATAATGGCTATGTGATGACTGCAAGGGTTAATGAGCCAGTATTCCAATTCATAGGATATAAAACGGATGGTTTGTTCCAGAATCAACCAGAAATAGATGAATGGGTTGACTCCGACGGAAATCCACTACAGCCAAATGCTCAACCGGGAGATATCCGTTACAAAAGAGATCCAAACGACGGNNGTTACAAAAGAGATCCAAACGATCCTAACCAGCTTTATTATGGAACCATTGGCAGTCCTCTGCCCGACTTCACCTATGGATTTAACGGAAGGGTAGAATACAACAACTTCGATCTAAGTTTTACAATACAAGGTGTAAGCGGCAATCAAATATTTAACGCAACAAAAGTATACACCGAAAGGCCCGACGCAACCCATAATATGGATGCAAAAATGCTAAATCGTTGGACAGAAGAATACTCTACTAATGATGCTCATTACCCAAGGTTAAACTCAGCCGATGCAAATAACTTGGCATTCTCAGATCGCTACGTTGAGGATGGTGATTATATAAGATTAAAAGATTTTCAATTGGGCTATAATTTACCTACTAAACTATTAAATCGCCTGAAACTAGGATCAATGAGATTTTATGTTGGAGCCACCAACCTAATTACTATTACCAAATACACCGGTTTTGATCCTGAAATTGGGTACGGCGTTTACGGCACTCTCGATTATGGTGTAGATAGGGGTTACTACCCACAGGCTCGCCAAATATTTACAGGAATATCATTAACCTTTTAAAAGCAGGTAAAAATGAAAACTAAAATATATCTATTTTTTACAATAATTGCAGCAGGTTTTCTTGGATTATCTGCCTGTACCGAAGATTTTCTAAAAACCGATATCCCTCAGGTTGATGAAGGCTCTTATTTTAACAATGTCGATAATGCAAAACTTGCCCTAACCGGATGTTATAACGTAATGGCATGGGATGCTGAAAATCAATTCCCATTCTGGCTAGGAGATATTCTCGGCCACGACTCATGGAAAGGTGGTGAAGGGGCAGGCGATCAACCTTGGGTTGAGCCATTGCTTCGTTTCCAATATAGCGCAAACAATGAGGGCTTGGTAACCCCTTATAAAAACTATTTTATAGGAGTTGGAAGGTGCAACCGTTTTATTGAAAGAGTAGGGGAAATGACCGATGATCAAATTGACCCTGATCTTAAAGACAGATTTATAGCTGAGGCTAAATTTGTACGCGGATACTTCTACTTTGAATTAGTAAAAACGTTTGGCAGCGTTCCACTTATTACAAAACCAATGAAACCTGTGGAATACAAGCAAACTCTTGCCGATGTTGCTAGTATTTACGCACAAATTGAGGCTGATTTCACTGACGCAGTAAACACTCTCCCCAAAAAAAATGATTATCCTGCCAGCGAAATGGGCAGAGCAACAAAAGGTGCTGCAAGGGCAATGCTTTGCAAAGCTTACATCTATCAAAAAAAGTGGGCTCAAGCGTTAGTTCAAGCCGATAGCATTATTGTTCACGATAATTATTCTCTTGAGCCAAATTTTGCAGACAATTGGGATTTACATCACGAAAATGGAGTTGAGAGCGTATTCGAAATTCAATTTGGAACCATAGCAGGTGGTAGTGCATGGGGTGACGAAAATGCTGGGAATGTGTTTGTGATATTCACCCGAAGCAGAAATGACAGAGATGGATGGGGCTTCAACTGTCCTTCACAAAATCTTTACGACGAATTTGAAGTTGCTGACAATACTCGCAGAGATGCAACATTTATCACAAATGGAGAAACTATTTGGGCAGGAACTGATGATGAGGTAACCGTGGATTGCGACTTCCCAAGCAATATTGATAAAATGTGCAGTCAAAAATATCAATTACCAACAAGTCAACTAGCCGATAACATGAGCGATGATCCGAACAACTGGATTGTAGTTCGTTATGCTGAAGTTTTGCTTTGGGCTTCGGAGGCAGCATACTATGCTGGGCCAGGCGAACTAGGTGATTGGGAAGTTTACCTAAACAAAGTCAGGAACGATAGAGATGATGTAAAACTTGGAAATTCGCCATACAGAACAGAACCATTAAGGGCTATTTTCCACGAACGTCGTTGTGAACTGGCAATGGAGGGTCATGCGTTTTGGGATATAATAAGATCTGACAGAGGGGCTACTGTATTTGGAATATATGGCTATACAGAAGCAAATCGTTATTTACCAATTCCTCAATCGGAACAAGATCTTATAGGTTTATAAATAATACATCGTTTTGCTTTCATGTTAAAACCAAAGGGTATCCGAATCCATAGCCTTAAACGGGTGCCCTTTTTTAAAAAAATGAATTCTTATGCCTAGATTACGATATACCAAGTTGGATGTACGTGAGAAGATGAAAAGGCGTTACGAAAAAATTTTCACTACTATTTTTGACGATTCCAAAACAGCATCAAGATGGGTGGCAACCGAAATTGCAAACCTGATAAAAGAAAAAGCAAATCGAAACGAGATTTGTGTTCTAGGTTTGGCCACTGGCTCAAGTCCTGTAGGAGTTTACCTCGAGTTAGTGAGGATGCATAAAGAGGAAGGGTTAAGCTTTAAGAATGTTATCACCTTCAACCTCGACGAATATTACCCCATACCAAAAGAGCATATCCAAAGCTACTGGCATTTTATGCACGATCATCTATTTAATCATATTGATATACTTCCCGAAAACATTAATATCCCTGATGGCACACTGCCACTTGAGAAAGTTTACGATTTTTGCTCTCAGTATGAGGAAAAAATAAATAGCTTAGGAGGAATAGATATTCAGATTCTCGGTATTGGCCGCACAGGACATATTGGGTTCAACGAACCTGGTTCGGACATTAACTCTCCAACCCGACTCATAACCCTTGACCACCTTACCATTGCCGATGCAGCATCGGATTTTTTTGCCGAGGAAAATGTTCCTCGTAGGGCAATAACCATGGGAGTTGAACCAATTATGAAAGCCCGTCGAATTATCCTTATGGCATGGGGAGAGAAAAAAGCTGATATTGTTCGCGAAGCAATTGAGGGGCCTGTAACCGACACGGTCCCGTCGTCATTTCTTCAAACTCATCCCGAAGCAGAGTTTGTAATCGATCCGGCTGCCGCTGCCAGTCTTACTCGCGAAAAAACCCCTTGGTTAGTTGGATCATGCATCTGGACAGAGCCTCTGATTAAAAAAGCGGTAGTTTGGCTTTGTCAAAGGTTGAATAAGCCAATTCTTAAACTTACCGATCGCGACTACAACGATAATGGCATGAGCGATTTATTGGCAAATTTTGGACCCGCTTACAAACTAAACATCAAGGTATTTAATCAGATGCAGCACACTATAACAGGTTGGCCTGGGGGAAAACCCAACGCCGATGACTCAAATCGTCCGGAAAGGGCAACCCCATTCCCAAAGCGGGTATTAGTTTTTAGTCCTCATCCAGATGATGATGTAATATCAATGGGCGGAACGCTATTTCGCTTAGTTGAACAAGGTAACGATGTTCATGTTGTTTACCAAACCAACGGGAATATATCGGTTAGTGATGAGGATGTAGTTCGTTATGCCGACTTTATTAACATGTATAACGATGCATTTTTTGAAAACAGCAACCAATCTAGCAAATGGTATAATCAGGTAATAAACTTCATTGCAAACAAAACACCGGGTCAAATTGATAATCCTGAGATTCAAAAAATAAAAGCGCTTATTCGTCAAGGAGAAGCTAAAGCAGCATGTCGTTTTATTGGCATTAACGAGGAGAAAATCAAATTTCTGGATATGCCCTTTTACAAAACTGGGACAATTAGAAAAAATGCGCTTTCAAAAGCAGATGTTGACTTGGTAGTTGAAGTTATGCGTAAAATCAAGCCTAATCAGATTTACGCGGCAGGAGATTTATCCGATCCACACGGGACACATCGTATCTGCCTAACTGCTATACACCAAGCCATTGCTGAGATTAAAAACGATGATTGGTTTAAGGATTGTTGGGTTTGGCTTTACAGAGGTTCGTGGCAGGAATGGGATGTGGCTGAAGCCGAGATGGCTGTTCCAATAAGTCCAGAGGAACTTATTAAGAAACGCCGAGCAATATTCAAACACCAAACCCAAAAGGATAGGGCACTATTCCCTGGATTAGACGAGCGTGAATTCTGGGAACGAACCGAGGAGAGAAATAAAAACACAGCCATCCTTTACAACAATCTTGGAATGGCTGAGTATGAAGCCATTGAAGTATTTGTTAAAATGAAAACCTAGAAGCAATAGTTTTTTAACTTAGTTTCGATAAGTTTAGGTGGTTGCAGAGTCGCTTATTTCGGGCTCTGCAATGGTTTTGCAGCAAATAAAAATTTAGTCGAATTTATTTCATATCTGACCATCAATAACTTAATAGCATCGGTTTTTTAAGAGTCATTTAGAATAGTGATTATAGATTTGAACAATCCCCATTAAAATTATATCAAACACCTTTGAATTAATGATTTCAAATAAAAAACCAACTTTTTTATCTCACTTGCAATTATTTTAAAAATATTGTATAGTTTTATGTAAGGAAATGAAAAGTCAAAAAAACATTCTTGAATATATTATTTAGGTGTTCTTTTGAATCATATTTTTAGAATGGAGTAACTAAAATTACCTCTGTTTGTAATTTATAATCTATTTATTATCTAAAGCATGGAATATATTCAATTAGTTTTAAATAGATTATAGTGGATAAAAATGTATTAATACTCGTCAGCCAAAGCGTGCTTTAATTGGCTCAACAATTTGTTATTTAACTAAATATTGTATCAGAATGAAAAAAGTTAGAATCTATTGGAAAACATTTTTTTATTTTCTACTAATAACATTATGTTTTCAAACTCGATTAATTGCTCAAGAAAATTCATCGTTTGGATCTATTTATACACCACCATTACGTCTTATTCCAAAAACACCCGAAGCTGAAACGTTTGATAAGTTTATCAACTTTCCTTCAATGAATGCCACAGGAATTCCCGACATTTCTATACCAATATACCAATTGAATTATAAGGGCTTTAGTTTACCAATTTCAATATCTTATCATGCATCTGGAATAAAAGTGAATGATATTGCAACCCCAGTAGGTCTAAACTGGGTGTTGAATGCTGGAGGAAGCATTACGCGCGACGTTTTAGGACGCCCCGATGAATTGGGCTGGTTTCAATTCGATTCAGCAGTCGTTGAAAATGAAAATAATCAGGCTGATTTATCATACTATTATAAAGGCTATAATGACGCATCAGCAGATGTGTTTAACTTCATTTTGCCTAATTTAAACGGATCGTTCATTTTTGGCGTAAATAAAAGCATAAAAATGAACTGTGATGAAAAAGTAAGAATTGACACTCCCTTTGGAAATGGATTTAATTCACCATTTACTATTTATGATAAATCTGGCAATAAATATCATTTTTCACCCAAAGAGTATACGGGTGTTACTTTATATAATGAGAAAGGCGACACTCCTTTTAGTTTTGATTACATGAATGGAACCTTAACGGGGTGGAAACTCGATACAATTACTCTACCGACAGGGCATAAGATTAGCTTTACCTACGAAGACTACCAATATCAATATGGGTTTTATTATACATCAGGATCATTTATATATAAGAGTGCTTTTAGAGAATGCCTACCTCTCGTTTCTGAAAGAACTTATACTCAGCGACAGGTTCAAAATTTCTCCTCTTTTATAAAAACTATAAGTACTAATGAGCAAACTATTCATTTTAATTACGAAACTGATAATCAGCTTGCAATTATGAAAAAAAAACTTGCAAAAATAGTTATTATTAACGCAAGTAATCAGGATACAGTTAAGTTGATAAAATTTGATCACGAAAAATATTCTGGCGATTCAAGGTTAAAACTTGCAGGGGTTAGTTTCTATGGGAATAGCTTTTCAAATCCCCCACAGCAATATAAAATGAATTATGATCCTACACCTCTCCCTCCTCACGGTCATTATGGACAGGACGTTTTTGGTTATCAGAATGATAACACTGTTTGGCATTTAGTCCCAAGGTACGAAGGTCCTAATGTTGGGTTGCTCCCAATATCGGATACTGCAAACCGTGAAGTAAATCCCAGTTACCTTACCCGAGGAGTGCTCAAAAGTATTGAATATCCTACTGGTGGAAGTGTAAATTACGAGTTTGAAGCTAACAAGGATGGTAACTTATGGGCTCCAGGATTAAGGGTGAAATCAATTAATTATAAGAATAGCGATGGTACAACTGCCGAAAAGAAAATTTTTGCTTACTCCAATCTTGTTGGTTATTCGATTCATGTAAGCAATAACTATAGCAGTTATTTTGATTTTAAATATTTAAGTCAACCTTTGGGACGAGAAAGAGATGAGTTGTGTTGGAGTTCTTCACCTATTCCAAGTAAGCAATACAATAACGGGAATGCTTCGGGTTATTTTTATCGAAATGTAATGACAATTTCAATGAACAATGCTGCCCCTTCAGATACTTTGATAGATAAGTATACAGGCTATATGGACATTTTTCGGNNATATGGACATTTTTAATGTAAAACCCTATTTAGAAGAAAAGATTTACCTTAACAACGGGCCAATACGAAAGGTGTTAAATTGCAACAGTATAATTTATAGTCTATCCTATGGATATGTAACCAATGATTCTTGGGACGAGTTAACCCCTTTAGAACCTTCGTGTACAATGATGACCTATTATGCACGTATGAATGGATTTGTATATCATGTAAATCAAAAACTTTTATCCCAGCAAATAAAGCAAATAGATTATGTTAAAGGCTCAAATGATTCGATTGAAAGTATTACTACAACCAATTTCAACAGTTTAAAACTTCCTTTTGAAGTAATTAAAAAATCTAGTTCTGGTAATATTTTAAAAACTTATTATCGATATGCCGATAGTTATAATCTGCCCGATTCTTGGTTAATTAATATGAAAACCAACAATAGCCATATTGTAGCAAATCCTATCGATATTAGAACACATATTAATGTAACGCAATCGGATTCATTACTTGCCGGAAAAACTTTTAAATACAATATTTATGGCCAACCAACAGAAGAGTACATTTACAATTCCGACAAATCATCGGGAGGGGTATGGAATCCCAACGTACTGAATGGAATTGGTTTTGAATTAGAGAACACTTATGAGTACGACTCTTACAAAAATATTGTTAAAACAATTACCCCCCAAATGAATACAAACTACATATGGGGTTATAATCAGAGTTTACCCATTGCTAAAATTGAGAATGCAAATGGTGGTATATGCGCATATACAAGTTTTGAAAGTATAACAGATAAAGGAAACTGGAATTATAACGGATCGCCTGTTAGCAATGGAATAGCTAAAACAGGTCAAAGTTATTATAACCTAGCAAATGGAAGTATTAGTATTTTGCTTTCGTCAAATGAATACCATCTTGAATATAGCGCCAAGGGTATCGTAAGCATCCTAGGTGTTAATATTTTATCTTCTGAGGTAACATCTGCTGATGCTAATGGATGGATGTTTTATAAATGCAGAATAAAAGGATTAGGTGGTAATTTAATTTTAACAGGAAGCACATCAATTGATGAGTTAAGGCTTTATCCGGTTAATGCACAAATTAATACACTCACTTATAAACCCTTGGTTGGAATGACCTCCCAAACCGACGTCAACGGGCAAACGGTTTACTACGAGTACGATAGTTTTGGGCGTCTAAAGTTCGTTAAGGACTACCAGGGTAATATCCTGAAAAGCTACGACTACCACTACAGCGGGCAAGCTATAACTGATAGCTTCTTCACCTACACCGTAACCTTTAACGCTCAGGGGGGAACCGCCGTCAGCAGTACGACCGCCAGCAGCGGGTCGACCATCGCCGCGCCAACACCCCCAACCCGTTCCTGCTACACCTTCGCGGGCTGGTATAAGGAGGCTTCATGCACCAACGCGTGGAACTTCTCAACGGACATCGTAACGGCCAACACCACTCTATACGCCAAGTGGACGCTAAACGCCTTCACCGTCACCTTCAACGCCCAGGGCGGTAGCGCGGTGAGCAGCGTAGCAGCCAGCTGCGGCTCAACCATCGCCGCGCCA
>DQHR01000138.1 GCA_003531155.1 Bacteroidales bacterium | reverse complement strand
TAAACCCAAATGACCAGGGATGGAAACGCACATCTAGGGATACACCGTCTAAATACTCCCTACTTATCATATCATGAAACGTATACCCTCGTGGCGAAACTCAGCGTGAGGTCCATTTCCATCCCATTCAATTTCTACACCAAGAATATCTCTATAGAATTCAATCATAACTTTTAGGTCTTTAACAAAAATCCCAAAAGCATCAAACTTTATTCCCACGTTTAACCAAACTCCTTTTATTTTCAAATGATCTATGTTCATAACAAAAACAAAAACTGGTTATCATTCAGAAGATAAACTGTTCCAACCCGGCGGGGTTCGCTCTGGTAGGTATGTACCCGTTTTGTTGAGCGCATCCTCTAGTATAAGGAAATCGGCTTTTCTATTTATATATGTCAGATGGCGCAAAGGACTGGCCCTCCATAGCCAGGTTTTAGATTTAAAGTTAATGAATCAAAATTAGTCCTTTATTTCCATCAACCGTTACTTTCTGTCCATCTTTAAGTAAACTTGTTGCGTTTTTAACATTCAGTACCGCAGGAATATCATATTCCCTGGCGACGATTGCGCCATGACTCAACATTCCACCATATTCCGTGATAACTGCTTTAGCAATGGCAAACAGGGGCGTCCATGCTGGATCAGTGCTTACAGCGACCAGAATATCTCCGGCCCGGAAACTGGAAAAATCCGTCGGTGTACGGACAATCTTCACAGGCCCGTTAGCAATTCCCGGACTGCTGCCCATACCTTTTAGCTCCATACTATTGTTCTGATTAGCATGTACCTGTAACCTCATTAATTTTGGCCATCCCTTTATGAATGAGGGCAATTCATCTAGGCTAATTGGCTTAGCCCCTTTTCTGCGAATTATTAAATTATTTGCCGTTTCCTTACTAAGCGTGCCCTGGATTAATTGTTTAATCTCATCAAAAGTTAAATGGTAAATATACCTCTCATCCTTAATGTAATCCTTTTCATTTAGCCTGGCTGCCAGTTGCCTAATGCTTTTTTTCATAAAGGAAAAAGGCATGGTTACATAGTAGTGACGGTTATCTCTCAAAAGCATATAGGTTTGAGTTATGCCTAATAGTTTAATAAAGAATATCCGTTGCATAGGATTGAGTCGGGAACGGACCAAGCACTCCGTTTTCGTTCTTTCTTTTTGTTTGAGTATTTCTCTTTGTGCCGGGTCGAAGTTTTCGTCCTCCGTTAAGAAACCTTTTACCATTGATAAGACAATGTCCGGGTTTTCCCACCAAAAATCATTGGCGATATCCATGTTAATGTTTAAATGACCGCGCTTGGTAAGCAATTCATCCAGTTTTACCAGAAAGGATTTGCCATCAGAGATAACAGCCGCTTTTTGCAGAAAAACTGATGAAGGGAAGTTCTCCAGGAGTGCCCGCAGTTCTTTTGACTCCCTCACAAGTTTGGAGAGTTGCCAGACGTCATTATTTGTTTCTACCGTTAGATTGTTGTTGAATCCGGAAACCAATTTCGAACATAATGCCAGGTCTGCTTTAAGCGATTTCGTCAAAAATCCGATGAGCATATTATAAAGGCCTTCGGCCACCGCTAAACTGGATGTTTGATATTTAAAGTAGGATTTAGCCAACTTTAGGTTTTGTTGGATATAGTCCACTAATTCTATTTCATTGAGAGTTTCCAAATTAAAAAGGCTCAGTCTGTTTAATTCAGCCAAATAATTGGGAAGCGTATTATAAAACACTTTATCTAAAGTCCGGATCATTTTCGTTCCAGCTGTATAAGAGTTGAAAGTCAAATATAGATCTTTAATTTTACTTCGTTCAGGTTTGAATTCTCCGGTTTTATCTTCATCCAAATAAGGTTTGAGAAGTGACAGTGGAAGAGATTCTTTAAGACTTGAAAAATTAATATAAAGATATCCATAAATGTTAGTCACGAACTTTCCCGAATCTAACGCTTTTTTCTTATTCGTTTTTAAAGAGAAAAGCCCTCCCTCGTTCTGACAGGGTTCAAGAATTGACCAACCTAATGTCGATAGAGGCTTATGATAACGTTCTTTGACACCACCTAAGTTTGTCCATTCGAGTTCCGGATCAAAGTTAAATAGTTCAGGTTCTGTTTCTATCAGTGCCGGTATTTTTTTTAGAGTTGTAATTGGTCGGGACTGAAGAATATAGAATTGGTTATTTGCAAAAGCCCATTCTATATCTTGTGGTGAATGATAATGCTTTTCAATCTGTTTAACCAAGTGCAAAAGTTCGAGTACTAGCTGGTCTGAAAGGGTATATAATGTCCGCTGCTGTTCCGATGTCGGAACAAGATTTGTACCATCGCCTGTTATATTTTGAACAACCATATGGTTTTTCTCTGCCAAGCCCTTTTCGAGGATCACCTCATTAATCTTATCTACAACAAAACGGTCGGGAGAAAGTTGCCCGGAGACAATCCCTTCTCCTAAGCCCCACACCGATTCGATAACTATCTCTGTGTCACTCTGGTTAATTGGATTGATGCTAAATGCCACACCTGATATGTCAGAAGAAATCATTTCTTGAATAACAATCGCCAAATAAACTTTACGGTGATCAAAACCGTTGTTTTTGCGGTAATGAATAGCCCTTTCTATCCACAAAGATGCCCAACATCTTTTTATGTAGGTGAGTAAATTATTTCTATGTACATATAAAAAAGACTCTTGTTGACCGGCAAAGGAAGCTTCGGGTAAATCCTCAGATGTGGCGGATGATCGAACTGCCACATAGCAGTCTTGAGTGATATACCGATCAAATGCCTCAATTATTAAGTCTCTCAAATCCTTGGGGATTTCTGTTCTGAGAATAACTTCAGTCATTTGCTTGGAAATAGGCTCTACTTCAGCTAAGTTGTTAATTTGCGATAGGTTTTCCAGTCGCTCAATCATTTGTATAATTCCGGTTCTATTAATAAAATACTGGTAGGCTTTAGCGGTGATGCAGAAACCTGGCGGAACTGGTAAACCTTCCTTAGTCATTTCACCCAAGTTAGCACCTTTTCCTCCTACCGAAGGGAGATCCGCAATTAAAATTTCCGAAAAGCCCTTAACAAACACCTTTTACCCCTCCTCGTCAATTAAAATCGGCTTTTGTGCCAAGCCAAGCCCCATTGTATGATAATTATATAGAAATTGAATCATCTCATCGGTGGAGATCGGTTTTTCGTATAAGTTCCAATATCGGAGCACCTGATAGGTACCATAGATAAAACTCACTGCCGCCATTTCGGTATCAAAAGAAGCAATCTCTCCTTTTGAGACTGCCTCGTCAAGTAATTTTTGAATAAATGGAACTGCACCTTTTAGCGCATTATCTCTTTTTGTTTTTAAATCGTTTAGTGAACTATTCATCAAGAAAAACCGTGATTTATCTACGTTTGGAACAGAATAGCTAATGGCTACTTCAATCAATTTTAATATAATAGCTCTGATGTCCGAAAGGCCTCGCAGGGCNNTTTCCTACTCGGTTTTCGTATTCCTCCGTTATCATTTGGTATACGGCTTCATAAATGCTTTCCTTATTTGGAAAGTAAAAATAGACGGATCCAACCGATACTCCTGCTGCTTTACAGATATCCTGAATTGAAGTGTTTTGAAAACCATTTTCAGAGAACAGCTGTAGGGCAATGTTTAAAATCTGAGATCGTTTAGCATCTTTTTTTTCTTGGACCCATTTTGGTGTTCGATAGGGCANNAGATTCTATACTTAAATAGTAGCATTTTTTTACTCTTCTGTAAACAAATGATTTTCTTTGCTTGAAGCGACGAAGACCTGTTCGATTTAGAGAAAGGAGGATTTTCTACAAAAAATAAGGAATGTAATCAGGCTAGTTCTTGATCCATTTTATTTCCTCCGCCCGCATCCCGCTTTTCAACTCAAAACAAAATGCGTTGG
>DQHR01000152.1 GCA_003531155.1 Bacteroidales bacterium | reverse complement strand
ACTACTTTATCTACATACTTTTATGTTTCGGAGATGGATCCAAATTATGCAAAGCTGTGCTTTGTTGAGGAGTACCAACCCGATATGGGAACGGTGCTTGATTTACCGTTATTTACAAATTCAAACACACTTCGAAACCCTGTTTACGAGTACTTATCCTACCCAAAATCGGCAATATTTTTTCTTTATTTAAAGGATTTAGTTGGAGATGAGTTATTTAAAAAATCGCTCCATGAGTTTGTTGCTCGATGGAATGGTAAACATCCTCTACCAATGGATCTTTTAAATACTATTTCATCAGTGTCGGCTAAAGATATAAATTGGTTTATTAAACCATGGGTTTACGAATTTGGGTATGTCGATTTAGGTATAAAAGATATTGCAGAAAAGAACGATAAGTATATCATAAATATCGAGCGTATTGGCCATTTCCCTGCTTCAATAAACCTCAAAATTAGCTATCAGGATGGTACAACCGAAGAATTGCATCAATCGCCAGAGGTATGGAAGAATGAGGCAACCAATTATTTTATTGAGAAAACTTTTTACAGGAAAATAAAAAAAGTTGAATTGCTCGATGAGCATGGTGTTGACATTAACCCTTCGAATAATACTTATATAGTAAATGCTTGGCGTTAAAACAGCGAAGTATTCAAAGGTGGGAATC
Source organism: Bacteroidales bacterium (assembly GCA_003531155.1). GTDB lineage: Bacteria > Bacteroidota > Bacteroidia > Bacteroidales > Tenuifilaceae > UBA8529. The sequence continues at coordinate 14,643 of DQHR01000152.1, read as the reverse complement.
AGTAATCAATAAATTTTACCTAACAATCATCATCTTCCTAACTTTATGCAATTTCGGCGTATCGAGAACAAGAAAATATATTCCTTGGTACTGATTCTCAGGAATCCACTCAACTTTATACGAACCAGCTGTTTGGAATCCTTTAACTAGAGTTACAATAGTGTTTCCCAGCATATCGTTTACTCGTAAGGTGACTTCGGAGCTCTCTGGTAGGTTATACTTAATTGATGTTTTAGATTTAAATGGGTTTGGTGAATTGGGCTCAAGAAACTCAGTAAATTGCATATTGGGATTAATAATATCTGTGCTTGTTAGTGATGGTTTTCCTGCAGTAACCCAAGCAGTATATATCAACTCGGCCAATGCATGCGAAGCATTTTTAAAAAGGGTTATAGTAAATCCTTTTGTTTTATTCCACAATGCTTCTTTATAGGTATATGAATAGTATGTATCGCTATTTCTTATTCCCGCTGCTAAGTTTACAGCATAATTATCAGCAATTAGAATAGAATCGACATACTTATAGTTTTGGTATATGTAATCAAAAACGTATTGATTAATATCTGAAATATAGGTTATTTCAGAGCCAGAATAGGTAATTGATGAATTAAAGCTGCCAATCATTGTCGATTCATAGCGGGAATGTATTCCATTATTGCCAGAATATTGGCCGTCAAAGTTTTTGGTTATGTGCATTGGCATATGCCCATCGGCAACATAATGACCTAAGTCTGCAGCAAATTGTTTGGCTTTTTCAAACTCACCCGATGTAAAACAATTTACAAGGTAGTTGTATGTATTAATTGTAGCCCAAGGTAGAATCCCACTTGAAATGGAACCGTATGCTGTTTGATCTATCTTTCCGGTTGAAAGAAAACTCGAATAGTTGTCAATATTGATATAATGTTTCGGACCTTCCGAATTATCTGTTGATTTTCGATTGTCCGCATCCGATGCATGTTCTTTGATATAACTTACCCACGAGTTGAACTCGCTCATCTCGGAGTTAAACGAAAGACCCGCATATTCGCTAATTTTACGGTGACCGGTACCTCCCCAGCTAACTAGCAGCAGAGTGAGTAGCAATGCAGAAAATGAGATGAAAAACTTCTTAACCACTTTAGTATAGATTACAATGTAAAACTAGAAAATCTTTATTTCATTAAACGATTTAAAAAGTGGTAGGTTTAATTTGAAGGAGAAACTTAGAAAAAAAGAGTAGAAAAATTGAATCAATAAGAAATTAATAACAAGATGAAAATAAAAAGGAGCAAGATCTAACTTGCTCCTCATTTATGATTTACTTCGCTATGTTACTTTAAGTTGCCAATCAGTTCTTTTGTGCTAATTGTATCGGGTGTTTTAATAATGTTTATAACCTTATAATTTAAGTCAATCATTTGTATTGTTTTATCTGAGAGCACCTTCTCAACATTCTTTTGCTCAACAATATTCTTAAGCAATTCTGATGTGAGAATGTTATTATTTGAAGTATAAATGGTAACCTTAACTNNAGCAGGGCAATCAAATTCGGTAGTAAAACCGTAAATATATTTGTTCTGTTTTAGGAGCATAGTTAAATAATTAGTATCATATGGATCAAAGAAATTATCAACCTTTAGGTTGAATACTGAAACGCTATCAGCATCTGATATAGGTTTTTGGATTAACACTTTTACTGGAACAAAGATCGATTTTTGAACGCTCAAAGTGTCTATTATAGAAGGATCGAACCAAATCTTAACGGAATGAGAGCCAACATAGGTGGAAACGCCTGTAACGCCCTTGACTTTTCTCATTTTGTTGGCAAAACTCTTTGAGCTTCCAAAGCACTTGATATTTTTTAACCCCGATTGCTGATATATGCTCATTTGATCTTTTGTGCTTGTATTGCCCCAGTATTCAGCAATGGTTGGAACTTCAAATGTTTTACCAATTATTATACCTGTTATTATTAGAATTGCTAGTACAATAGCTGGAAGCCATTTTTTACCCTTTTTGTTGATTGCTAGCGTATCTTTTTCAGGACAAACCTGTATACAGTCAGCGCACAAATTACAATCAATGTGTTTAACCGTTTTTTGCGATGCAACATCAATAGCCTGTGGACAGACTTTGTTACATAGTTTACAGTTTGTACATGTTTCGGTATTTCTTGTGATTTTTAGTAAAGGAAAAATCTTATTATTAATGCTTAATAGTTCAAAGGTATAAGCTATAATGCAAAGGATTGAAAGCAGCCAAACGAAGCTGATTACAATTCCACTCCAAAGCAGCAAAACATAAATTGTTGTGAGGGATGCAAAGAGAATAAAGAACCTGAATACATTGGATAACGCACCAAGAGGACAAATGTATTTACACCAAAATAGTCTAATATAGAACGAGCCAATTATTACCAGTGTTAAAGCTGAAATAGCCATTATTATTGACACATCGGAATTAAAGCCTGAAACTGTAGCATAGTACGGATCGAATTTTTTACAGAAAAGTTCGCTTGATGTAACAGTAAAATATACGGTTATGAATAGCAGAATATACTTAAGTGATCTTAGTATTTTATCTGTAACACCTGATATCGTATAGCGCATTTTAAACTTTTCTCCCAACTTGCCAATCCACTCCGAGACTGTTCCAATTGGGCAAATGAATGAGCAAAAAAGTTTACTTATCAAAATAATTATGGCAATAAGAATAACACCCATAACTATTTGCGCGCTGGTCATTGAGCAAGCAAGTGAGTTGTTCACGAAATAACTCGAAAGTGCCTGAATCCCACCAAAAGGACAGTAGGCCTCAAAATCAGGAAAATAGTTTTTGTCGGTATAGTATCTGATACCCATGAATATAAGAAAGCCGATAACAGCAAACTGAAATAGTAGTCTGTAGGGATTTGTTTTAAATTTTGACATCTGACAAAGATTTAGAGTATAAAAATAAATAAAAAATCCCTAGCTAATTAGTGACTAGGGATTTTAAGATTACAAACCTAACTTAACCAAATATTATTTCTTTTTGCAATCTTTTTTACAACCAGCTGATTTTGGGCAAGTAGACGCCTCTTTTTTATTGGGACAATCTTTTTTTACGCACTCACCTGTTTTAGCACAAGTTTCTTTTTTATCGCACTTTGCGCAATCTGCTTTATCACAATTCTTTTTATCGGTACATTTTGCTTTACAGGCTGTTGTATCGGCAGGAGCAGTTGCATCCATGCAGGTAGCAGCACTTGGACAATCTTTGCAACTCTCAGGCATGCAGCTATCGGTTTTTTCAGTAGCCACAGTGTTTTCTTTTTTGCTGCTTTGGGCTCCAATAGCAACTACAACAATAAGTGCCAAAACGGCTACGCTTGCAATACCAATAATAATTCTCTTTTTCATTTTAATTTATTTGTTAGTTTGATGTTTTAATTTTGTGATATACTGCATTGATGCTACACAGCAATACAAAAGTATGAACCCGCAAGAAATTTGTATGTTATAGACTGGTTAATTCATGTTATAGAGATGTTAAATTTCCGTATGTAAAGCAAATCATTACTATTTTTGTAATATGAATCGATCTAAATTTCAGCTCTTTTTGCTAATAGCAACGATTGTTTGCTTGGTCTCACTTGTTGGTATTCAGATAAATTGGGTGCTTAAGGAGGCGCGTTTGCAGGAAGCTCAATTCAATCGAAGCGTTGGTTTGGCGCTTGAGCGGATTGAGAATAATCTCGAAAAGTATAAAAATTGCACTCAGCAAAAACGTTGCTCTTCGTGTAGGCTATTGGTAGTTACCCTAAAGCAGGTTGCTAATATTGATTCTATCATCAAAAGCGATTTAAACTACTATGGCATTAATCTCGATTTCAATTACGATATTATTGATTTAAATATTGATAAGTCTAACATTCCAAAAGGATGCTACATTACAAGTAATCTTTCTGAAAAATTAGAGCAAGATGGTTATGAACTTAAAATTAATTTTCCTCAAAAGAGCGATTTTATATTCGCTCAAATAGGAACTATCTTTATAGCATCAATAATACTTGTAGTACTTGTAACGCTATCATTTTTATTGATATATAGGTTTTATAAGCGTGAGCGTCAAACGTCGGAACAGATTCGTCATTTTATCAACAATATGACACACGAGTTTAAAACGCCGCTTACCAATATTGGCTTTGCCAATAGTATGTTATCAAAGAACGAGGTTATTGAGCATGATCCTAAACTATCATCATATTCTGGCATAATCAGGGATGAACATCGAAGATTGAGGGAGAGGGTAGATTTGCTTCTAAAAACATCTCAGAGCGAATGTATATTGTCAACTAGTCTTGAGTTTGTCGATTTGTCTCGTGTAGTTGAGGATGTTGTTGAGTCGTTTCAACCGCAAATTGATGAAAAAGGTGGAATGGTTTCCATCCAAAAATCTGGAACCGATTTTACGCTAAAAAGCAATATTGATCAACTCCATATAGTCGTTGGAAATCTAATCGATAATGCGCTTAAGTATTGCAATAATGTTCCAAAAATTGATATTCACCTTAAGACAAAAGCCAATTGTATTAGCATTGAAATTATTGATAATGGTATTGGTATATCTGCAGAAGATCAACAAAAAATTTTCGACCAGTTTTATCGGGTACCTCATGGCGATTTGCATGATGTTAAAGGTTTTGGACTTGGTCTCTTTCATGTAAAATCTATTATTGAAAAGCTTGGAGGAAAAATATCCGTTTCGAGTACCAAAGGAAAAGGGAGTGTTTTTGTTATAGAGTTATTGAAGAGTAACCAGTAATTAAAAAATCTTGATTAGATTAAAACAGAGAGTGAAACAGCAATACATTCGACAGTAGTACAAAATGCCTAAGCCAAATTCTATTAAGCAATCATTTGATAAGGTTCGAATTCTTCTTGTAGAGGATGACGTTAACCTTGGCTTTCTGCTTGTGGACTATCTCGAATCTCAAGAATTTGATGTTAAACTTTACAACGATGGTCTAGCAGGTTATAAGGGATTTCAACTGGCAACTTACGATTTATGCATTGTTGACATTATGCTTCCCAATATGGATGGTTTTACGCTTATTGAGAAGATTAAAGAGATAAATAAAAAGATTCCAATAATCATCCTTTCTGCACGCTCAATGAAAGAGGATAAAATTAAAGGCTTTGCCTTTGGGATAGATGATTATATAACAAAACCTTTCGATGAGGAGGAGTTGCTTTATAGAATAAAAGCTATTATGAGTCGCATTAGCCGTGAAGGCGAAAGTAAGGTGGAAAGTAGGGAATCTGTTGACATTGGTTGTTATCATTTCGATTGCGAAAAGCAGCTGCTTACCCTTGACGATTGCTCCATTAGGTTAACCGTTAAAGAAGCTAAGATTCTTAAAATCCTTTGTCAATCGCGAGGCAGACTTGTTAAGCGTGAGGAGTTGATGGTTGAAATTTGGGGCTATTCAGATTATTTTACCGGTCGCAGCCTTGATGTGTTTATTTCAAAACTCCGCAAATACCTCAAGAGCGATTCTAATATAAAGATTACAAGCATTCCTACAGTGGGCTATATTATGGAGGAGAGTTAGGCTACAGAATGCTTGGGAATATTAATTACCTCATAAGACCTCTTTTCTAATTATTGTTTTTTACTACTTTCTGCTTAATAATACATAATGATATTGTAAATCATTCAGATGAAATGGTTAACTTCGTTTTAGCATTTATGTTATTCCTAATCAAATTATTTTATTTGGAAATGGAATTTTTCAGAACGATTTTGATGTTTTCGGAAGTGGAGTATTAGCCGTTGTTATTTTCTATTTTACAGTATTCATAGAGGTTGTGCTTGGTATCTGGACATTTGTTCTTTTTGTAATCGGATTATCTGAGGTTCAAAAGTTATCCATAGGAAAGTCAATATTAAATTTATTTTTACCAGTTTTCGTTTTAGTCATCCCTATTTTGTTGATTGCTTTTATGGGAGGAGCTATTTTTAGGTAATTTATTAACATTATCAATAATTTGAGAGATTGATCTATAAGATTTAAATTTTACTAATTTTATCCATTGTAATACGAATTATTTAATACGATCAACTAAAAAATACTATTATGGATCCTATTGTAGTTTTTGCTGGAACAATCATGCAAGCCGAAATGCTAAAAAGTCTTCTTGAGGATACTGAAGTAGAAGCATTCTTAAAAGATGAGGCTATGGGAACAATTGCTCCTTGGCAGGCTAGTGCAGGTGGTGCATCATCGGTTAAGGTTGTCGTTTCGAAAAACGATTATGAAAAAGCGATGTTGGTTGTTGCTGAATTTGAGAAAAATATTGAGTAACATGTGATTCTTGTTAGAATTATTGACATTTCCTTCAGATCAGAATAATAATTATTATGACACAAAAGCAATCTTTAAACGAAATCATTCGCCAAAGTCAGATAATTTGCTCGGCTCTTATCTTAGGTCAGTTATTTTTTTTGGCTATAGCTATTTATCTTATAATCCAAACAGGAATGGGTTTTGGCGATGTAAACATGAAAGATGTTTTTATTTATGTTGTTCCATCTTTTGCAGCTATCAGTATTGCAGCAAGTTTCTTTGTATTTAAAAGCAAACTCAGCAAGCTAAAGGAAAGCCAGACTTTAGATCAAAAACTTGTTGAGTATAGGTCGGCACAAATCATAAGGTGGGCTTTGCTTGAGGGCCCTTCGTTTTTTGCCATTATTGTTTTTTTATTAACTGGTCAGTATCTTTTTGTGGGAATCGTCGCTATTATCATTTTGTTTTTTATTCCAACGTTTCCTTCGGCTAATAGTTTTGAACAGGATTTGGAGTTAACGTGGGAGGAGAAGAATCAGCTGGGTGAGTAGATATAACTCTGTCGCACTCCGTGCAAAACACTGTGTTTTTTTGTTTATGGATTTTAATATAATAAAAGACCTGCCATTTTACTGGCAGGGCTTTTTGTTGATTGTATAATCTAGGCTAAATTACCAACTTCCTTTTCAACCTCTTCGAGAATTTCACCAGTTTTAACGAGTTCTTTCATCTTATTATGGTCAGGGTAAAGTGGCCGGTCAATATCCAAGAAACTAACATGCTTACGGATTACATCTTTTGCTTTTTGGGTTCCAATTCCATACTTGTACGGTGTTTCCAACTTCTCACGTAGGTCGAGAGCCTGAGCTGCAGCCATAAACTCAATACCCAAAACGCCGTAAGCGTTATCAAGAATTTGGAAATTCTTGATGGCCGTATTCATTCCCATCGATACAAAGTCTTCTTGGTCGGCAGCAGCAGGAATTGACTGAATCGATGCTGGCATCGACAAAATACGTTGCTCTACAATTTGCATATCGGCGGTGTATTGACTTAGCATTAAACCAGAGAACATGCCTGGATCTTTTGTTAGGAATGGAGGTAAGCCAACGCTTAATGCGGGGTTATTGAGGCGGTTCATCCTTCGTTCGGATAGGACGCACACCATAGTTACTGCTGCTCCAACTAAATCCATTGGTAAGGAGATTGGTGAGCCTTGGAAGTTAGCCCCAGAAAGGGCAAGATTCTCTTCTGCAAAAAAGATTGGGTTGTCTCCAACACCATTCAGTTCAATTTCTACTTGCTCCCTTGCATATTTAACTGCATCGTGTGCAGCACCAATAACCTGTGGAGTAGAGCGCATCGAGTATGCATCCTGAACCTTTGTTTTTAGCTTGCCTTCGGCTAAATCGCCGCCTTTAGTAACTTTACGAATGGCTGATGCGCTGCGCATTCCACCAGCAAATCCACGAACCTCAAGAATTTTTGGATGGTATGGTTTAAGATTTGCTTTTAGTGCCTCAAGCGACATAGCGCATGCAATTTCAGCTTGTTTAAGAAAACGCTCGGTTTCATAGATCATTATTGCGCTCATGGCTGTAAGTACATTTGAACCGTTGATGGCTGCTAATCCATCGCGAGCATGAAGACCAGGAGTTTCAATTCCTGCGCGTTTCATCGCTTCTTTACCTTCAAGGAATTCTCCTTTGTAATATGCATGGCCTTCTCCCATTAGCAAAAGCGCAATTTGCGACATTGGAGCAAGGTCTCCACATGCTCCAACCGAACCTTTTTCGCAAACGTATGGAGTAACTCCTTTATTAAGCATTTCGACAAAGGTTTGGGTTATTTCAAGTCTGCATCCTGAATTACCATGCGCATGAACGTTTATACGACCAAGCATTGCAGCACGAACATACTCAATCGCCATTGGGTTGCCGATGCCTGCGGCATGGTTATATACTAGATATTTTTGAAAATCCTGTATCTGTTCATCTTTTAAAACTACCTCCGAAAACTCACCAATTCCAGTATTGATACCATACATAATTTCGTGTGCAGCAATCTTCTTATCGAGCATTGCACGGCATTTCTTTATTTTTTCGATTGAATCGGAGTGAAGTTCAACCTTCTCGTTGTAGCGAGCAACTTTAATAACATCCTCAATTTTGAGATTTGAACCAGTAATTACAAGTGTCATAGACGTATGATTTTAAGGATTAATATTTAACTACAAATATTTCTGTTTTTGCTAGTGATAAATAGCAAAACAGATGATACGTATTATAAAGTATGGGAAATGAGAAACTAGGATAAGGAGTTACATCTATAAATAGAGGCAAGTACGGTTAATTTTAATCTTGAATTTAAGTTGCCACTTATTCATAAATTCGATATTAGATAGGTAAATATATGAAAAAACACAGAACTAAACTATTTTTACGCAGCGAATAAAAATATCTAATACATCTATTTTATTTGCCATTATTTAATTTGCGATGACATACTTTAAATATAGCGAACCACTTTTTCGTCCGCCAGCCGAGGCTTATTCGGCAATAATTCAAGCAACTTTAGGTTGCTCATGGAATCAGTGCGCGTTTTGCGAAATGTACACCTCAAAAAAGTTTAAGGTTCGTAAACTTGAAGAGCTAAAGCCTGAGATTGAAACGCTTTCGAAGATATATGTTGGAGCAAAGAAGGTGTTCCTTGCCGATGGGAATGCGTTTGTTTTATCTGCAAATCATCTGATTCCTATTCTTGAAGAAATTAATAAACATTTTGGGCGAATTCAACGAATCTCATCATATGCATTACCAAAAGATATATTGAGTAAAAGCGATGATGAACTTAAGAAGTTAAGGGAACATGGTATTAAACTTCTTTACATTGGCATCGAAACAGGCGATGATGAACTATTACAGCTGATTAACAAGGGCGAGACTTCTGAGTCTACAGTTGGAGGCATTTTAAAGGCGAATAATGCAGGAATCGAAACATCAATAATGATTATAAATGGGTTGGGGGGCAAGATGTATAGTGAACAGCACGCAATTAATTCGGCAAAGATTATCAATAGAATAAATCCAAGATTTCTTTCAACGTTAACACTTAGCATGCCATTTGGAGAAAGCCACTTTATAAATAGGTTTAAAGGTGAGTATATTCCCCTTTCAGTTGTGGAACTTTTTGAAGAGTTAAGGACCTTTATCAGCATTACAGAATTAAATAATGTAATTTATCGAAGTAATCACGTGTCGAACAATTTGATTCTTAGCGGAACATTATCTAAAGATAAAGAAAACCTTATTAAGCAGATTGATAAAGCCATTGCTAGCACACCGAGGGGATTATACCCTTCATCACCTTTAATGTTGTAAAAATTAAAGAGATGGAATATTAAGGTTTGGCTAGTTCAATATTGCATAATTCCAATTGAGGAATATTTGATGACACTAGCTAATTTTGAAAACAAAATTGATAAAACCAAAAGCCATGAAAATAGGACTACTTGTTTGTGATCATATACAAAAGGGATTTTCTGATTACTCTGAACTATTCGGCAGTTTGCTTGCTGAATATGAATTTGTTAACTATTACGTATGCGATGGAAATTTTCCGGATTCTGCTTCTGCTCATGAGGCTTGGCTTATAACAGGATCTAAATATTCGGTTTACGACGATATTGACTGGATAAATAGACTAAAGGCCTTTGTTCGTGAGATTGCTCAGGCTGATAAATACTGCATTGGAGTTTGTTTTGGGCATCAGATGCTGGGTGAAGCAATGGGTGGGAAGGTTCTTAAATCTACTATGGGTTGGTGTGTTGGTGTTCATCAGTTTGAGGTAATCGAAAATCGAGCATGGATGATTCCTGCATCACCTACAGTAAATCTTTTGATGTCATGTCAGGATCAAATTCAGATATTGCCTCCAAATAGCAAGGTAATTGCCAAAGCGCCAAAATGTCCTGTTGGGATTATTCAAATAGGTGATAAGATGTTGGGCATACAAGGACATCCCGAATTTTCAATCGATTATGTAAAGTATTTGATGGAAGATAGAACTAATAAGATAGGTGAACAAACTGTAAGGGAAGGAATGGAAAGTTTAAACAACCCAACACATAACGACATTTTAGCCAATTGGATTAATAGTTTTATAACCCATTAGTCTAATATTTTTTATTGGTCAAAAAATTTGCAATGGAGGTTAATAATCAGTATTAACCTCCATTTTTCTCCATTCACCTACAATTTTTCCCATCTTATCGATTGTTTTTATATAATGGTTAACTATCTATCTAAATTTGCTACTATTAATTTCAATTCAGCATGGAAACGGCAATTAGTTTTAATAGGTGGTTAACTCATATACTCCGTTCTAAAAAGGGAACAGCATTTGGAGATTGCAATTTTCCTACAATTTGGGTCGATTCACCTGAACTTACAGCATCGTATTACAAATCTTACTTAGGATTTAACCATATTATAGCATGTCCATTAAAAAGTTCTATTCTTTTGAAAAAAGATAAGAATTGGTTGTTAATTAAACCAAATGCAAAAAACCGTCAAAACGTCAATCAAAAGATAACAATTTGCTCAAACAACCTTAAATTAGATTATTCGCTTGTTTTTGATAAAGTAAGGGTGGTAAAACCTTATACTCCTGAATTAATCGAAAAATTTTCTATAAAAGACTGTAATGGCATAGAAATTGAGTACTGCTCAAGCTAAATATTAGAAAAATTGAAATGTATTATTAATAAAAAAATTAACCCTAAAACTATTTAAAAGACAAATGAAATTACTATTTAAATTGCTAGTCGCAATTCTATTACTATCTACAAATCAGATAAAAGCGTTAAATAATGACGAAGCAGACGGAAAATTTACTGTTAGTGGTTATGTAAAGGATGCAACAAATGGCGAAGTACTATTAGGTGCAACAATTCTTGTTAAAGAAGAGGGAAAGGGCACTGCAACAAACATCTATGGTTTCTACTCCTTAAGCCTAAAACCTGGGAATTATACGCTTGTATACTCATTCGTTGGTTATAATTCACAAGAAAAGGCTGTTAAACTGACTGAAAACACTACCATAAACATTGAGTTAGGTCTTGAATCTCAAGTTTTGCAGGAGGTAGTTGTTAGTCGAGAAAAAGTTAATGCAAATGTTGTAAAGCCAGAGATGAGCGTTGCTCGCTTGGAGATGAAAAGCATTCAGAAGATACCAGCATTAATGGGTGAAGTTGATATAATAAAAGCGATTCAAATGCTTCCTGGAGTTCAGTCGACCGCTGAGGGTTCATCAGGCTTTAGTGTTCGTGGAGGAGGAATCGATCAGAATCTGATTATCTTAGATGAAGCAACAGTTTACAATGCATCTCACCTTATGGGCTTTTTCTCAGTATTTAACAACGATGCAATTCGAGATGTTAAGCTTTATAAAGGCGATATTCCTGCTAATTATGGAGGACGCCTTTCTTCTGTTTTAGATGTAATCATGAAAGAAGGGAACAATAAAAAATTTGTTGCCACTGGTGGAGTTGGTCTTATATCGAGTAGGCTCACCCTGGAAGGCCCTATAGGTAGTGAAAAAACATCTTTCCTCATATCAGGACGTAGAACTTATGCTGATTTATTCTTCCCACTTTTTAAAGATACAAGCCTTAAGAAAAGTGTATTGTACTTCTACGATTTGAACCTGAAAATTAACCATCAGATAAACAGTAATAACCGATTATTTTTATCTGCTTATTTAGGCCGTGATAATTTTGGACAAAGAGGTTCAGCATCTGCAGGCTTTGGGAATAAGACCTTTACGTTAAGATGGAATCATTTGTTTTCATCTCAACTATTTTCAAACATTACTGCGGTTTATTCGAAATACGATTATTCACTTGAAATGCAACAAGGTAGTGCTAATTATTTTTGGAATTCAAGTTTAACAGACTTTACACTTAAAGCAGACTTTAATTATTATATAACACCCGAAAACGAAATAAGATTTGGTGTTTCATCAACATATCATAATATAAAACCTTGCGATGCATGGATGGAAGGAGAGGGGAGTAATATTACTATCCCATACCCCAATAACTATGAACTTGAGCATGCTGCTTATATTTCTAATCAGCAGAGGATTGGCGATAAGATAACTTTAAAATATGGAATAAGATACTCAATGTTTCAAAACCTTGGAAAAACTACTATTTATAAGTTTAATGATAGTTATCAAGTTATTGATACTGTAGATTATGCTAGTGGTAAAATATTTCATACATACTACGCTTTGGATCCTAGGTTGGGTATTATTTATACTATTAACGACAGATCGTCTATTAAAGCAAGTTATTCACATACCACTCAATTTATGCAACTAGCATCGAATTCCAATGGTGGAATGCCTCTTGATGTATGGTTTCCTTCAAGTCCAAATGTTAAACCGCAAAAGGCAGATCAGTATGCCATTGGGTATTTCAGAAACTTTTTAAATAATATGTTAGAGACTTCGGTAGAAACTTATTATAAGAAAATGTCAAATGTTGTGGACTTTAAAGATCATGCATCATTGCTCATGAACCCACGTATGGAGGGCGATATCAGAACAGGTTCTGCAACAGCCTATGGCGTTGAATTTTTGGTCAAAAAAAACCAAGGTAAATTGAACGGATGGATTAGCTATACCCTTTCAAAAGTTACACGTAAAATACCCGGAATAAACGACGGTAAAGCATACCCAGCACCATACGATAAACCTCATAACGTAAATATTATATTGAATTACTCTTTTAATAAAAGAGTTACTGTGTCAACTAACTGGATATATGCTACTGGAACCCCAATGACAGCTCCAGTTGGTTCTTTTGAATATAATAACTCAATTAACAAAATTTACTCTAGTCGAAATGGCTACAGGATGAGCGATTATCACCGACTCGATTTATCAGTATCGATAAAAGGTAAGAAGAATCTTAATAGACTTTGGCAAGGAGAATGGGTTTTCTCAATTTACAATTTATATGGAAGACATAACGATTGGATGATTAATTTCGTTCAAGATAAAAATAACCCTAAAAAAATGGTTGCTCAAAGGATGTACTTACCTTTTGTTTGTTTCCCTGGTATTACTTATAATTTTAACTTTTAATTGTAACGATTTGACTTATGAAAAAGCAATATAACATGAATACAAGATACCTTACAATTGTAGCGATTTTACTCTCATTATTCTCTTGCACTGAAGAAATTGATATACCGCTTGATAGTACTTATGCAAGGCTCGTTGTTGAAGGAGCTATAACTACCGATACTACAATTCATAATGTAAAGCTCACTAAATCTGGCGATGCATTAATGAAAGATCTTTATCAACCTATTTCAGATGCTATTGTTAAAATATCTGATGGCACCAATGAATTTATACTTCAGGAGAATATTGATAACAAAGGCGTTTATGAGACTGAGCCAACAGTTTATGGTGTGCCAGGTCGAACATATACTTTAAATATTTCTAACGTTGATATTGATGACGATGGAGTTTTTGAGGTTTATACTGCTGAATCTGAATTGAGGGGAGAAAATCCGATTGATTCTATAAAATTTGTGTACGATGATAGTAATCCTGATTATGGTGGATGGATGGTTAATATGTATGCTAAAGAAATTGGAGGTGGGAGAAACTTTTACCTTATGAAAGCATATATTAACGATGTTTTAGTTACTGATAGTACTCATGAATACGGATACATTGGAGATAATACAGGATTCAATGGAAAATATTTTGATGGATTTCAAGTGTATATGCTAAACAAAAAGAAAAAAGATGAAATAGTTGAGTCTGGCGACAAAATCACCATAGAAATGGATGGTATAAATGAAGGTTACTTCAATTTCATTTATGATTTTATTCAGGAGTATAACCCTAAAATTCCAATTTTTAGTGGACCTTCAGCCAATATATCAACGAATATCGTGCCTAAAGATAAAGCAGTTGGATTTTTTGCTGCATATTCAGTTGTCCGATGTAGTGGAATAGTTAGTTTTAAAAAATAAATTTGCATAAATTTAACCTCATCAATTTTTTGATGAGGTTTTTTTATTTCGTACGTTTTAAACATAGCTCTTTTCTCTATTATAGTTGAGGTTGACGATTATTATTAAGGTTTAATTAGAATGGAAAAGTTTATTACTTGGAAAAAAGGCTTTTTTAGCAATGCTTTCCAGTTGTTTGAAAATGGAATTCAGATTGGTACGTTAAGCTTTGCTATGTGGACAAATAAAGCAAAAGGAATTTTAAACGATAAAGAATTTGAGTATCGAACTAAA
>DQHR01000148.1 GCA_003531155.1 Bacteroidales bacterium | reverse complement strand
AGACCTGGATTAGGCTTTTATGTGCTTCAAACCTCTATAGATTTTTCGAAACTCGTTTTTGGTGATGAACTTAGTGGAAATAATACTTCTGTCGTTCCACCCGGGAATACAACAACAAACGATATTGATGTGGCCTCATCTTTATTGGCTTACTCTGATAATGTATGGGTAGGCTTTTCGTGGGATCATATGCTGAAACCAACTACCTCATTTTATAACGATCAATCCCGACTTCCTTTCAAATTCTCAGTATATGGTGGAGTTCGAAAGGTGATTAGAGGTTTCCTGCTTAGTAAGATAGAGGAAAGTATAACTGGGGCATTTTACTATAAGCAGCAAGGAGATTATCAACAATTAGATCTAGGTGTATATGTATTTAAGGATCCGATGAACTTTGGAATATGGTATAGGGGATTACCTGTGTCGAGTAAATTTAAAAAGTACGATGCAATAGCATTTATGGTTGGATATAAATTTCAGCAGATTAGCTTTGCTTATAGCTATGATTTTACTATTTCTCGATTAGGGTTTAGTTCAGGTGGATCTCATGAGATTTCTGTAATTTACGAATTTAAGGTTCGAACCAAAAAGCGCTATAAGGCAATTCCTTGCCCAACATTCTAGCACTCATTCTTTATTTCAACTTTATTACTTTTGGTATCAAATAAAACTTTTGATACTAATTGTTGTTTACTTCATAGTAAATTAAAATAGTGTTTGAAAAATTGTATAAAAATGGGTACAAACAAAAATAAGTATTCAAAGGACGAGATTCTTAACGATTACAGATTAGCAGTCTTAAGTCGAGAAATTAGCCTATTGGGGCGTAAAGAAGTTCTAACAGGCAAAGCAAAGTTTGGTATTTTTGGCGATGGCAAAGNNTTTGCTCAGCTTTATGGACAAACCGATATCAAACTAAATCCAGGAAACGCAGGTAGGGTTTTTAACAACCACTTTTCAACCCGTAGTTTAAACAACGATGGGACATGGAGAGATTTAACTTCCATGAAGAATAGTTCGCCAGATATGTCTCCAACGGCAGGACAAATGCCTCGTCTGCTAGGTTTGGCATATGCATCGAAGCTATTCCGTTTGAATAAAAATCTTTCATCCTACAGCAAATTCAGTAAGGGTGGTAATGAGGTTGCCTTTGGAACAATTGGAGATGCCAGTACATCCGAGGGACATTTCTTCGAAGCACTTAATGCTGCAGGTGTTTTGCAGGTTCCAATGGCACTTGCAGTTTGGGATGATGGTTACGGAATATCTGTTCCCCGCGACTATCAAACCACAAAAGGTAATATCTCGGAACTTATTAGTGGATTTGAGAAAAAGGAAGGCGATAAAACAGGATTGCTTATTTATAAGGCTAAAGGGTGGAATTACCCTGAACTGATTAAAGTATTTACAGAAGGTGTAGAACGTTGCCGTAAAGAGCATGTACCTGTATTGTTTCACATAACCGAAATCACTCAACCTCAGGGGCATTCTACATCTGGCTCTCATGAACGTTATAAGTCGGAAGAGAGATTGAATTGGGAGGTTGAGTTCGATTGTAATCGTCGATTTAAAGAATGGATTGTTAAGGAGNNGTATTGCGACAAGCGAGGAATTAGCAGCGATTGATATTGAATCTGCAAATAAAGCCAAAGAGGCGCGAAACAAAGCATGGCTTGATTTTACCAATCCGATTAAAAAGGAGCGTGACGAGTTGATTAAGATTATTGATAACCGTTCATGTTATTGTAAGCGAGAGCATATTGATAAAGTAGGCATTATCACTGAAGATCTTAAAAAAATAGCGAACCCAATCCGCAAGGATAACATGAGTGCTGCCAAAAAGATTCTTCGTCATGTTTGTACTGATTGTTCAATGCGAAGTAAGCTTCAAAGTGATCTTTCGGCTTGGATGAAAAGAAATATTGATGATGGTAATGATCGGTATAGTTCACATCTTTTCTGTGAAACAGAGCGTGCCGCAATTAATGTTAAAGAAGTTAAGGCAATATTCAGCGAGAACTCACCAATGGTTAACGGACGTGAGATTTTACGCGATAATTGGGATATTTTGTTTAAGAAGAATCCCCTTTTAGTCGCATTTGGCGAGGACTTGGGTAAAATTGGTGGCGTAAACCAATCATACGAAGGACTTCAAGCCAAATATGGCGAATTAAGGCTAACCGATACAGGAATTCGTGAAACAACTATTATGGGTCAGGGCCTTGGATTGTCTCTTCGTGGTTTCAGACCGGTAGCCGAAATTCAGTATTTCGATTACTTATTATATGCTCTCCAAACTATGAGCGATGACCTGGCAACAACTCGTTGGCGTACTAAAGGAGGACAAATGGCTCCGCTTATTGTGAGTACCCGTGGTCACAGGCTCGAAGGAGTTTGGCATTCAGGTTCACCATTGAGTATGGTTATTAATTCAATCAGAGGAGTATACGTATGCGTACCCCGCAACATGACTCAAGCAGCAGGTTTTTATAATGCTCTGCTTGAGGGTGATGATCCTGCTTTGGTAATTGAGCCTTTGAATGGATATCGTTTAAAAGAACGTCGACCCGACAATCTCGGGGAGTACAGAGTCCCTCTTGGAGTACCTGAGGTGCTTACTGAAGGTAATGATGTAACACTTGTTACTTATGGTAGTTGTGTTAGAATTGCTCAGGAGGCTGTGCAACAGCTCGCCGATTTTGGAATATCTGTAGAACTTATTGATGTGCAAACCCTACTACCGTTCGATCTTCCAAATGTAGTTGTGGAATCAATAAAGAAAACCAACCGTGTTGTTTTCTTTGATGAGGATGTTCCCGGTGGAGCAACTTCATTCATGATGCAAAAAGTTTTAGAGGAACGAGGAGGATTTTTCTATCTCGATTCTGCTCCCAAAAGCATTACTGCAAAGGAGCATCGACCTGCTTTTGCAACAGATGGCGATTATTTCTCGAATCCAAATGCTGAAGATGTTTTTGNNATCATTATGTCAGCAGAACTGAATTTTGATTTTTTCAAAGTTAACTACGATAAGATTTCTCCTGAGCAAGGTAAAATACTTATTGCTGAACCGGGTTTAATTGATTTAAACTTCAAACGCTCGGTAATTTTACTTGTTGAGCATAATGAAAATGGAACTGTAGGCTTTGTCCTAAATAGAATTCTTAATTATAAACTCTCAGAGTTATTACCCGACTTTCCCGATTTTGATGCAAAAATATCTCTGGGTGGACCAGTAAGTCCTAAGAGTATTCATTTTATTCATACATTGGGTGATATTGTACCTAAAACAAATCACATTGCCGATAATATATATTGGGGCGGAGATTTTGAGGCTATTAAATCCCTAATTATTGAAAACAAAATAACTTCTAAGCAGATACTTTTCTTTGTTGGCTATTCTGGATGGTCCGTAGAACAATTAAATAGGGAAATTACTGAAGGTTCGTGGGTTGTAACTAAATTGCATCCTGTTAAGATTTTTACAGCATCTGAGGATTTATGGATTGATACTGTTCGCGAAATGGGCTCAAACTTTAAACCATGGACTCTTTACCCCGATGATCCATCCTTAAACTGATCGGGAAACGTATATCTATTTACTGCATCAGAAAGGAGTTTACTTACTTTATTAAAGTAACGTTGTTGACGAAAGGCAGCCACCCATCTTATTCCTGTTATAGCATTTGTTAGAAAAACCTCATCGCAATCTGTAAGCGCTTGTACAGGGATTGCCACTTGGTTATTTACTTTATAGCCTAGTTGAGGAGCCACTTTTAAAATAACTTCGCGCATTACACCGGGAATACACCCTTCAGAGATTGAAGGGGTATAAATATTATCACCTTTTACAACAAAAACATTTGATGATATAGCTTCTGCAATTCTATCATGTTCGTTTATGAGTAGACAATCGTTAACACTATTATCCGTCATATACTTGCCAGCCATTATATAGTGTAAGGCGTTACAACTTTTTATTGACGACAATGGATTTATAGGTTTCTTTATTTCATCATAAAGTTCAATTATATATCCTTTACTATTTAGTTGATACATATTCAAATCCAAGGGTTCAACCTCCATTATAATTCCTGAACTATTGTTTTGCGGAATATATTTCCCACCATGATTTCTATAAACTGTTAGCCTAACCCTTGCGCTTTCAAAAATCCTATTTTTGTTGAGTAGACGAATAATCTCTTTCGAAAGCATTTGCTCATCAAGGAATGGGGGAATATCAATATTTAGGATCTCCATTCCTCGTTTTAACCTAGCTAAGTGTAAGTTAAGGTTTCGTCCTTGTGTTCCAAAAGCATGGATGGTTTCGAAAAGTCCATCACCATAGGCAAATGAACGATTTGAAACGCCAAGTATTGGCGTTTCAATGCTTGGCATATCACCATTAAACCATATGTACCTTTTGGGCTGCATCTACTTTATTGAGTCTAATACTGCCTTAAATAAAATGGGCTGAATATCAGCGTGTGTCAGTTTTTCAGGGATGGCTTCAAAAAAAGCAACTTCGCCAATTTCACTTTCGGGAAGAGGGCCAATCTCTTCGATTGTTGCAAAATATAACCTGCTAACTCCGAATTTATCGCCTTTCAAAACTGAGTAATCGCAAAAAGGTTTGATTTTGAATTTTACAGCACCAGTTTCTTCCATCAATTCTCTGCTTGCGGCGTCATCAGGTGTCTCACCTTCATCGATATGCCCACCAGGGATTTCCCATGTATCCCTTTTGCGATGTTTAACAAATACCCATTTATCTTGATATCTGGTAACTATCACAACAAATTTGAACTGCTCAGTATCTAAGCCTAATGGATGGATTTTTACTTCAATCATTTTATATCAATTTAATGTATAAGGCCAAGTCTTTCAAAAAACACTGAAATTAACTTTGGATTGATAAGTAAAGGATAGATTAACCCAAACACCGAACCAACAAAGTGAGCATCGTGGTTTATAAAATCGTTGCCCTTTTTGCTCATGTAATGGGAGTAGGCAAGGTATAAAACGCCAAAAACAAATGCAGGAATTGGGATGATAAACATGAATAGTAATTTCTGCATTGGATCAAAAAAGATGAAGGTAAATACTATTGCCGATACTGCGCCTGATGCACCAACGCTCTGATAATAGTAATTATCCTTATGTTTTTTTAGTGTAGTTAGCGATGCTATAACAATTCCCCCGAAATAGAGAACACAAAAATGCAGTAACCAGCTGTGAATATATCCTGCCTCCTGTAACCCTTTAAATATAAACTCGTCAGCTGTACCAAATGAGTATAGTACGTACATATTAATAAAAAGATGAACGTAATCGGCATGTACAAACCCATGCGTTATAAGTCTGTGCCACTCTTTGTTATGGATTGTTCTGTATGGGCTAAAAAGCAATTTTTCCATCAGCTGCTGATTCGAGAATGCAAGCATTGAGGCTATCACTGTTACTGCAATAATAAAGATTGTCATTTTATATAGTATTTGAACTTTTACAAAAGTAATAATTAGTGGAATGATAAATATACGCTGTTGTAATTAGATAAAAGATTTCAAACATGAGACATCAGATGCAAGATACCTTCTCACAGCAAAACATTACACAGCAAATAAAATGGATTAATGCATTATTTTAAACACCAGCTCTCTGAGTAGTTCGCCGTCTTCGGTTGAGTCGTTATTTAGACCTTTTGCGCGCATATCGTATTCGCGAAGCATCGAGAATACTTCAACACATTTGCGTGGGTTGTATATCCTTGCTGCGTTCTTATATTCATCAATAAAATAGGGATTCACTCCAAGTTCAGATGCTATATTTGATGCTGATTTATCTTTTAAGAAATGATAGCGGAATATCTTAACGTAATACTGATAGATTGCAGTTAAGGTTAAAACCATTGGATTGCTTGAGGGGTTCTTAGCAAAATAATCGGCTATTCGATTTACTTTCAAAATATCTCGCTCGCCGAGTGACTTAGTTAACTCAAACCGGTTGAAATCCTTGCTAAGGCCAATGTTCCGCTCAATATGCTCAACGGTAATTTTCTTATTATCTAAAGGTAGAGTGATAATAAGTTTCTCGAGTTCATTGGAGATTTTGCTTAAATCGTTTCCCAAAAACTCGTTGAGCAAATTTGCAGGAACAGGAGCAATGGAGATTCCCTTTTCGGCAAGGTATTGAGTAATCCATGCGGGAATTTGGCTGTCATAAAGTTTCTTTGATTCGAAAAGAATCCCAATTTTCTCAACTAAAGCCATCAGTTTGCGGCTCTTGTCCGATTTGCCTTTTGAGTCTCCCTGCTTTAATTTTTGACAAATAACTAAGATGGTGGTTTTTAGTGGGGCTTTCAGGTAAATTTCAAGTTCCTCAATTTTTTTAATGTTTTGAGCCTCTTTTACTATGATAACCTGATAGTTTGACATCATCGGAAATCTACGCGCAGCATTGATAATTGCTGGTACATCGAGATCTTTACCAAAAAGAATGGATTGGTTGAATGCCTTCTCGGATTCTTCCAAAACATTCTCAGCAATATAATCGGCAATCATATCGATGTAGTACGATTCGTCGCCTGTAAGAAAATATACAGGTTTGTATATCTTCTTTTTTAGATCACTAATAATTTCGGCGTAAGCCTCAACAGATGTCCTCTTCTTAGCCATTTAACCTATTCGTTTTTAAAAACGAAGGTGCTTTACTGATTCACTATTATTGATAAGTCTTGTAAGCGATTGGATTCCAATTTGAATTTGCTCTTCAACAAACAAACTTGTAACTTTTTTATCGCTCTCAACAGTTTTTACACCTTCAGAAATCATTGGTTGATCGGTTACTAGCAGCAATGCACCTGATGGTATCTCGTTGTAGAAACCCACTGTAAAGATAGTTGCAGTTTCCATATCAATAGCCATTGCTCTTGTTTTTCTGAGGTATTCTTTAAAATCTTCGTCGTACTCCCAAACCCTGCGGTTTGTAGTTAGCACTGTACCTGACCAGTAATCCTTATTGCGGTTACGTATTGTTGAAGATATTACACGTTGAAGGTTAAATGCTGGAAGCGCAGGTACTTCGGGTGGCATATAATCGTTTGATGTTCCTTCGTGACGAATTGCTGCAATGGGAAGGATAAAATCACCTACTTCATTCTTTCTCTTTAATCCACCGCATTTACCAAGGAATAAAACAGCTTTAGGGTTTACTGCACTAAGTAAATCCATAATAGTTGCAGCATTTGGACTACCCATGCCAAAGTCAATCATTGTGATTCCGTTGGCTGTGGCACAAGGCATATTTGCACCTGGGTTAACAATTTCGGTACCACAATAGCTAGCAAAATATTCAAGGTAACCCCTAAAGTTGGTTAATAGAATGTGCGAGCCGAAATTTTCGAGTTTCTCTCCTGTGTAGCGTGTCAGCCAGTTTGCTACGATCTCTTCTTTTGTTTTCATAGTATCTTTCAAATTTGGGCAAAAGTACTCAAATTTCGCGACTTACATTAGGTTAATGATTAGATGATTCGTACTATTTCTTCCTATTTTGCAATCAATATAAGAAAAAAAAACTATTTGAACACATGAGTAAGGAGGCAGGAAGGTTCTGTTTCAACTCATAGTCATACTGAGCAAAGTCGAAGCATGAGTTTCCTAAATACATCCCCCTGCTCCACTCAGGATGAAATTTCAAAAACTGTTTGAGATAATATCATAAATTTCTATTAGTAGAAAGGATATCCGAAAAATATCTCAAATTTGTATCAAAATAATTGCCGATGCAGAGGTTGAATCTTCCAGAGTATCCTGCTAAAACAAGGGTTGTTGATGGTCAGCAGCAAATCTTCGATGATGTTCGAATGAAGTATGTTGCGCTTATCCCTGAGGAGTGGGTTCGTCAGCAGTTTATTGGCTATTTGATAAATGATCGTAAATACCCAAAGAGTCTGATTGCAGTGGAACATCCTTTAACGATTAACGGGGTAAGTCATCGTGCAGATATTGTTGTTTTTAAATCCGATGGAAAACCTCTTGTTGTTGTTGAATGTAAAGCTCCTGAGGTAGCCATTTCGCAGAATGTAGTTCAGCAAATCTCAAGGTATAACATCTTTCTAAAAGCACCCATTCTTATATTGACAAATGGAATTACCCATTTTTGTGCTCAAATTGATTTTGGGAGTTCATCGTCAAAGCAGTTAACCACCATTCCATTTTATGATGAGTTAAAAATGATTTACGTATAGTTACACATATGATTAGTGTCATATATGGATATCTAATTTTTTATATACTTTCGAGCAAGATTTTTTTTAAAAAGTTTGTTGAAATAAATATCAGTGTATGAGTGAATTAGAAAAATACTTTGATCAGTTTCGAAAAAATATAGTTGGTATCGATGTTACCTTCGAGTCTCCATATGGCAAACAGCAGATGATTTATGCCGATTGGATTGCCAGTGGACGTTTATATCGCCCAATTGAGGAAAAGATGCTCAATCAGTTTGGGCCAATGGTTGCCAACACTCATACCGAGAGTAGCGAGGCAGGGAAATTCATGACCGACTCGTATCATCTTGCTCAAAAAATCATCAAAAAGCATGTAAATGCTGGTACAAACGATGTTATCATTTCGTGTGGGTTTGGGATGACTGCTGTTATCAATAAGTTTCAACGTATTCTTGGGTTAAAGAACAAAACAGTATATAAAAACCCTGAGGATAGGCCAATTGTGTTTGTAACACACATGGAGCATCACTCAAACCAAACATCTTGGTACGAAACAACTGCTGAGGTTATTGTGGTTGAGCCCGACGAAAATCTGCTTGTATCACCCGAAAAACTTCGCGAAGTAGTTAGAAAGTATAAAAATCGACCTTTAAAGATTGGCTCTTTTAGTGCATGTAGCAATGTTACAGGGATTATTAATCCATATCATCAACTTGCTAAGGTTATGCACGAAGAACAAGGCCTTTGTTTTGTTGATTTTGCTGCATCGGCACCATATGTAGAAATGAATATGCATCCTGCCGATCCATTGGAAAAACTTGATGCTATTTTCTTCTCGCCTCACAAATTCCTTGGAGGACCCGGTTCTTCAGGTATCATGATTTTTGATTCGTCATTGTACCATAACCCTGTTCCCGATCAACCAGGGGGTGGAACTGTTGATTGGACAAATCCATGGGGAGAGTACAAGTATATCGATAATATCGAGCAACGCGAGGATGGCGGTACTCCCGGTTTCCTTGAGACTATCCGTGCTGCTTTATCGATTAGGCTAAAGGAGAAAATGGGGGTTGATAATATTCACAAGCGAGAGAAGGAACTTGTTGAACTTGCATTTAGTAAACTTGATGGAATTCCCGGAGTCAATATTTTAGCAAAAGAGGCAAAGAATCGAATTGGCGCAATTTCCCTTTATATAGAAAATGTGCACTATAACCTTTTGACAAAAATGCTTAGCGATCGCTTTGGAATTCAGGTTCGTGGCGGTTGCGTTTGTGCAGGCACATACGGGCATTTCCTATTACATGTAACCAAAGAGCAGTCGGAGGAGATTACTTGCTTGATTAATACTGGCGACCTATCGAAAAAGCCCGGTTGGATTCGTTGGTCGATTCACCCAACTACAACAGATAAAGAGGTTGAATACATTGCTGATGCAATTAAGCAGATTGCTTTAAATCATGTTGAGTGGTCGAAAGATTATCACTATCACAGCAATACCAATGAGTTTCATCATAATAGTATAACATCATTGCATAATCCAGCAATGGAAAAGATATTTGAGTTCGATTAGTTTCCCGAGATTATATACAATAGAAACGCCTAGATTATCTAGGCGTTTCTATTTTAATGATTTAGTTGGCTCTTCGGGCGCATCGAGGAAGTTTAAAGGTGTCCTCAGAATCCTTATAATTAGCTTCAACGCAGTCACTCGGATCGCAACAGGTATGGCAAACTCTTTTAAATGATTTATAGCTGATTAATTCTATATCTGTGGATAAAAATCCTTCTTTAACAGGTTCGACCTTCATTAAATCGGTGCTTAAATACTTTTTGTTATCATCTGAGAAAACAGTTACAACAACAGCATTTTTTCCTAAAAAGTTTTGTGTTTTAAGCGCTCCAATAAAATTTGCTCCAGATGAAATGCCAACGGCAATACCCATATTTGCTAACTTCTGAGCCATTATAATGCCATCACCATCATCAACTTCAACAATTGAGTCGAGTTTTTTAAGTTCACAAATATCTGGGATGAATTCATCAGAGATACCTTGGATACGATGTTTACCAACTTTATAGCCTGTTGAAAGGGTAGGGGAGTTGGCTGGTTCAAGTGGGTGAATCTTAATCGACGGATTTTGCTCTTTTAAGAATCTGCCTGTGCCCATTACTGTTCCACCGGTACCAACCCCAGCAATAAATGCATCGGGTTTAATATGCCGATACTTGAGCTGCCACCAAATCTCAGGGCCAGTTGTTAGGTAATGAGCTTCCGGATTATCAGAATTGGCAAATTGGCGTGGAAGAAAACCTCCAATAGATTCGGCTAACTTGTTAGCAGCGTCTATACTTCCGAGAAAACCACCTTCCTCCTTACTAACCAAATTAATAGTTGCTCCAAAACTCTTAATAAGATTAATTCTTTCCGAGCTCATCCAGTCGGGCATAAAAATTGTAACTGGGTGCCCTAGAGACCTTCCAATTGCAGCAAAAGCAATTCCTGTATTACCGCTTGTAGCCTCAATAATTGGCATTCCAGGTTTAAGTTTACCTTCTATAATAGCCTTTTTTATAATATGAAAAGCCATTCTATCCTTAATACTACCAGTCATATTAAGGTATTCTGCTTTTGCATATATCTTCCGAAGTTCTCCTTTGTACTTAAACTCTATGGACAGCAAAGGTGTATTGCCGATTAAACTAGCAAGATTATTGATTTTTTTTAGAGGGGTTGACTCCATTCATTTTAGGTTTTGTGATTCGACGAAAATAATATTTTTGGGAATAAAACTATCGTTTAATACCTAAAGTTTAATGAATGAAAAGTATTCTATATTTTATTTCTTGGGAAGTTATGTTCAACACCTTAATTCTTTACCCATGATTCTTTATCCACTCCAATTTATCGGGCTGTAATATTTCAATGGTTGTTCCTTCAATTGAGATTATTTTATCCTTGCGAAACTCTGATAGAATTCGTACAACATTCTCAACTCTCATGTCAATTAGCTCTCCTATCTCCTTTCGTGATATTGGAAGATTGAACTTTGTCGATTCATAAATATCTTTTGAGAATAGGCTAAGTATAAAAGCAATTCGACCTCGAAGCTGTCTATTGTCAATATCTAACTTGGTGCCTAGCAATAAATCTGAGACAAGGCTAATCTTTTGCAACAAACTGTACGCTAACTTCCCATTTTCTTGGATAAGTTTATTTATCGTTTCAAAATTAACGACACAATATTCAGAATCTTCAATGGCAATAATTGAATACTGATGAGTAGAAGAAGAAAAAAGGCTCAAAAGACCAATGAAATCTTTTGGACGTGCAATGCCAACTAGTTGCTCTTTACCATCGGACGAGATGCGGGTAAGCTTGGCTAAGCCAATACGTAGAAAAATAAAATCTTTTATTTTTTCGCCCTGTCTGATTATAGTTTCCCCTTTTTTTGCTTTAATGAGATCCTTTGACTTTGATAACTTTTCGAGTTGTTCTGATGACAAGCAATTGAAGAGGGTTGATCTAAACCCACAATCGCCACAAGATTCACCCAAACAGGGTGTATGAAACGTTTTATCCATTGATATTTATCAATATTGATATTTAACAAGCCGCATTAAAGATAACATTTACTATTAAAACCACACCTTTGTGAAAAGTTTAACAATTGTAAAATTATGAAGAAAATAGTAATTCTTGGAGCTGGTACTGGAGGAACAATAATGGCAAACAGATTGTTTAAGAATTTGCCTAAAAAGGAGTGGGAGATTACAATTATCGATAACGATCCAATTCACTACTATCAACCCGGTTTCCTTTTTATTCCTTTTGGAACATATAAAAAAAGTGATGTGATAAAACCTAAGGCAGAATTTTTGCCTAAAGGCGTAAACTTCCTCCTAAAAAAAATTGATAGGGTTGATGCCCCTAATAATAAGGTTTATCTTGAAAGTGGCGAGGAGATTGGCTACGATTATCTCGTTATTACAACAGGTACACATATTAAACCCGATGAAACTCCTGGGTTGAATGACGGACTTTGGAGAAAAAAGATTTTTGATATCTACTCAATGGATGGTTCACTTGCCCTTCATGAGTTCTTTAAAAATTGGGAGGGAGGAACATTAGTATCGAGCATTGCTGAGATGCCATTTAAGTGCCCAGTGGCTCCTCTAGAGTTTGTATTCCTTGCCGATGCATATTTTACAAAAAGGGGAATGCGCGATAAGGTAAAAATCGTTTACACCACACCATTATCCGGTGCTTTCACAAAGCCAAAGTGTACTCTTGTACTAGGTGATCTTCTGAAAGAAAAAAATATTGAGGTCGTTACCGATTTTTACGTTGAAAGAATTGATAACGAGACTCAAACTGTTTATTCATTCGATGGCAGAGAGGTTAAATTTGATGTTCTTTCGTTTGTGCCTGTTAATATGGGTGCCGACTACATTGCAAAGAGCGGTTTAGGCGATGATATGAACTACATCCCAACCAATAAGCATACATTACAAAGCGAAAAATTTGAGAATGTATTCGTTCTTGGCGATACTGCAAACATTCCAACATCAAAAGCTGGTGCTGTTGTCCACTTTGCTTCGGAGATTCTTACCGAAAACATGCTCGCTATATTCAAGGGTGAGAAACCAACTGCTAAGTTTGATGGTCACGCCAACTGTTTCATCGAAACAGGTTTTGGAAAAGCTGCTCTTATTGATTTTAACTACGATGTTGAGCCTCTACCTGGTGTTTATCCTGTTCCAGTGATAGGCCCTATGAGTTTGTTAAAACCAACAAGAATTAACCACTTTGGAAAATTAGCATTCCGTTGGATTTATTGGAATATGCTGCTTAAAGGTCGCGATTTGCCAGTAAGCACACACATGTCGATGAAAGGAAAAAAGAATATTAATTAATTGATAACATTCACTTTAAAAATAAAATTATGGCTGAAAAAGCATATTTAGGAAAAACCATTAGCGTTACCGATGAGGGTTACTTAACCGATTCATCGCAATGGACAAAAGAGATTGCAGTTGAAATTGCTAAAGAAGAGGGTTTAACCTTAACCGATAAGCATTTTGCAGTAATTGAGTACTTAAGAGATAGAGTCCTAAAGGGTGAAGCGCTTACCATTCGCTCAATCGGAAAATCAGGAGTTGTTGATACCAAAGGTTTCTACGAATTATTCCCAGGTGCTCCGCTAAAGAAAGCAACTAAAATTGCTGGTGTTGCAAAACCTGTAAGCTGCGTTTAGTAATAACTATTAAAATTAAAAGAGATGGCAAATTTAGATCATCCAATTAAGAAGGTCATGATTATTTGCGCTAAAGCAAACATCGAAGATGTTTACGCAGCTTTAGTAATGGCCAATGGTGCGGTAATGGAAGGAATTGAGGCTAAGGTATTTTTCACATTCTTTGGCTTGGATGCTATCACCAAAAAGCAGATGAAGAAGTTGCATACTGCAACTGTTGGTAACCCAGGAATGAGAATGCCCGGAGGCTTACCTTTTCCAACAATCCTTGGAATGATTCCGGGTGTTGAAGCAGGCGTTTCAGCAATGATGAAGAGCCAAATGGAAAAACTTGATATTCCTCCTGTTGATGAGTTTCTTGAGTTGATTACAGCAGGTGGTGGCGAGATTTATGCTTGTAAACTTGCTGTTGAAATGTTTAAGCTAACAAAAGAGGATTTCAGCGAGCATGTAAAAGATATTATTACCATTGGTCAGTTCTACGAATTGGCTGCTGGCGAAGGCACACAGATTATCTTTACATAGGATAAAGCATTTTTAAGAGGCAATCCCAAAAGAATTCAAACGCAAAGTCCGCAGAGACTTTCGCTAAGCTCGCAAAGAAATAATTTCCAAGTTCGGCTCAGGCGCTCCGCTTGAGTCGTTCTGTTTTTAGTTTTGATTAGTTGACTGTTGCTAGTTGACAGTTTACAGAAAGAAGAAGCATGACGACATAACCTAGCGCGAGGGCAAGAAAATCTGGCGAGGGTGCGTTGGACTTTAGCGAGGAAGCATCAGATTTTCTTGATCTTTTTTGCTTCCTTTTTTGGATCAAGCCAAAAAAGGAATTGGGGTTTGGGGTGAAACCCAATTTAACTGTAAGCAAATCAGAACTTTTTAAGAAACAAGATGCGGCTAAAGCCAATAGCTTTAATTATTGTAATATCCGTTGATTAAAGTCATCAGAGATTTATCAATCAACAGAATTGAAGAGCGTGTTATCTTAGATGGCATAATCAGCCCTTAAGGCTTATTTTCTCAAGCAAATCTTCTCTTAGTATAGTTAGCTCCTTCTTGTTCATGCTTATAATCCCTTCTTTTGAGAAATCGCTTAGTTGTCTGTTAACGCTCTCGCGTGATGAACTCACAAAATCGGATAGTTCGCTATTATTGAGAGGTAGTTCAAATTTGTTTGATTTAAAAAGTTCGTGCGACATGCAAAGCAGAATCTCAGCAACTCTTCCGGGCAGCTGCTTTTGCGACATGTTAGCATACCTTTGGTAATCTTTCAGCTCATTCTGACATAAATCAAGAATGATCTCATAGGCAAAGCTCCCGTTTTTGAAGATAAAATCTCTAAACGTATCAAGCGATATAAAGCAGATATGGGAATCGATTAGTGCAGTTGCGGTATAGTTGTTAACCTTATCTGCAAACGTGGTTGGCATACCAAGGTACGCAGGTGCTTTCATCAACCTGAGGATTTTATCACCAGCAGGACCCTTCATGTGCACCTTTACCAATCCTGTTTTAAGATAAGCAATATTTGTGGCTAGGGTACCTTCTCTAAAAATAACATCACCCTTCTTAAAATTAATTTGAGCACAGTTACTCTCAAGGGCTTCAAGTTCTAGGTTTGAGAGGTACTCCGCTGCAGGCGATTTGAAACTACATATTCTACATTCGGGGCTGGCCATAATAAAAATCTTTTGGCAAATATAGCTATTGATTTTGAGGTGTGATAAAAGTCACACTTTACTGTTAGGCATGTCACATCAATTCTCTATATCAATAAACAGCATAAGGATAACTTTGTTGTGTTATTTTTTTCACAATTAAGCAATCTAAAGAACTGATTTTATATGGATATTGAATTTGAGAAACAGCTTGAGGCGCTAAAAAAGCAGGTTGGAAAACTTGAAAAAGGACGTAAAGATAAAATGACTTTGGTGGTTTTTTCAGGCGAACTTGATAAGTTAATGGCCGCAATGATTATTGCTACTGGCGCAACCGCTATGGATATGGAGGTTAGATTATTCTTTACTTTCTGGGCTACATCAGCGCTAAGAGATCCTAAAAAGAGCGTTAAAGGCAAGAATTTTATTTCTAAGATGTTTGGCTGCATGCTACCCAAAGGGGCAAAGAAGGTAAAACTCTCGAAGATGCACATGGGTGGGATGGGCAAAGCGATGCTCGAAGGATTAATGAAGAAGAAAGGAGTTAAAACGCTTCCTGAGCTATTCCAAATAGCAGGCGAACTTGGCGTTGAGATTAACGTTTGCGAGATGTCGATGGATCTTATGGGATTCAAAAAGGAGGAGCTAATCGATTATCCAAAAATGACTATTTGCGGCGTTGGCACATTCCTTTCCGATGCTGAAGAGAGTAAAATACAACTTTTCATTTAGTTAAATAAACCATTAAACTTAAAGGTTATGAGCGAAAAATTGGTTGTAATTGTAACAAACGGTCCTGATAAACAGGAAATGGCAACAATCCCATTTGTGATGGCAACAGCTGCACAATCGATGGATGCTGAGGTAACAATCATTCTTCAATCAGATGGCGTTATACTCGCCAAAAAAGGGGTTTGCGAGAACATAACTGCACATGGCTTTATGCCTCTTAAGCAATTAATGGATACTTTCCTTGAATTAAAAGGTAAACTTTTAGTTTGTACTCCATGTGTAAAATCTAGAGGAATTAGCGAAAGCGATCTTATGCAGGGATCTAAGCTTATTGCTGCCGGCACGGTTATTTCGGAAACGCTCGAAGCTAAAGCCGTAATGAGTTACTAGAAAATAATACTAATAATTAAATACAGAAAAAATGAACGCAGAAGAATTAAAAGGCCTTAAGGCAAATCAAACTGTTGATGCTCGTGGAACCGCTTGTCCAGGTCCACTTTTAGCAGCTAAAAAAGCAATTGGAGATATCGAATCAGGAGAAATTATGGAGATTCTTTCATCCGATGAAGGAACAAAGCACGATATTCCAAAATGGTGCCAAAAGATGGAGCATGAGTTCCTAGGCATTGTTGAAGAAGATAGTTATAGCAGATTGTTCTTAAAGAAAGCATAAAAAAATAATGAGCCAACCAATATGGTATGGCTCTTATTTTTTTGAGTATATATGGATATATCTAGATACTTTCCTTTTATACGTTTAAAAAATTGAGGTAATAAATATCAAAAGCCGATATGTCAACCGAAACTTTCTCACCAAAAATATTAGTTTTCTCAACCGATAAGATCTCCGATCCAGGGATCGACCAAGCAGGTTTACGAAAACTTCACTACTCACCATCAGTCTATGTAATTAGTTTGCCCTGTTCATCGGGAATAAAGCCTCGTTGGATAATGCGAGCATTCAAGCAAGGATTTGATGGTGTGTTTATCGCTGCCGATGGGCACGAGTGCTCATATAGCCCAAAATGTGCTGAGCACACAAATACCATCATTGTGGAATCACAAAAGATGATGAAGGAGAATAACATCAACCCAAAAAGGATTAGAATGGCTGCGCTTTGTTCTGTTTGCGCCGAGCCATTTGTGAATCACATGGGGAACTTCTCGAAGATACTTTCTGAACTAGGAAGTATTGATACAGATAAGTATACTCCAAACTAATCATTTTTTCTTAGTGCCCTTTGTGAATCCCTTTGTGATACTTCGTGGTTAAGTTTTTTACCACAAAGGACTCCAAGTGCACACGAAGGAACTCAAAGTTAAACCATAAGCAATGTCAGAAAATAGCAAAAAATACGATGCCCTAGTAGTGGGTGGTGGAATTGCCGGACAAGAGGCGGCACTAGGCCTTGCCGATATGGACTACAAAGTTCTATTGGTCGAAAAGGAGCTTTCCATCGGGGGCAAAATGATTCAGCTTAGTAAGGTTTTTCCAACCCTCGACTGTGCTGCGTGTATTACAACCCCAAAAATGTCGGAAACGGCTAGGCATCCGAATATAACCCTGATGCTTAATAGCAAAATTGGGTCAATTGAAAAGAATGATAAGTCGTTCAGTATAAATGTTAATCGCAAAGCGCGATTCGTGAAGCCTGAGGTTTGTACTGGCTGTCAGGAGTGCGAATTTGCTTGCCCTGAGGTTCGTGTTGACGATTACAATGCTCGTCTTGCTGGCCGTAAAGTGGCATACATCCCATTTAGCCTTGCAAACCCAAGGATTGCATCAATCGATCGTCAGGATGCATCAGCACCATGTATCAACGAGTGCCCCGGTGGTGTAAAGCCTTACGGCTACATTTCACTTGTGCGAAATGGGCAGTATGAGGATGCCATGCATCTTCACTTAGAGGATATTCCAATCCCCGGCAGTTTGGGTCGTGCTTGCTATGCGCCTTGCCAATCGGAGTGCACTAGAGCAAAACTCGAAGCAACTGTAGATATTCGAAGGATAAAAAGATTCTTTGCCGAGGATTACTATAGCAAATATCCACAGGCACCAGAAAGAACAACAAAACCAAGCACTGGAAAACGAATTGCAGTTATTGGTTCGGGTCCTGCAGGGCTAACAGCTGCTTATCATCTAGCATTAAAAGGTCATTCAGTAAAAATATTTGAAGCAGCCCCTAAAGCGGGAGGAATGCTAATGCTAACTCTTCCTGAGTATCGCTTACCAAAAAGCGTTGTTGAGAGAGATATTCAAAATATAACATCACTTGGTGTTGAGATTGAGGTAAATCACAAAGTTGAAAGCCTTGCTAAGCTAAAGGGCATGGGCTTCGACTCCGTATTTATTTCGGTTGGAACTCATAATACATTCAATCTAAGTATTGAAGGATCTCACCTTGAAGGCATTGTTTCATGTCTTGATTTCCTTCGTAAAGCAAATATTGGCGATAGGGATGATTTAACAGGGAAGAAAGTAATGATTATTGGTGGCGGAAATACTGCTATCGATGCATCAAGAACCGCGTTACGCTTAGGAGCATCAAAGGTTACCGTTGTTTATCGTCGTAGTCGCGAGGAGATGCCTTGCTTTGCCCCTGAGATTAAAGAGGCAGGGGAGGAAGGTGTTGAGATTCTAATCCTTCGTAATCCTATTAAATTCGTTGGTGAGAACGGTAAACTCACCAAGGTTCAGCTTATCAAGATGAAACTTGATAAACCTGATGCCAGCGGAAGAAGAAGCCCTGTTCCTATTGAGGGTTCAGAGTATTTTGAGGATGTTGATTTTGTTGTTGAAGCAATCGGACTTCAACCATCTACTTCAGTTTTTTCAAATGAAGTTGATTTGAATAAGAATGGAACTATCAAGGTAAACGAAAAAACTTTACAAATTTCCAAAACGCAAGTGTTTGCTGGTGGCGATAGCGTTTCGGGTGCATCAACTATTATTGAGGCGGCTGGGCAAGGTAAAAGAGCCGCATTCTATATTGACAAATTCCTAAACGGATTAAATCCTGAAGAATTTGAGTTTGGCGATAAGCTCCCAGCAGTAGATAAATCGAAGGTTTTACATCGCGATAATATCAAGTTTGCCAACCCTGTTCACGAAACTCTTCGTGATGCAAACGAGCGTGTAAAGGATTTCGAGGATGTTGAGAAGACTTTCAGCGAAGAGGAGGTAAGATTCAGTGCCGATCGTTGTTTGGATTGCAGCAACTGTCGCGAATGCCATCAGTGTATTTCGGCTTGTCCTGCAAATGCAATCGACTTTTCACAAAAGAAAGAACTTGTTGAAACTAATGTAAAATCAGTAATAGTAACTACAGGATTTAAATTATTTCCGCCATCTGGAAAACCTGAATACGGATATACAAAATATCCAAACGTAATTGATTCCATGCAAATGGACAGGTTAATTGCTCCTACACGGCCATTTAACAATGTGTTGCGCCCCGGTGATGGAAAATCACCCGACAATATTGCTTATGTTTTGTGTACCGGATCTCGCGATTCTGCAATTGAAAACAGCAGTTGCAGTGGCGAATGTTCAAACAATCCAATTTGCTCACAAATCTGTTGCATGTACTCAATAAAACAAGCTCAGCTTCTTATGGGTGCTTTACCAATGGCCGATATTACAATTTATTATATGGATATCAGAGCATTTGGTAAAGGATACGAGGAATTCTTCCAGCAATCCAAATCTATGGGTGTGAATTTTGTGAAAGGTAAAGTTGCTAAAATCAGAGAAAAAGATGATAACAGCGGGGATCTTATTTTACGTTACGAAGATGTTACCAGTGGAACAATAAAAGAATCGAAACACGATTTAGTTGTATTGTCGGTTGGTGTACTTCCAAATAAAGAAATTCCACAGATGTTTAAAAATGAAAAGCTCGAACTCGATGAGTTTAATTTTGTAAAGCAACTAGATGAACTGGTAAGCCCATCCTTAACAAGCATCAAAGGAGTTTTTGTAGCTGGAGCCGCTTCGGGACCAAAAGATATTCCCGATTCCATTTTATCTGCCGGATGTGCAGCATCTGAAGTTGCTGTTTATCTAACCTGAAAAATTCATAACCTGAATGAATTTTTCTTCTGACGTTTGAAAATTATATAATTTCGAGATGGGAAACAATATAATTTTCTCAGTCAGGGTTATCCTGTACTATTCATAAATATTGAAAAAATATAATATTTATGAATACGTCAGGCTAAATAAAGTTTAAGTCATTAATTGAGATTATATCAAAATAGAACAAAAATGAAAGAAAGAATAGGCGTATATATTTGTCATTGTGGTGGAAATATTTCCGATTATGTTGATGTTGAAGAAATTGGAAAAATGCTTAAAACCGATGATGGCGTTGTAATATCGAAAGACGTCATGTTTGCCTGTGCCGATTCCAACCA
>DQHR01000192.1 GCA_003531155.1 Bacteroidales bacterium | reverse complement strand
GTCTTTATTTGGTTGGTAATGGCCAATCCGTTGAGAATTGCGACTGAAAAAACTGGAGCAATGACAATTCCAAGTTTACTTGCTCGTCGTTTCCCAGGTACCGAAAAATCTGTTGGAATTATCTCGGCATTAATTGTTGTTTTCTTCTTTGTTTTTTACATAGCTGCACAGTTTAGTGGTGCAGGGAAAGTGTTTCACGATACGTTTGGTCTTTCGCCTTTCTGGGGAATGGTTATAGGTGCTGGAATAGTTACTCTTTATACTGTTCTTGGAGGATTTATAACTGTCGTAGCAACAGACGTGTTTCAGGCTGTTTTGATGATTTTTACATTAATTATAATGCCTATTATTCTATTGGTATTTCTTGCATCAAATAATATTAGCCTTGCTCAAAAATTATCCGAAGCAGGGCCTCATATGACCTCTTTAACAGGTGGTGCAACAGGAGTTGCAGCTGTAATACTTATTCTTAATGGGTTAAGTTGGGCATTTGGTTATACGGGTCAGCCGCAACTTCTTGCCCGTATGATGGCTCTTCGTAACGCTAAGGAGAGTAACTCCGCTCAGTGGGTAGCCGTAATTTGGACAATCATTGCTTATGCTGGAGCAATTGTAATAGGTATTGCTGGATATGCTTTAATAAAAGGCGGTGTAGCTGGCGTTGATGCTGCAAAAGTTGCCAATGATTCTGAACAGATAATGCCTGCTCTCGTTGTTGGATTAATGCATCCAATTTTAGCGGGAATACTACTTTCTGGAGCAGTTTCTGCAATGATGTCAACAGCATCATCCGAACTAATTGTTTGCTCTTCGTCTATCAGTGAGGATATGTACACCAATATTGCCAAACTGCCAATGAAAGGGAGGTTGGCTTTAAATAAACTGCTAACATTAGGTGTTGGTGTAGTGGCAATCCTTATGGTAATTTTTATGAAGGATACCGTTTATAGTTTGGTTTCGTACGCTTGGGCTGGTATTGGTTCATCGTTTGGACCTGCGTTGTTACTTTTACTTTTCTGGAAACGTTTCTCTCGCGCCGGATTGTATGCTTCCTTAATTTGTGGAACTTTTGGAGCAATTATTTGGAAAATGTTTTTGGTGACTCCAACAGGAATCTCAGAACGACTCGGTAGTTTTGTTTTCGCTTTTACAATGGCAGTTTTAGCAAGTTTAATTTGGCCTGAGAAAAAAAATTAAAATAATTCCGATTTTTTAAAAAATTGGAACTATTTCATTGCCCTCTTACTGCATTTACAAGATTATCAATTTCTGTATACCTCAATTTTGATGTACTTGCTGAAATGCCTGCAATCTTTCGAATCAAGAACTTTTCGATAAAATTCATCTTTTCAAAAATGAATTCTCCGCCAACAATCGCGTTATAAGTCGAATGATTCCTTAATAGTTCAGGATAATTGTTGTTAAACTCCAACTGTTCTTCTTTTTCGTTCATGCAGCTTAGGAAAAGCGCAAGTTTCTTTTGCATTAGGGCAATTGTGTTATCTTTTATAAATTTCTTCACTTCACGTTGAATACTTCCTGCATGTATTGAACCACCAATTATAATTGTTTCGTAGTTCGAAAGGTCAGCTTTTTGCTTGCTCTTTAGGTTGATAATTTTAACCTCGTTCTTATCGAGTTTTTCCATTGCAATATTTGCAATCCTTTCGGTTGTTCCGTGGCTTGATGCGTAAACTATTAATGTTTTCATATACTTTTCATTTTTTAATTATGGTGCGAATAAACAAGATAATTTTAAAATTAGGGTCTCACTTTCAAAAATAGAAGTCTCACCAAAATAATATACATAAAAAAAGAGGCCTCAATTTACTGAGGCCTCCGGTCAACCTGCTTTAAACTAAGCCATTATTTATTTGATGAGACTCATTTTATTTGTTAAGTATAAAATCTGAAATACTTGTTGCTAGTTCTTCAGCAATTGGTAAATTTTCATTGCTATAAGTCACCATGTTTGCTTGCCTATCACCTTCAACAATCCTAAAAATATGATTCATATTATTTATGAGAACCAAACGTGCATTTGGATTTGCATGCGAAAGTATTTCTGCATCCTTAATGCTAACTTGAATATCGTTTGTTCCTTGAATGATAAGAGTTGGAATTGTTACTTGCTTTATTAAAACTTCAGGATCATATTTAAACCATGAAATGATATAGGGTTGAACTGAAGGTCTAAATAATGTAGCAATCATTGGGGGAACTTTCTTAACAGCATAACCACTTTTTAAGCTATCGATAATAGGGAATGATAGATCTTGAANNTTTTAGGCTGATTGCCTAATTGTTCTTTTATAATTATATCTGCTGATCGTCCTGCACCTGCAACCGATACATATTTATCAGCAGCAGCACTCGCTACCATGCCAATTAGAGAGCCTTCACTATGACCAATAACAATTACTTGTGAAAAACGATTATCTTGTTTTAGAAGCTGAATCCATTCTTTCGCATCTTTTATATAGTTCTCGAAACGAAGGTCAAATTCGTTAATCCCTGCTTTTACGCTTCCTGCAATACCTCTCTTATCGTATCTTAGAGTTGCAATTCCTTTTTTTGATAACTCATATGCAAGCTTTTTTAGCGAATTATTTTTCATCATTGAGTTGTTGCCGTTTCTGTCGGTTGGACCCGATCCTGCAATGATTAATGCAACAGGAATTTTTTTAAAATCTTTAGGCGTTGTTAGGGTTCCATATATATCACCATTACTGGTTTTTAATGTAATTTGAGTTTCAACGTATATAGTGTCATTTTGGGCATGTGCACTCATTATCAATACACTAAAAGATAATAGGATTAAGATGTGTAATGTTTTTTTCATTTTTGTATGTTTTATAAGATATTAATACTTTTTCTAATTCAACTTTTCTTTTCCTTTTGAAATTCGATATAAGAGTAAACGATTGGTATAATTGCAATTAATAATATCAATGCAGTAAATATTTTTGTAAACACTACATTGTTTTTTATTAAAAATGCAAGAAGCACAATTAGTAATCCACCAAGCATCCATAATTTACCTCCAAAGCGATGTGTTTTTTTCCAAATCTCTTCGTTTTCCAGTGTCCATGGGGTACGGATTCCAACAAAATAGTTTGGTCTAACTGTTTGGAAATAGTTACCTAGCAATGCGCAGAGGGAGCCGATTATAACAAAAAGTAAGTTTGAATCTTTCATATTCCCTATCCTACTTATATAGATAATGTAGATAGTTAAAACTGACATAAAAAAAGAGAGAACAAATCTTAGATTATAGTATTTGCTGCCCATCTGCTCAATTTTCTTTTTTGGATCGATATAAGGAATAATGAGCATTAGCAAATATATTCCAAACCCCATCGCTCCTGGTAAGTATATGAGAGTGGTCTTGCTCGACCAATTGTCAGCAACTCCATCAATGTTGAAATGAGTAGGTACGATATCCGGTAGGCTTTTCCATACAATAGAAAGATAAATTAATGGCAACACAGCAAAGATTATTAATAGCGATTCTTTTAAATACTTGTTCATACTATTTTATTTTTTAAGTGTTAGGATATACTGAAGTAAATCGTCAACAATTGTTGTATTGATAGAGTATAGCACAAATTGCCCTTGTTTAACGGTTGTAACCAAACCTGCCCGTTTCAGTTTATCAAGGTGATGCGAAATGCTCGGAGCAGTCATATCAAACTTTGAGGCTATTTCACCAGCAGTCATGTCATTCTCTCGTAACATTTTAAGAATTTCCCTCCGAGCCGGATCGTTAAGGGCTTTGAATACTTCGTTCATCTCATTTTGCTTGATAAATTCGATAATTATATAATTAGACAAATATCTAATCATATAATCAAATCTCCAAATTTTTGTTGTTAAAAATTTAAAATACTATTGAAAGTTACTTGTAAAAGGTAATGGTAAAGCCTACTGTAGCTATCGCCCAATATACTCACTAGGTGTTACACCTGTAGCTTTTTTGAATACTCTATTAAAGGTTGCTTTAGAGTTAAAGCCACAGTTAAAAGCAATGCCAATTATGCTTAGGTTCTTGTTTTTATTGCTTTTACATTGATTCTTAAACTCTTCAATTCTATAATAATTTATAAAATCGAAGAAATTTTTATTTAAGTTGTTATTAATAATATCAGATAAGTATTCAGCTGAAACATTTAATCGATCGCTTAACCCTTTCAAGGTGATTTCGGATTGCAAATATGGTTTTTGATCATTCATAAACGTTAGTAATGTTTGAATGAAAACCTTTTCATCATCTTTGAGTGATTTTGAATAGGTATCAGCTAGTTGAGCAATTGTTGTTTCAAGATTGAGATTAATGGCTTTAGTAAAGAAAACATTATCCTGCCTTAATCCATAAAAACCAATAAATACAACATAAATAGCTGCAATCACAAAACTTAAGAATTGCATTAATCCGAAAGGTGCAACTGGGTAAAAGAGATCTATTATGAAGAAAGAGTTTATAAATATGCATATCGTTACCCAGGAAACAAGTATAAGGTTAAGCCATTTTAGGTCAATGCCTGATGTTTGAGAAAAAAATCCTTTTATCTTCAACTTATACCTATTTATTAATCGCAAGCCAAAAGAAAAATAGAATATAGGAGTTAAAGCAATTAGTAATAGAAATAGAGGATATGAAGCTGAATCTTTAAATGCCTCAGATTGAACATATCCGATTTTTTGACTGGTTGGTAAAACATATATATAGAACGAATGCTGGGTAACCATTGCAATAAAAGGGAGCAAGGTTAAAAGGTAAATTGGCCTAAAGCGGAAATATTGATCGGTGAGAGATTTTATGTAAAGCCAGAGTAATGGACCATGAAGAAGTAGAAGTGGTGCTGCTGTAAATAAAAATGCAGGATAAGGGAAACCATTACGCCTATTGTAGGCTTCCATATAGCTTAAAAAGATATTTACTGCAAAAAGTAAGAAGAATGAAGCGAGAATAGTATCAGAAATGGTTCTCCGTTTCTTTGAAAAGAGGAGGGCTGCAAGGAAAAGCCCTTCGAATATGCCAATTATAAGAATGTTTAGCATTATGGTTATAAATTCCCTCTGTCGTTCACATTCAAAATTCGTTTGGTAATAATCCTAACTGGAAAACGTGCAGCAAGAAAGCCAATAATGATAACAACTACCAGTACGATACTTATGTCAAAAAGTTGAATGTCTACCGGATAAGCATCTATAATGAAATTTCCACCTTGGAGTTTTAAAAAACCGAAGGTTTTTTGTAGCCAGCATATAAGTAAGCCGAAACTAGTTCCAATCAGGGTTCCTCCTAAAGATATTAGCATCCCCTCAGCCATAAATATTTTCTGAATTAGCTCGTTATCGGCACCCATGCTTTTAAGGGTTTCAACATCATTTCGCTTATCGATAATTAGCATCGAGAGGGAGCCAATTATATTGAATGATGCAATAACAAGTATCAACGAAAGGATTAGTCCTATTGCCAGCTTTTCAGATTTCATTGTTCTGAACAGTGTTTCGTTCTGTTGGAATCTGTTAAGCACTTTGTAATTTGGACCAAGTAAATCTTGAACCATTTGTTGAAGGTTATCGATGTTTACCCCTTTATTTGCTTTAAGTTCAATGGAAGTAACCTCGTTTGTATAGTTTAAAAGGTTTCTAGCAAACTCTATAGGAACGATAACATATTTTGAGTCAAATTCTGCTTCAATGGCAAAAACACCTGAAATCATTATGGCTTTGGTGGTTAACGATTGTTCTGGTGAAAGAGAGGTAAGTTTACCTCTTTTGGGAACGTAGATGGTTAGCGGATAAAATTGAGAAATTCGTGCATCGAGATTACTTGCCACTCCGTGTCCAACAATAGCATGTGGTTGATTTGCTTTCCATAGCTCAAACCCACCATCAATAATCATTGAGTCAATTCCCGTAAGGTCAGGATAGTTCCGGGTCACTCCCTTTATCATTCCAATGTATTGCTTCTCATCACAACGGAAAACGGCATTTTCTTCTAAAACTTCTACAAAAACAGCAACACCGTCAAGTTTTCTAAGTTTTTCGATTTCAGGTAGGTTAGAACTAAAGGTTTTGCCTTCAACTAATGATACCTTAATTTCTGCATCAAAGGTTGAGAACATGTTTGTTATAAGAGTATCGAACCCATTGAATATTGATAGAACTATTACTAATGCTGCAACTCCAATAGCAACACCAAACAGAGAAATTAGCGAGATGATGTTTATAATGTTATGCGATTTTTTCGCAAATAGGTATCGTTTGGCAATGTAGTAGGGAAAGTTCATTAATCAGATTTTAGATTCTAGATTTCAGACCTTTTTTATAAAAATTCAATATTAAGGGTTTTACCTACAGCTTAACAGCCCATAGCCAATCACCTCTTTTTACAAATATAAAGAATCTCATCTTTTGGAAGAGCATATCGTTGGATCAAACTGGCCGGAAAAGTTTTTACAAAATCATCCTCTGTTACTTCAAAACCAATATTACGAAGCCGTTGCCCGTAATCCCTACCATATAAGCGGAGATGATCGCGCTGTTTATAAAACTTTTCGCGGAGTTCGGGAGTATTTATCGATTTATCTTCTAAGGTTGTTTCTTCCGAATTGTCTAATGGAACCTGAAATATTCCAAACCCTCCGGGTTTCATAACCCTTAAGAGTTCGCTCATCGCTTTTTTATCATCATCTACATGCTCAAGTACATGATTACAA
Organism: Bacteroidales bacterium; assembly: GCA_003531155.1. GTDB lineage: Bacteria > Bacteroidota > Bacteroidia > Bacteroidales > Tenuifilaceae > UBA8529. The sequence goes on along the minus strand of DQHR01000192.1, from coordinate 15,851 downwards.
ATTACAACATCAAAACTTGAGTCAGGGAATGGAATGTTTTGCACATCGAGTTTAATATCAGCCCAAGGGGAAATCAGATCTGCTGTAACGTAATCGAGATTCGATGAACGCTTAAAAGGTTTAATAAAACAGTACTCAGGGGCAATATGTAGAACTCGCTTTGGAGCTGTAAAAAAATCGGTTTTATTTTTTAGATATAACCAAATTAGGCGATGCCTCTCAAGTGATAGCGAATGAAACGCCAAAGCGTTTGGTCGTGATTGTAACCTACCGTATGGAAGAATTTTGCGATACTTTTTGCCCGAAATAGGATCTTCAATCTTATTCCCTTTATAGAATATTGAGATGGATCGGAGTAGCAACGCAACAACTATTTGCTGGTAATGGCGTGGAATAAAACGTGTAGCAAAGGAGATAATTCGTTTAATCATCGCCTAACTCTTCAGGAGTTTATCAATATTTTCGATGTAATCAAGTGAATCATCGAGATAAAAAACTAGTTCTGGTACAACGCGAAGCTGATGCCTAACCCTTTGAGCTAATTCGTGCCGTATTTGCCTTGAATGAACCTTTACTGTTTCTAATATCTCCTCCTTTTTATCAGTTGGGAAAATGCTAATATATACCTTTGCAACACCAAGATCGGGGCTAACCCGAACTGAGGTAACGGTAATTATCTTTCCACGAAACAACGATACACCCTCTTTTTGAAAGATATCGCCTAAATCTTTCTGAAGCAGTCTAGATACTTTACTTAACCTTGTGCCTTCCATCTCCTAAATTTTAGGCAAAGATAGTTGATTTATACGCTATTTGGTTATCGGTTTAATTAAATATCTATACTGATAGTTCTTGTATGGCAACCTATACTGTGGCATTGGCCACGACCACCAGCTATCGTTACCACCTAATCCCATTTGCTTATAATCAATTGATAAAACAGTGAATGGACGAGGTTTTACCTCTCTGGTATGACGCTTAGTTTTTGCATCGCCTTCGTCTAAATCATTATCGAGATAATTTTTAGCAGTAATGCTTAAAAGGGTATCAGAAACGATCTCAATCCCATTCCCTTTACTATCAACCAATTTGTACCAGCGAATGTCTGTTTTATTGCCAGTTTCCTGTGGTCTGATATAGTCAAAACACTGATCTTTCACCTTCTGTTTATATAGTCCAACGTTAGCAGAATAGCTTCTATCGCTATAATTCTCGTGAGGTCCACGACCATAGAACTCAATTGTGGCATACTTTTCAGGCAACACCATTTGCATACCAAATTTTGGTAAATGCAGAAATCCTTCCTTTTGATCTTCGATATCATTAGGTAATACAATGGTTTTGTTCACCTTGAGCGATTGTGCAACCTCAACTTCACCTTTGCTGTTGATTAAATAATCAATGAAAAGGTTGGCATTTATGGTTTCTCCAAGAAAAAATTCAGTATGGACTTTTACAAGTTTACTATCTAGATTGTCAAGTTTAATTGAAACAAGTTGTTGTTTCTCAGTTGCCTCTCGCCAAGGTTTTAATTTAATCTGAAGCTTTGCACCATAGTCGTTATCGGTCGGAATTCGCCAGAAGTTTGGTTTTAAAAAGTAGCCATTCTCAAGTAGAGATACTTTATTTACTTCATACTTTTCAATAAGCCCATTTTGCTTGTTAAAAACAATACTTAGTTTAGGCGAAGTAATTTCAATTTTATCGGTAGTTTCTTTTGATATCAATGTTTTGTCGGGTTGTGGGGCAATAGAGTTTGTCCATTTGCCGCTAATGAATAGCTGTTCACTGGCAATTTCGAAGTTTGCTTCGAGTAATGGTTCTGCCTTAATCAGCTTATAGCTGATGTTTAAAAAGATTTCCTGTGAGGTTTTTTGAGGAATCTTTACAGGTATTACAAGTTGTTTCTTTTGATGAGGCTCAAGTACCAGATCGCTTATATTTCCTGTTTTTGCAATTTTTCCATCAACTTGTAGTTCCCATACTAACTTAACATTATCAATTGTTTTAAAGAAGTTTTCATTGAAAATCTCAATGGTTGGTTTTGTATCAATAAGAGATGTTAGTATGTTTTGATATACTTTTTTCATCTCAAAGGCATGAGGATTTGGCGACCTATCAGGATGAAAAACACCATTGCACAAAAAGTTTCCATCGCTTGGGACATTTGCCGGGCCAAAATCACCACCATAAGCATAAATTGTATCTCCCTTTTCGTTAACCTTGTAAAGCGCTTGATCAATCATATCCCAAATAGATCCACCTTGAAGAACAGGCTGGTTTTTACGAATTAAATCCCAGTATTCCTTAAAGTTACCCATTGAGTTACCCATAGCATGTGCATACTCGCACATAATTAGGGGTCGAGTATGTTTTACTTTATCAATATAATACTCAAGTTCAGGAATGCTCGAGTACATAGGAGTGATTATATCGGAATTCCATTCTGTGCCAAAATTACGCCAATCGGCAATTGCTCTTTCGTATTGGATAGGTCTTGTTTTGTCGTTCTGTTTCAGCCATAAGTAGCATTCGTAGAAATTGTAACCATTACCGGCTTCGTTTCCCATGCTCCAAATTATGATACAGGTTTTATTTTTATCGCGCTCATACATTCTTTGGCACCTAAGCATATGCGCATTTAACCACGAAGGTTGGTTGGCTAATGTTTTAGTGATATTGTAACCAATTCCGTGCGATTCAATATCTGCCTCGTCAATTACATAAATTCCATATTTATCGCAAAGCTCATAAAGGTATTCGTCGTTGGGATAGTGGCAGGTGCGAACCGTATTAATATTGAATTGTTTCATTGTTTTTAAATCCAACTCCATCAACTCCTTTGAGATAGTTTGTCCTGTTGAAGGGTGTGTTTCGTGGCGGTTAATCCCTTTAATTAATATTGGTTTGCCATTAACTAGGAGCGCGCCGTTAACTATTTCGACCTTTCTAAATCCAAATGTTTGCGGTATTACTTCAATAAATTTACCATTCTCATCTTTTAAACTAAGAATTAGTTTGTAAAGGTTTGGCGTTTCAGCTGACCATTTTTTTGGATTTGCGAATGGAATTGCAATAGAATCGATAATAGATGATAGTTTAACCTGATTTTTAAAAATGGAATTGTTATTGTCAAAGACCTCAATTTCGAGAGCATAATTCCCAGCATTACTTGTGCTTGAAAATTTAGGATTGAGTATCAATGTAGCATTTTTGTATTCATTATCGAAATCGGTTCGGAGCCTTAAATCCTCTAAACGCACTTGATTTCTGGCATAAATATAGCAATCACGAGTTACTCCGCTAACCCGCCACATATCTTGACCCTCAAGGTAAGTTCCATCGCACCAACGAGCCACCTGAAAAACAACGGTATTCTCCCCTTCGCGTACGAAATTGGTGATATTAAACTCTGCAGGGAGTTTTGAATCCTCCGAGTATCCAATAAACTTACCATTTATCCACAGCGTAAGGTTTGATTTTACAGCACCAAAGTGAATGAATATGTCTTTCCCATTCATATTTTTTGGCACTATTATTTTCTTTCTATATGTACCTACAGGATTATAATCAACAGGAACTAGTGGTGGTTCTACTTTGATTATATGCGAAAATTCATAGCCAATATTTACATAAACCGGATATCCATATCCATTAACTTCCCATGTTGCTGGAATTCGAAAATTATCCCATGCCTGATCGTCATAGTTTTCATCGTAAAAGTTTGCTGGAATTTTACTATAATTTTCAACCCAGTTGAATTTCCAACTACCATTCAGGTTGATATAGTATGGAGACTTTTGCCAATCGCCAATTAATGCAGCGGTCTTACTATCAAAAACAAAGTAGGATGAGTGCATGGGTGCGCGATTTATTTCATTCACCTTTTGGTTTTGCCAAGCATTTCCAATTTCTTTTGGTTGTGCGCTAGCTCCAATGTAGATTACTAATGCAAGCAGGATGAGATTTATCTTTTTCATAAAATGAGATATAATGATTTTATAGTTGCAATTTGTAAACGCCAATACTTTCTAATACCGGTGAGTTAGATGTGCTTTCGACGGTAATTTTTATTCCATCAGCAATGATTGGATCAAACTTAAGCAGACGGCTTAGCCCAATTGTTGTTCCTGATGTAATTGGAGTCCAAATACCATCAATTTTTGCCAATACTTGAAATTTTGAGATTCGTTGTCCGTACTCAATTGCCTCATTTAGTTCGATAATATCAAACTGAGTTGATGACCCAAGGTTAATGTTTATTTCAGCTGATAAGCAGTTATCTTTTGTTGTCCATATGGTTGAGGAGTTATTATCAACTAAATTTTCAGGTGCAAAAACTTTACTGTTAGAACTTGTATTGCTTGCAGTAATTGTTTTGCCTGTAGCAAGATTTCTTTCAAATGTATTTTGAATAATCCTATTTAACCCTTTCAGATTTTCAATATCAATTTTGCTAAACAGCCCATCTTTATTGGGAGGAATATTAATAAGCAACACACTATTTCTTCCAACAGATTTTAGGTAAATATCGAATAGCTGTTGAGGTGTTTTAACCAGAGAATCCTCTTTTGAATGATAAAACCAGCCTGGTCGTATCGATACATCACACTGGCCAACAATCCATTTATTGCCATTCGGATCGCCAGAGTTAAGGTAGTTCATATCTGAATTACCGATTACAAGTTTTGAATCATCAATTGTTGACCAGAATGTTTCACCAGCAAACCCATTTTCATTCCCAATCCAATGGATATCCGGACCAGCGTCGGAAAAAATTAACAAATTTGGCTGAAGTTTTTTTGCTAGCGCAATGGTCGTAGGCCAATCGTAATATGTGGCTCTATCAATTTTACGAGTTTCATTTGCTCCGCCGTAAAAGCCATCGCCACCATTTGCTCCATCAAACCAAATCTCAGCTATTTCACCGTAGTTGGTGAGCAGTTCATTCAGTTGATTTCTATAGTATGCAATATATTCTTGCTTCCCATAATCTTTATGGTTTCTATCCCATGGCGATAGGTATAAGCCAATTTTCAAACCTTGCTTACGACAAGCATCAACAAACTCTTTAACAATATCTCCTTTACCACCTTTATATGGGCTATTTTTTATGGAATGTTCGGTATACTTGCTTGGCCACAAACAAAATCCATCGTGATGCTTTGCTACTAATATCAGCTCCTTTAGTCCACCTTCTTTTGCTGCTATTGCCCATTGCTCAGCATCCAGTTTTTGTGGATTAAAATTCTGTGGATTCTCATCTCCGTAGCCCCATTCCTTATCGGTGAAGGTATTCATTCCAAAATGGACAAAGCCAATAACTTTTTGCCTTTGATATACAATTTGATTAGAGGTAGGAATTACTCTGCTTTTGACAATATCATTTTTACTACTATTCTGATTGCATCCTACAAGCATAATGAAGCAATAAAATAGGAAGAGGCAATTTTTATACATAGCTTAAGTTTGTTGAATTTTCACAACCAAATTTAGGCTAAAAGGTGAATCAATACGGAAATACCATACCAGTTTTAAAGAAACAATTATTCAATTAATGATTGTTTATGGTAATGAAGCATCTTTTCATTTTGTTAGGTCTTAGTGTACTATCAACTTTCTTTTATATTTTTGCCTTTCAAAATATTAAACGATGGATATAGTACTTAGCGGAATTCGTCCTACAGGAAAGTTGCACTTAGGCAACTATTTTGGTGCAATGAAGAACTTCTTAAAGATGCAGCACGAAAACAAGTGTTATTTTTTTATTGCTGATTATCATTCATTAACAACACATCCAACCCCAGAAGATCTTCACGGATCCGTGAAACAAGTATTGGCCGAATACCTTTCATGTGGTCTTGATCCAGAGGTTGCAACGCTTTATATTCAGAGCGATATTCCAGAAATTCCAGAACTATATTTATTGCTCAACATGAATGCGTACAAAGGCGAACTTGAGCGTTGCACTTCATTTAAGGATACAATTCGTAAACAGCCTGATAATGTTAACGCAGGATTGCTCACCTATCCGAGCCTTATGGCTGCTGATATTCTTATTCATCGTTCGCATAAAGTGCCAGTAGGAAAGGATCAAGAACAGCATCTGGAGATGACCCGCACGTTTGCCAATCGCTTTAACCGGATGTATAACGTGGAGTATTTTCCCGAGCCAGTTGCATACAACTTTGGTGAAAAATTGGTTAAAGTTCCAGGTCTTGATGGCTCAGGAAAGATGGGTAAATCGGAAGGTAATGGAGTTTTCCTTGCCGACGATCCTGACACAATCCGTAAAAAGGTTATGAAGGCAGTTACCGACGGTGGACCAACTGTTCCTAATCAACCAAAACCTGAGGCTATTGAGAACCTGTTTACAATAATGAAAATTGTTTCAACTCCTGATACATACGCATTCTTCGATGAGAAGTATAATACCTGCCAAGTTCGCTATGGCGACATGAAAAAGCAGCTTGCTGAGGATATTATTAAGGTTACAACCCCTGTGCGTGAAAGGATTGAGGGTTATCTAGCAGATAACGATTACTTACGTAAAGTAGCAAAACTAGGAGCAGAAAAGGCACGTGAGAGTGCTTCAAAAACAATTAAAGATGTAAGAAGAATAATAGGATTTAAAGAATTTTAAATTTGAAAATTAGATTTCTTAAACTCAATTTTAGAGATCTTTTTTCATTGCCAGCCTAGACCAACAAATTTGGAGTAATCATTTCTTATTTAGTGTTTTTAAATACTCACTCCATTTCGCAATCCCAATCGACGACGAAATTTCAGCGTTATTATGATGAATTGCATTAGGTGTATAACCTGAATATACTTCTAATCCAACAGGGGGTTTCTCTTTAAATGTTTTTACCATTTTATACAAACCACTCCTAATATTTTCAGTTTCATTTTCTCCTGCACTCATGTATATAAAAGTTTTCAATGTATCTTGAGATTTTAGAAAATCGGTCACCTTAGAAACAAGTATATTGTTCTGTCGCCAAAATGGAGTGCTGAAACAAAATCTTGCTTGAAACATGTCTGATTTATATAATAGAGAATACATCACAAACAGTCCTCCACGTGAATTTCCACTTATTAATCTAGTATGGTTAGTTGAATAAGCATTTTCAATGAAAGGAAATAGCTCCGATTCCATAAAAACTATAAATTTATCTGCTTCTCCTAATTCGCTATCCTTATCATCGTTATTTAGCCTCATATAAGGAGGTGTTAAATTCCGTTCTCTATTTTCTGCGCTCATATTAGGAATGCCTACAATAATAGTTTTAGGCGTGTACCCCGCTGTTGATAGAATATCAAATTTATTCGCAATATGGTTATCTTGTGACCCACCATCTAACACATACATTACGGGATACTTTTTGGTTGAGTCATAATCTCTGGGTAAATGAATTATAAGTTCGCGTTCTTCTCCTAAAATCTTTGAAAATTTTTTGGCATGTGCTACACCCTTTAGAGAAGAAGAGTCATCATCTGTCAAAGAACAAAAGACAACAATGGATAAAAAAGAAGTGATCGTAATTACGATCACAAAAGTTAGTATTCTCTTCATGATTAGACTAATTATTGTTTATGCAAAAATGATCGTGAAAGCACAAAATTGATATGTCAGGGCTACGACATTCTTACGCCATTTCTTTGATTTCTGATTTATAATAGAATTGGGACAAATGAATAAATGTCGGATCTCCCTTTTTGGAGTCGTTTAGCCGCTCGTATTGTAAAAACAAGGTTAAGAACGAGCAACGCAATGTAAACCAGAAAAATAGTCGGAGGGAAATGGCCAATTACATATGATTTAACAATGCTATACTGAATAAAAGGAGTGAGAAATACAAGCAAAAGAGTGCCCAATGTCCATAGCAATTGAAAACTAATGATTTTCCTGCCAATTTCATTTACCAAAAGATATGCTTTGTGTTTCCTCCAAAGAATTATGGTCAAAAGTATGTTGCTAAATGGAATCAAAAGACAAGCTAATGCAGAGAAGTTAATTAGTTTAAGTTTTTCAAGTTCTATTCGGTTTAACGCAGTTGTATTTGCTTCTATGGAACTTAATTGCTCAACGGGCACTCCTAGTGCATTGGCAAGAGTCTTTATTGTATGGGGTCTTGGTGTAGTTGTTCCCTTTTCAATTCGCTGAATTGTCCTAAGCGAGATATTAGAATCTTCAGCAAGTAATTCCTGTGAGATACCTTTGCTTTTTCTTAAACTACTTATTTTTTCACCCAGTAACATTTTCCAAAAGTTTTTTAGTGCAAAGTAATATTTTCCATCCTTTTCTATTCTTTTGGAGTTTTTTTCGTCTTGAAGTACTAAGGCAAGATCAACATGAATCGACTAATTTTTAACAGACAGTTAAATTACGCCACTTCCCAGTCAAATCCGTCCTTACGATCCCTAACAGTAACTCCCATTTGGGTTAGCTCATTTCGGATTTTATCCGAGGTAGCAAAATCTTTATTGGCCTTTGCATCAAGGCGCATGTTCAGTAGCATATCGATGAGTTTGCCCGTTAGTTCACCCTGTTTGGAGCCTTCGCCCTGCTCATCTTTAAGCCCAAGAATATCAAATATAATTATTCTAAAGGTTTTGCGTAGTGTATTTAAATCATCTTCGGTGATGGTTTCTTTATTCTCAGCAAGTAGATTGATGTTTCGAACCCAATCGAATAGAACGGCTATGGCTACTGAACTGTTGAAATCGTCGTTTAAAGCCTCAAATGCTCTGTTTATATCATTTACATCCACTGTTGATTTATCAGCAGGTTTAATTCTGTCTATAAACCGATTTGCAGCCATCAGGCGCTGAAGACCTTTTTCGGAGGCTTGTAAAGCCTCATTGGAGAAATCCAATGTACTACGGTAATGGCATTGAAGCATAAAAAATCTTACAGCCATTGGCGAGTAGCCTTTTTCAAGTAGAGGATGATTACCTGTAAAAAGTTCGTTGGGAAGAAATCCGTTTCCTGCTGATTTTGACATCCTCACGCCATTTACGGTAAGCATATTAGTATGCATCCAGTATTTTACAGGCGCTTTATGATTGCATGCTTGCGATTGCGCAATTTCGTTGGTGTGGTGAGTTGCTTGCAAATCCATTCCGCCACCATGAATATCAAATGTTTCGCCAAGGTATTTACTGCTCATGGCTGAGCATTCAATATGCCAACCGGGGAATCCCCAACCCCATGGCGAAGGCCATTTCATCAAGGTTTCGGGCTTGGCTACAATCCAAAGGGCAAAATCCAAACGACCGTGTTTCTCATCCTGGCCACCAAGTTCGCGAGTTCCTTCTAATAGCTCCTCAAGTTTACGGTTAGTTAATTGTCCGTATGAGTATTCTTTGCTATACTTTTCAACATCAAAATATACGGTTCCGTTTTTTTCGTAGGCATAGCCCTGAGCAAGAATTTGCTTAATCATCTCAATCTGCTCGCTGATATGCCCTGTTGCTGTAGGCTCGATGCTTGGTGGCAAAGTATTAAAGGTTCGCATCACATCGCGGAAACCTAGAGTGTATTTCTGAACTATCTCCATAGGTTCAAGCTGTTCAAGTTTAGCTTTTTTAGCAAACTTATCGTCACCTTCATCTCTATCACCTTCAAGATGTCCTGCATCAGTAATATTACGAACGTAACGAACCTTGTAACCCAAATGAAGTAAGTATCTATATATTAAATCGAATGATATAAATGTTCTACAATTGCCTAGATGCACATCGTTATAAACGGTTGGACCGCATACGTAAAGTCCTATATGACCAGGATTTATTGGTTTAAATTCTTCTTTTTTGCGTGTTAACGTGTTGTAAATAAACAATGTGCTTTCCATATAAATATCTAGGTTAAAAATCAATTAGATGCAAAAGTAAGAAAAAGTGATAAGTTAACGTTGACAAGTTAAAAGTTAAAAGAAAAAAGGGGAATGCTAACAATCCCCTTTCAGTTTATATTTCAATTTTGCTTACCAGGCGTTTGGATCGTCGGGAATTTCAGATTCAACCTTTTTAACATTTTTAGCTACATCTTGCCCCTTATCATTCTTTTCAACGGTGAATTCGAGAATATCACCATCGTGAATATCGTTGAAATCACACTCAACAACATCTAAATAGTGAAAGAATAGGTTATTCGGAGGGAATTGTATAAAACCATAGCCATTGTTCATATTCATGGCTATTCCTTGCTTAACTAGGCTATCATCAAAGTCAGCTGTTTGAGGTTTTGGCTGATTATAATCTTGTTGTGAGAATAGGTTGATTGTTAGCTTATCGTTATTCTTTAATCCGTTGTTAATAACATCATGCATGGCAACGGGGTAGGTAACCTCGCGGATTAAATCCTGAGATGTACGTGTAACAACCTCACGACCCATATCATCAGTATAATCAAAGTCCCAGCTAAGAACCATAACTTTAGAACCAAGCGAGTTGAGTTTACGGATAAGTGGAACATAATCTCCATCTGATGTGATTAACACTAAAACGTTGAAACGTTTGTAGAATGCCTGTTCGAAAGCTTCTAGCGCCAACCAAACATCAATCCCTTTATCGTCTTTTTTACCTCCGCGAGTGCGGATAGGTAAGTAATGTGTTACAACGCCCTCCGACATCAAAATATCATCAAACACACGGTCGTTGTATAACTGATTGCCTCGTTGACTTGCCTCCTGAGCACTAATTCTTCCTCTGAAATAGTGAGCTTCGATTACCTGACAGAAGCGAGAATCAACATCCTCTTCGCGGGCAATCATGTTACGAATGAATTCGTGTAGTCCGGCTATATTAAGTCGTTTACGTCTTGGGTGGAAGTAGTTATAGTAGTTGCTTACATGCAAAAAGTAGTTACCATCATAAAAAACGCCAATGCGCACCAAATCTTGTCCAGCGGTCATACTTTAAGTATTTTATTAAATAAAATTTTGAATAAACCGATTTTCGATACTAATGTATTAGACTTACAATCGTTTAAATCACGCACAAAGATATAAAAACTTGATGATGGTACAATTCACTTATAATAGCCCAAACTCCCATAAAAGGTACAAAAATTGGAAAAATTCAGTTCTTGTGATATAGACCGCTCTATTTTGCTGATGTTTGTGAGGTTGAGGTAAAGTGCAATAAAAAAGATGATTTTTGTCAATGCCTGAAAATTGATGATTAAAAGAAAAAAACGTCCACAAAATATGGACGTTTTCTATATCTAATACTTTTTATTAAGACTATCCCTCGTAAATTCTAGGAATTTAAATCATAATTCCATTATGCAGAGGGTGACTAATGTGAAGACCTAAAATGTTATTCAAGATTAACCATGCTCCCTTTTGGGTATTCAACGCTGTATGTAAATAGCAATTTCTTAGTTTCAGATGGTTTCATTTTTAAATCCCATTTCATAATCCCTGTTGACGCATTATAGTTTGCACCTCCCTGTTCAACAAGTTTTACTTTTACTTTTTCGTTGGATGAAACGGGGATTTGATCTTCAATAGTAATATCAACATCCTGCTTTTTGCCATTGGTAATGGTAATTTCCCAACTACGAGTATCGGTAATCTTAGAGCCCACAAGGTTTTTCTCGGTAAACGACTTAACCTTAGTGCGTTTTACTGAAACGCTCTCATCTTTCCCAAGCGAAAGTTTTAGAGTATCACCAAAGGCTTTGGTATCGAGGTTGGTGTTACCAACATAATTGTTCTCAAAGTAAAGATTCGTACTGCCATTAATCAAATTTAACCCTTGCCAATCGGTTAGGCTAGCGACTAAATATGCATATTCTGAGAGTTTAGGAATCGTTTTATACTGGTAAGTTGCTTTAACCTCTGGGGTTTGAAGAATGGCAATAGTTGGTTGCTGCTTCGATGGGATATCGTATGGTATATCGATATTAAAGCTAAAGTTAGTTTGGCTTTCGGAAACAGAAGTTGGAGCATAATAATCAACAGAATCATCTACTTTATCATATGCAACTGCAGAAAGACTCTCCGATACAACTTCTTCTTTTTTCAATGAAGCATTTCCTCTAATTCTTATTTGTGATGCTTTATAAGGCTGAACTATATCAACAAACCATGGGTACATTATAGGTACTGTTGAACCTGAGGTTGGATTCCCTGATGATACCGATAATTTAACTTTGCTCCAATCCTCGCCCGTTGTTTGGTATACATTTGCTTTGCATGCAATAGTTAAAGGATTATTAATGTTATTAGCCCTAACATCATATGTTGGGTACCAAGCGGCTTCATATGTGAAGTATTTCAGAATTGCATTAGCAGCAACAGGCTGGTTCGTTGAGAATGTAACTATAACTTCGCTTGTATTTCTAATCTTTTGTGTTGATATAGTATTTATCTGGTCGTTTAGTTTTTTAAACTCTTCGTTTAAGCCCGCTATCAACTCCAATTTATCCACCCTGTTTCGTTCAAGCTCTTCGAGCCTTGTACGAAAATAGATAAGAGAATTTTTGAGGTCTTCAAGTTTTACGCCTTGATCTCCTACTAAATTTTTATTCGAAAGAAGAACATCCTTTTCTGTATCTATTGTTTGTAAAAGAGCTCTTTCGATTTTGATTTTTTTATCGATTTCCTTTTTCTTGCTTTGCAATTTTAGGTATTCTGCATTCTGCGATAGCGAATCGAGCATGTTTTTTTGGTTCGATACAGAAACAATTGTTGCATCAGCGCAGCTAACCTGTATCGATGACTCATCGAGGGCTGGTGGAAGGTTTGTAAATATTATTCGATTTTCACCTTTATCAAGGTTAAACTTGGCAACTCTAGTTATTTGAGCACCATGTGAGTAAACTGTTGCCGAAACTACTTTTGATTTTACCCTCTTTTCTTGGGCATTGAGGTTTACAATGAAAAGGGCAAGGATTAGCAGAAGAATTAGTTTTTTCATATCTGATTTATTGTTCTATTTTTTCAGAATCAAAGTTAATCATTACAGCGTCAAAATAAAGGCCAAAACCTATTTTGATAAATTTATTTAAAAAATCTAAATCGTTTTAGGAAAACTTTTTTATATTTGCTCCGGGAGGTGATAATGAAAAAAAGCCGTGTTTCGTTAAGTGATATTGCCGAGAGCCNNTCGAGCCTTGGTATCGCTTGTGTTGAATGGGAGGGATGTTGAACTGGGAATATCAACAGAAACAAAACAAAGAGTTTTAGCCAAAGCACAAGAGTTGAGCTATAAACCCAACCATTTTGCTCGTGGATTAAGGCTTGGAAAATCCTTCACCATCGGACTAATCGTTTCAGATATTGCTAACGGTTTTTACTCTCGAATTGCTCGAAACATAGAAGATTTAGCCGAGGAGCACGGATATAACCTTATTACTTGTAGTACCGACGAGGACGTTGAGCGTGAGCAACGGCTAATAAAACTTTTAAGAAGCAAGCAGATTGATGGGCTAATTGTTTCATCATCGCAAGAGAATCCTGAAGAATTTAACAAGTTAAGAGCAGAGGGTTTTCCTGTTGTACTTATCGATAGGTACTTTGAAAGTTTAGACGCTCCATGTGTTGCCGTTCAAAATAGAGAGGGAGCAAAACAAGCGGCCATTCATCTTATCGAAATGGGATTTAAAAGGCCTTTAGTTTTAGCTATAGATCCTGCCCATATATACACTGTACGTGAGCGATGCGAAGGATTTATCGATAAAATGCATGAGCATTCTATCAACCCAATTGTTGAACATATTTCATTCGATGATTCGTTTGCTAAGGTTGAAAAAATTATCGATAAGATGGTTACTCAAAAACAACTTCCTGATTGCATTTTTGCCCTCAATAATAATATTGCTACTGCTTGTTTACAGGTGTTACGTAAGCATAATATTGATATTCCCAGCAGCGTTGGATTAATCTGTTTCGACGATGTACCCTATTTTGAGTTTATGCACCCATCCATTACAGCTATTGTTCAACCGATAGATAGCATAAGTTCTTCAGCTTTTGAACTACTTATGGGAATGATTAAAGGTGATATAAATCTATTAAAACAAAAACCAAAATATCTTCCAATAAAGCTAATAGTCAGAGAATCAACAAAACTGAAATAAATCCTAAATCAAATTACTATGAATAGCAAAACTTTACCAATTTTCCTTGCATTTCTTACCATGGGTATTGCTGATGCAATGGGGCCAATGTCTGATGCGGTANNCACTTCTGCCATTTTTTGTATTTATTGCGTTCGCTGTGTTTAGCGTTCCAGGCGGATTGCTTGCTGCTCGAATTGGAAAAAAAAACTTGCTTTTACTTGGTTTGGGTTTAAACGCCCTTGCGCTTCTTGTCCCAACCCTAATTGAACCTAGTTATGCCCTGCTTTGCTGCTGCATTCTTATCTTGGGAATTGGGACAACTTTTCTACAAGTATCAGGTAACCCAATAATGCGCGATGTTAGTCCACAAGGAGCTTATAGCCGTAATTTGGCTTTTGCGCAGGGTATTAAAGGTATTGGAAGTACAGTATCGGCATATCTTGTAACTGCTGTTGCAACGCTGGTAATATTCAGAGATTTAGGATGGCGTGCAGCTTTCCCTGTATTTTTTATTCTGATGGCAATAACATTTCTTTCAGTTCTATTTATTAAGGTTGAAGAAACCAAAGCTGATGTTCCTCCAAGTTTAGGATCGAGCTTGGGATTGCTTAAAAAGCCTGTGTTTTTAATGGCTGTAATCGGTATCTTCCTCTATGTAGGCGCTGAAGTTTGTATGGCTCGATTTCTGTTGCCATTGAATAAAGCAATCGGAATGACTCCCGAAAGTGCAAGTAAATATAGTGCTCCTTTGTTTTTTCTTATTTTAACTATTGGTAGAATTGTTGGTGGAGCTACACTTTCAGTTATTAATCCTCGCAATTTCTTCCGTATTTCTGCTGGTTTAGGACTTCTTGGTGTTGTACTTCTTATGTTTGGTTCACAATCTCTAGCGGTAGTAGGGGTTATTCTAGGGGGATTAGGATTTGCTAATATTTGGCCTTTATTATTCTCAATTACAGTAGAGGAGAAACCCGAGGCTTCAAACGAACTGAGCGGGTTAATGTGTATGGCTATTTCTGGCGGAGCATTAATTCCACTAGTTATGGGTAAAATGGTTGATATGAATTTGAAATCTATTTCATTTATTATTCCGGTAGTTTGTTTTGCTTACCTATTGGTTATCTCTCTTAGAAACGCAAAAAAGATAGCATTGTAATCACACAGTATTAGAAAGCAGATTGTTAAAATATTTTTAAAAAACCTTTAAGTTATGCTAGATATAAAAAATGATAAACGTATAGTAATGACTCTTGATGCTGGAGGAACAAACTTTGTCTTTTCAGCATTAAGAGGGATTGAAACTGTTGTTGAACCAATAACCATACCAGCTAACGTGGCTCTTCTCGACAATTGCCTCAATTATATTGTTATAGGATTTAAAGAGGTAAGGAAAAGGTTGACAGAGAAACCAGTAGCTATCAGCTTTGCATTTCCAGGACCAGCTGATTATCGGAATGGAATTATTGGAGATTTAATGAATCTCCCAGCATTTAGAGGGGGTGTTGCATTGGGCCCTATGCTGGAAGATATTTTTAAACTTCCAGTGTTTATAAACAACGATGGAGATCTATTTGCTTATGGTGAAGCAATTGCTGGTATTTTACCTGAAGTAAATCAACTCCTTGAACAATCTGGTAGCCCTAAAAGGTATCGAAATCTTTTTGGAGTAACTATGGGAACCGGATTTGGCGGAGGATTAGTTCATAATGGTGAACTATATATTGGTGATAATGGAGCTGCTTCGGAAATATGGTTAATGCGTAACTATATCAACAAC
>DQHR01000103.1 GCA_003531155.1 Bacteroidales bacterium | reverse complement strand
TATTTGCTTAAAATTCCAGTTGGGTAAATTGAATCAATCATACAGTTTCATCGTTTCGGTTTTTCTGCGTTGCACTCAACCCATTTACATGTTCAAAAAAATCATACATATACATCCAATAGGTAGTATGAATATAAGTACAACTTAACGCTAGGTTTAAAGTTACAAATCTTTTTATTCAGTAACAGGTTGAATTGTTAAAACCTTATTAATAGCCGAACAAAAAGTTACCTATTGCTGTTATAAAATTGTACTAAAAAGAATACCTGAGTAATTTCAGCATCCTTATGTATGGCTACTTATAATGCAAACAAAAGAGTATTAAGATTTACGCTTGGAGCGTTGATGCTATTTACATCAACAGTTTATGGACAGGTTAAAACAAATGGAAAAATGGAAACTACATCAAAATACGAAACTATTACGCTTGGCGCTGGCTGCTTTTGGTGCGTTGAGGCAATTTACAGCCGTGTTAACGGCGTTATTAGCGCAACATCGGGTTACTCGGGAGGTAAAATCGCAAACCCAACATATAATGAGGTTTGTAGTGGAGAAACGGGTCATGTTGAAGTAGTACAGGTTGTGTACGATCCAACAGTGGTGCCTTTAGCAAAAATCCTTGAGATTTACTTTAAAACCCACGATCCAACTCAACTTAACCGTCAGGGTGCAGATATTGGTGAGCAGTACCGCTCAGTTATCTTTTACCAAAACGATAACCAAAAAAAGATTGCCACTGAGGTTAAAGAGATGCTAGGCAAGGCAAGCATATGGAGCAATCCTATTGTTACAACAATAGAACCATTGACTAATTTTTATAAGGCAGAAAATTACCATCAGGATTACTTTGAAAACAATCCTAATCAACCTTACTGCCAAATGGTGGTTAACCCTAAAGTGGAGAAGTTCGAGAAACTATTTAAGGATTATCTAAAGAAATGAGATAATGTGCCAATTATTCAATATACCAATAAAGGTATCCACAAAATTGGCACACTATCCCATAAAGTAATTGTCTTACTATTTTTTCTCTCCTAGCCCTTCATGCCCGGTATCGAGCACATACTTCCACTAACCTGTGCTTTGACGCTGCCAAAAGGTTACATATGTTCCTTTACTATTCTTTGTAGAATCGGCTTTAATTTTGAGTTCCCAAATACCAT
Source organism: Bacteroidales bacterium (assembly GCA_003531155.1). Classification (GTDB taxonomy): domain Bacteria; phylum Bacteroidota; class Bacteroidia; order Bacteroidales; family Tenuifilaceae; genus UBA8529. Next base: position 7,546 of record DQHR01000103.1, on the reverse strand, counting down.
AGGTATAACCAAGCTCGCCTGATTCGGCTGCGCGTGCGTAAATTGGCTCCCAAGTTAAAACATAGGTCGAATCGGATCTTTTTGCCTGACGTTCCTCGAGTAGCTTTAATCCTACCAAAGGATAGGTGTTTTCCGAAAGAAAAGTAACATCTTCGGCAGCAAATTTTACGAAAGCAGCATTTTTCCCATGCAAAATGGAATATGCGCTAAAATCGCGATCGGCTTGCATAATCTCATCGCAATACTTTTTAGTATCGACCTTCTTAGGTGAGCATCCGATTAGGAGCGCTAAAGCGAAGGTTAAAAATAAGGTTGAGGTTTTCATGGGTTGGTTTTGGGGTTGTTGGTTAATGGCTACGAACTTCCTAACTCTTACATACCAAAGATACCAAAAACGTGTTTTACCCTATATTCCTTTATGGAAAAATTAAACCCTTATGAAATTTAAGCCTCAAATCTATAATTATGACGATAAGTTTCATTTAACCTTTATTAACAAGTCTTCTTAAATATATTAATATCAGTTTTTTAAGTTTGTACAATAGCATATAACCTTTTATAAAAAATTTAAATCTATGATTAAAAATATTATTGTAACTGCAATTAGAAACTTCCTTAGGCAAAAAGGGTTTTCGGCGTTAAATATTATTGGTTTAGCAATTGGTTTAGCAGTATCAATGCTAATACTCATAAAAATTACCTTTGAACTTGGATTCGATAAATTTCATAAGGATTATGACAATATTTACAGAGTAGTTTCCGACATCAATAATGGCGGACAGGAGATGAAAGTTGGAATGTCGCCAGCAGTTATTGCTGCCGAACTTAACAAACAATACCCCGAAGTAGTCGATTTTGTAAGAATTAAGAATATCAATGAAAAACTTTCAGTTAAGCAAGGCGAAAAAACATTCAGCAATGCCAATGTAGCTTATACTGATTCAACCTTCTTTCACTTTTTTAGTTTCAACTTGCTTTCGGGCGATCCAAAGCAAGTGCTTAAAGTAGCTGATAACGTTGTAATATCGAGCACGTGGGCAAACAAGATATTTGGGAAAACTTCGCCAATAGGCGAAAAAATTCAAATAGGTGCAGATAAGGTGAAGATTGTTGTTGGCGTTTTTGAGGATTTCCCCAGAAACTCAACCATTAAAGCTGATATTCTTTTAAGCGTAGCGGATTATCCAGAACAAGAAAGTCTTTCGAATTGGTTAGATTTTGAATTCGACAACTATATAAAACTTCGAGCAGGTACAATACCTGATACTATAAACAAGAATATTCAAACTCTTACTGCTAAAAATGTTAAGGTTGAAGAGTACAAGCAAGCAGGTTTTATTTTCACATTTCTCTTACAACCATTAAAGAAGATTCATTTGTACTCCGATAGAATGGGCGATGATGGATCTGCTGGCATTGGCTACATTTTTTTGTATCTATCCATTTCGATAATTGTTCTTTTATTAGCCATAATCAATTTTACAAACCTAACAACAGCCAAATCAATGGCAAGAGCAAAAGAGGTTGCTATTCGTAAAGTTGTTGGCTCAAAGCGAAAGTTTTTAGTATTTCAATTTTTAGGAGAATCGGTTCTACTGTCGATTATTTCTTTTGGAATAGGTCTCCTACTAGTTGAGTTAGTACTTCCTTGGTTCGGAACTATCACCGGCTCTGACCTTACATTCGGAATAATTGATAATTACGGCTTAACACTATCTTTTCTTGCCCTAGCAATTTTCACAGGTTTAATATCGGGACTTTATCCTTCAGTAATACTTTCAAAATTTTCACCATCGCTAGTATTCAAAAAACTTAGCAACAAAGGGAAAGGTGGAAAAGCACTAAGAAATGGGTTAATAATTTTTCAATTCTCTGCAACCGTTATCCTTATAATCTGTACGCTCACAGTATATAATCAGCTTGAATTTATTCAGAATAAGAAGTTAGGCTTTGATAGAGATAATATTGCCGTAATACCGCTTAATACCCTTGCCACAAATATCAACCCTCAAACGCTAAAAAATGAAATCGAAAGTATTCCTGAGGTAAAGACTGTATCGCTATCGGAATCAACGCCAATCACCAGTCTATCAGCACGAGATTTCGAAGTTGGTGGGGAACCAAAAGACAAGCCACTGATGCTTCCATTCTGCGTTGCAGATTTTGATTTTTGGAAAACTATTGATTTAAAAGTTATCGAAGGACGAGGGTTCTCAAAAGAATTCCCATCCGATGAGAGTTCGATAATGGTAAATCAGGCATTGGTAAACCGATTTGGCTGGAAGGAACCGCTCTCCATGACCATTACATTCGATTCTGTTGAACACAAAATTATTGGAGTGGTTAGCGATTTCAACTTTGAAGATCTGAGAAAAACAATTAAGCCAATAATTCTTATTCCAAAAGTTAAATCAGAAAATTATTTATTAATCAAGATTCAATCTGGCAAAACCAGCGAAACGCTTAGTAAAATCAACTCAATTTGGAAACAATTGGGCAATGAGTACGAACCAAACACCACATTTATAAACGATATGGTTAGGGGTATGTACAATACAGATCGATCGTTAGCACAAGGATTCCTTTTCCTAACAATAATTGCTATAGTAATTGCATGTTTAGGGTTAATTGGGTTGGCGGCTTATCTATCCGAATCGAGAGCAAAAGAAGTGGGAATTAGAAAAGTAATGGGAGAATCACCCACTCATATAGTATACAGTCTCTCAAAAATATTTCTTGGGCTAATCGCATTTGCAAATATAGTTGCCGTACCAATTTCGCTCTATGTGATGAATAAATGGTTAAACAACTTTGCCTTTAAAGCATCATTAAGTTGGAGTTTAATTGCTTTGGCTGTGATTTCGAGCTTCGTTATAGCAATCCTATCAATAAGTATACTAACAATTAAAACAGCGCTTAAAAACCCTGTAGAATCGTTGAAATACGAATAGATAATTATCAGGCAAAAAGGTTCTAAAATTAAAGTGTTATCTCATTCTTAGCTTTTGCTTCGATAATAGCTCCAATAATGGGAACTTTTAGAACCTTTGCATTGCTTGCATTGGATTTAATAGTAACTGTACGGCTTACCATTTGAGGACGAGGCTCAATCCTAAACTCTACTTTTATTATAGCAGATTTTCCTGGCAAAATTGGAGCCTTAGGCCATTCTTTTATGTTTGTACCACAACAACCTTCAACTATGTTTAATATTAAAGGAGCATTTCCTTTATTTAGTACCGAAATCTCAACCTTTCCGTTACTTTCAGAAAGATCATTCAGCGTAATTTCTCCAATATTAACAGTATCTGGAGTTGTAACAATGAATGCTCCGCTATTTTGTGCTAACAAAGCACCTTTGAAAGCAACTAATAAAATACATAGTGTAATAATCCGCTTCATCTATCAATTTATTAAAATAACACTTAATAACCCTAATATCTTTAAAAAATTAAAAATAAATAACGAATATTGTGCCGTCAAATTTCAAGCCTAAAATTAGTGAAAAAAAGTAATAATATTCAAGCAGCGATTTTCGATATGGATGGAGTTATTATTGACAACCATACATATCATGTAAAAGCATGGGAGGTTTTTTGTAATCGACATGCCATCCATGTTGATGAAACCTCATTTAGAGCTAAATATTTTGGGAAAATCAATTCCGATATTTTAAATGGATTAATGAATGAACCTCTCACGGTAAGCCAAATAGATTTGCTAGGCGAAGAGAAAGAGGCAATTTACCGCGAAATATATAAGCACGATATAACTCCAATTAAAGGATTGGTTCCTTTTCTTATTAAACTTAAGGAATCTGGGATAAAAACGGCAGTAGCAACCTCGGCGCCTACAAGTAATCTCGATTTTACGATCGACAGTTTAAATATTCGACATCTATTCGATGCTATAGTTGATGCATCTATGATTACTAAAGGAAAACCAGATCCCGAGATCTATTTAAAAGCAGCAAGTTTGCTTGAGGTAAATCCTGATAACAGCATTGTTTTCGAGGACTCCATTGCAGGTATTAAATCGGGACAAAATGCAGGAATGAGAGTTATTGCATTAACCACAACTCATAACATTGAGGAACTCCCAAATACCGAGATATCGATAAATGATTTTACAGAAATCTCGGTTGACAGAATACTTATTTTATAGCTTATTGAGTTCGTCTCGAACAAACCTCATTAATTTGGCAATGTATTCTGTTGTAAATGAGAACTCAATGCCAGCTTCTTTGTAAAGTTCAGGAAGAGACCTCGAGTAACCCAGTTTCAGCATATTTTTGTACTTTTCTAATGTATTCTTTGGGTTTTGACGGTAGTTCCTCCAAATTGCAAATGCACCAAGCTGCGCAAAACCGTATTCGATATAGTAGAATGGCATTTCGAAGATGTGAAGTTGGCGTTGCCAAGCAAAAACAAATGACTCCTCAACTCCTTCCCAATCAATAGTTGGGCTAGAATACTCTTTGTAAATATTTGTCCAAGCCAAATTTCGTTCATGATGGGTGTGTTCAGGGTTTTTATACAACCAATGCTGAAATTTATCTACAGCTGCAATCCAAGCAAGAACTATTAACGAATCTTCAAGTTGTTTACGTTTAGCCCTTTTCAGCTCCGCTGAATTGGTCAAAACGTTATCCCAATGTTCCATCGAAATTAATTCCATCGACATGGAAGCCAGCTCGGCAACCTCAGATGGAATATTTTTATAATCAATTAAAGGCCAATGATTATAGTAATGTGCATGAAATGCATGACCTCCTTCGTGCATCAAAGTTTCAAAATCACTCATACTCCCAGTTGCATTCATAAAGATGAACGAGCGATTACTCTTGTACAATGGATAATTAAAGCCCCCAGGGGCTTTTCCAAAACGTGATTCAAGATCGAGAAGTTTTTCTTTATCTAAAACGCTAAATATCTCAGCAAAATCAGGATCAACCACTTTAAAACAACCTATAGCTTTTTGAGCTAACACCTCAGTTGTAGGAAATGGCCTTAATGGCTCCTTACCCTCAACATCAACCTGTAAATCCCAAGGTTTTAACTTATCAACCTTAAGAGATTCCTTACGATTTAGCATAATATCATCAATTACAGGGTTCACTTCCGATGCAATTGCATCGTGAAACGAATAGATATCATCAACGGTATAATCGAAACGACCCAGATTAAAATGTTGGTAGTCCCTGAAATTTTTATATCCCGCATTAATAGCAACATTATAACGCTTACGAAGTAGTTCAGACAGTAAATTATTTAATGTTTCTGATTTCTCAACTCTTTTTTCTGAAATACTACGAAAAACAAACTCTCTAAAAGTTCTATCATTCTCCTTAAGCAATTCAGCCGCCTGCTGCAAAGTATATTCCTTATCTTTTATCTCAACTTTTATTTCAGATATTATCGCACCAAACTCTTGCTCCTGTTTTTGCATTTCGGCAAAAATGGGGAGATTCTCCTCTCTAAATATTTCTATACTCTTTTTTAGTAAACGAGCAGGAATAATGTGTTTTTTCTCAAAAATTGAGAAAGCAGGAGAATCGATTAACTTCTTATTTAGTTTATTGAACCAGCTCTCGACATTGGGATCAATCTCATCAATAAAAAACTCAAACGCATTTTTTGCCTCCTCATTTCGAGTATCAACATTGCAACGAATGTATCTCCATGCCTGCTCCTCGTCGATTGCCATCTCAAGTTCAGTTTTAAATGCTAAGAATAGATTTAACTCATCCTCGCTATTCAAAGGCATTTTATCGAGATCAATGATAAAAGGTTCGAGGGAACTCCAATCTATGATTTGAAAATCTTGTGGCAAAAAAGTCGTTTTATTCATTTTCGTTGAATTGAACTTAAACTAACATGTAATATTAAATATTCATAATCTCACCCACCGAACAAAGTGGAGGCATATTCACATATAAGCCATGCTTCGACATCGCTCAGCATGACATTAATTTGACCTATTTTCTGTCAAAACATTAATAATCGCAAATATAATTATTGCAATAAGTTTTGCTGTTTGATCGTCGTGATCAAACCGAGGTGAAACCTCTGCCACATCAAAACTAACGACCTTTTCCGATCTAAATATATGTTTAATAAATGTAAGTACAACCTCAGCGTTCATTCCAAAAGGTTGAATGGCTGAAACTCCAGGAGCAGATGAAGCATTAAAAACATCGCTGCAAAGCGTAAAATAGATATTTTCGTGTTTTCCGATAAAATCATCAATAGATTTTCTAATACTTTCGAAGTTCGGTTCAACAAAATCCTTTCCCAAAATATATTTCACACCAAGTTCGTCAGCCTTTTTAAAAAGGCTAATTGTATTACCACTAGCCTGAACTCCTAAGCACATGTATGAGAATTGACGCGACTGTTCTTTGCAACTATCAGCAATTTGAGCAAACATAGTTCCTGAGGAGCTGCCTTTTGTATAGGGTCGAAGATCGAAATGCGCGTCGAAATTTATAATTCCGAGAGAAGGTATAGCCTTCTTTGAACTTAGAAAGTGACTGATAATTCCATTATAATGCCCAAAAGCAAATTCATGTCCACCGCCTAAAACAATAGGAAGAAACTTATGATTAAGAATCAATGAAACAGCCAACTTTAACTGTTCCTGTGCATCTTCCAGGTTTCCATTGAGGCACTCAATATCACCAGCATCGTAAATGGCAACCTGATTGCCAAATGTTACAGGAAGGTTTGCAAACTCTTTCCTAATATAACTTGCACCTTGTTTTGCTCCCTCGCGACCAAGATTACGAATTACACCCTCATCGCTATTAAAACCGATAAAGCAAATGTTTAATCGGTTAGAATCCAACCTAACCAAATCCAATTTTGCCAAATCGAATAATTGAACAATTTGGTGCATCCGAAATGAATCAGGATCATTTGGGTCATCTACCCTCCCTGTCCATAAATTTTTACAAGGTGCGTTATAGTTTCTCAACTCCATATTCGACACTTGATGCTAAAAAAAAAGCCGAACCAGAAGTTCGACTTTTCTTGCTTTATATTCAGGTTATTTAGCTTCTTCTTTTACTTCTTCAGCAGGAGTTTCTTTCTCCTCAATAATATCGAGAAGATTTAAACTTTGCAGTTGGTTATACCAAGTTATAACTTTTTTAATATCGCTTGTGTAAACCCTTTCGCGATCGTATTCGGGCAATATCTTCTCAAAATACTTTTTAAGATCTTTATCATCAGATTTTTGACTAATTGCAGCACCGCCATTTTCGGTTTCCTTAATCTTCTTCAAAACATCTTTAAATGCAATCTCGCCATCGTGAGTGAAAATTGCAATATCGGTTAGCGAGCTAACCTTTGCCGAAGCATTTATATTGTTACGTTTACCATCAGTTAACGATTCAACAATAATCCCATGACGCCCCTGAGAGATAAACTTAAATAGGCCTGAATGCCCAGAAATTGCCATTATGTCTTTTAATTCCATACTGTAATTATTCTTCAATTATAAATGCAAAGTTAATAAAATATATTAGTTGTTTGTTTATGGTTTT
>DQHR01000151.1 GCA_003531155.1 Bacteroidales bacterium | reverse complement strand
TTTCCCCAGTGGATGGCGAATCAACCCATAACGCTGGCGAATCCGTGAATCTTACCGCAACCCCAGATCAGGGATGGCAGTTCGATAAGTGGGAGATCAACGGCAACACGGTTACCTCGGCTTCAACCCAAATTACCATTAATGCCAATACTACCGCTACGGCTACCTTCTCGGTGATTCCTGCGACAACATATACGCTTACGGTTTCGCACGTTGGGAACGGAACCGTTTCCCCAGTGGATGGAGAATCAACCCATAATGATGGAGAATCCGTGAATCTTACCGCAACCCCTGACCAGGGCTGGAAGTTCGATAAGTGGGAGATCAACGGCAACACGGTTACCTCGGCTTCGACCCAAATTACCATTAACGCCAATACTACTGCAATAGCAACTTTCTCAGTAATTAATAGCGTTGATGTTATTGAAAATAATCTAAAAATTTATCCAAACCCAACGAACTCTTATATCAGCATTGAAAGTAAGAATGTAATAAAAAACATTCAAGTCTTAGATCTAATTGGTTGTGCGCATTACTCCTCTCACTTAATTACAAAAACCATAACCAATATTGATTTATCAAACTTACCTTCGGGTATATACCTAATAAGAGTAGTTGAAATTGACGATAAAGTTCAAGTAATTAAAGTTTTTAAAAAATAGTTTTATAACGAATCAAAAAAGGTTCCTGAAAATCAAGAACCTTTTTTGGTTTTATAAATTGCATTACCTATATTGCAATCCAATTGAAACAGAAATGAACAATCTATTTAACAATAACTTTTCGAATAATTCTTTCAATAATAATTGGAAGATATGGGAAGGTATTGTTTGATAGGCATATAAAATAAAAGCATCATAACTAACCTTCCCCGAAACGGGAAGGTTTTTTTATTATATACTAAAACAAAATGCTTCAAAGAATAAATAATAATAACAATAATCGTCCACCACCCCCGGGAATGGTTACATAACCTTTTTACTCAACCCTTCCCGAAATTCGAGAAGGGTTTTTTTATTAAAAAACAATAATCAAAAAATTAAAACTATGGAAACAAAAGAATTAACTTACCAAAGTAAGTTAAGCCAACACCAAACTGAGAAAGCCATTGAACAAATCAAAGATTTTTTCTCAAAAAATCTTGCTGCATCATTACGTTTACGTAGGGTTACTGCTCCGGTAATAGTACAAGCAGGGCTTGGCATTAATGATGATCTAAACGGCATCGAAAAACCCGTTTCTTTTTCTGCAAAATCGCTGGATGGTCAAAAAATCGAGATTGTTCAATCACTTGCCAAGTGGAAACGATTAACCTTACATACCCTTAAGATTGAGGCTGGCATGGGTATCTATACTGATATGAATGCCCTCCGTCCCGATGAACATACTGATTCAACCCACTCAATCTACGTTGATCAATGGGATTGGGAAAAACGTTTATTTCCCGAACAACGAAATGCTGACTTTTTAAGGGATACTGTGCGAAAAATTTATCAGGAAATAAAAAAAACTGAATTCATGATATCTGAGGAATTCCATATCGAAACTGTTCTTCCCGAAGAAATCACATTCTTTCACTCCGAAGATTTAGCTACCCTCTATCCTACCTTAACAATAAAACAAAGGGAAAAAGAGGTATGTAAAAAGTATGGTGCTGTATTCATAGAAGGAATCGGCTATCCTTTACTCGATGGTAAACCTCACGACGGTCGCGCTCCCGATTACGACGACTGGTCAACGCTTCGCGAAGATGGGAAAAGGGGGTTAAATGGCGATATTCTGGTTTGGAATCCTGTTTTAAAGGATGCTTTCGAACTCTCATCGATGGGAATTAGAGTAAATCCAAAATCAATGATTGCTCAACTCGATATAAGGGATTGCGCCAGCCGAAAGGAACTTTGGTTTCATCAGCAATTAATAAATGAGATCTTCCCCGATAGTATTGGTGGCGGTATTGGTCAATCGAGGCTTTGTATGTTTTTACTTCGCAAAGCCCATATTGGCGAGGTACAATCATCAGTTTGGTCGCAAGATATGATTGATGACTGTTTGCAAAAAGGCATAAGTCTATTTTAGAATAAACTCCTTAAAAAGTGAGGTACACCCCAAATGATTGACAAAACATTTGGGGTGTTTTTTATTTCTTGATAACTTTCCAAGTAATCTTCTTTTTTGAAACTTCTGGAATATAACCAATAAAGTAAACTCCATTCGTTAAATCTGAAACATCCAATTGACAAGAGTTTGCTCCTTTTAACTCAGTCGTTGATACAATTTTAACTTCCTTACCAAGAATATCATACAAATGTATTTTACCATTCAAATCCAAGGGTAAATTAATTATTGATGTGGTTGGGTTTGGGTAAACTTTATAATCACTTAACAGATTTTCACCAATGGAGGTTGGTGCAGAAGCGGTAAAACTGCCAACCATTCCAGATGATTCGTGTATAGAACAAACATAAGAGTACGCTCCTGCAACGGTAACAGTATATTCAAATGTTGTAGAGGTTGATGTTAGTGAAGCATCCCATCCTGCTGCGCCTTGCGGAATAGTTGTTGATGTTGTAGTGTGTGTTCCGCTAGACCAAACCCACCTAATTACATCGCCAACATTTACAGTAAAAGTTTTAGGAGAAAAACTTGAGCCAGATTGATTAATAACAACCACAGTAGAGTTAGCATTAAAACTAATCAGCAATAATGCTATTGCGATTAATATTCGTGAATTTTTCATAACCTTATTTAGATTGGTTTTAAATTAAACAGTTTTTGTTTGTTTTTGTTTAAAAAACTCATACTCAATTACGTTTAATATCTCAAAAGGAAAAAGAAATAATTACCACTATCTTTACCACAAAAATTATAGTATGCCTCGTTTTAAGCTGATATTAGAGTACGATGGTTCTAAGTTCAAGGGATGGCAGTTCCAAAAGGATTTACCCACCGTTATGGGGAAATTAATGGATGCCTGTAAAGATGTTTTTAGCGCTGAGACCTTTGAACTATATGGATCGGGAAGAACTGATACAGGAGTTCATGCGTTGTATCAGGTGGCACATCTCGATATTAAAACCCAGATACCTCCTCAAATTATTAAAATCAAACTCAACGACGTACTGCCTGCTGCAATCAGCATACTTCAAGTCGAAAAAGTACATCCAAACTTCCATGCTCGCCACGATGCCGTTGCTCGAAGCTACGTTTACCATATATCAAAAAGGCGAACAGCCTTTGGAAAAGATAATGTTTGGTGGATTAAAGATAACCTTGACGTTAAGGCTATGGCTGATGTTACACCGCTATTCCTTGGTTTAAAGGATTTCAGATCATTTGGGATAAAGGATAAAGAGAACGATTCAACCCTCGTAGAACTTATCTCAATAAAAATATTTGAAATAGACGATTCTATTCTGATACATATAGTAGGTTCTCATTTTTTATGGCGAATGGTTCGCAGGGTTGTTGGAGTACTCGTAGAAGTTGGGCGAGGAAGAATGACTGACAAGGATATTCAAGGTTTCTTTTGGGAGAAATCAGAAACGCCATCTCAATTTACAGCACCACCATCAGGACTTTACCTCGAAAGGGTTTACTATAAAGGTGAGCAAATTGAAGAAGAACCAAAATGGTTAATGAATATTCATTAAATCCTAATACTTTAGGCAATTCAAGTACTAATCTAATTTTCAGTCCATTAATTTGATTTTACGCCTCTAATTTTTAACTTGACTTTGGATTTAAGTAAAATATGGAGTCAAAATTCTACATAAAACTCGATAATAAAACTGTTGAATGCCAACTATGCCCTCATTCGTGTAAAATAAAAAATGAAAGATTGGGGATTTGCAATACACGTATAAATCGAAATGGAGTACTAGAGTCATTAAATTGGGGAGTAATTGCATCATCTGCTTTAGATCCTATTGAAAAGAAACCTCTATATCATTTTCATCCAGGTAAAATGATCTACTCAATCGGTGGATTTGGTTGTAATCTAACCTGCTTGTTCTGTCAAAATTTCGAGATCTCGCAGCATGTTCCTCACAATGTAGATAAGCTCAGAATTGTTACACCCTCCGAAATAGTTCAGAAAACCAAATTTCACTCCAATAGCATAGGAGTTGCTTATACATACAACGAACCTACTATATGGTTTGAATATATGCTAGAAACAGCGGAAAAAATTAAAAATGAGGGGCTAGTGAATGTTATGGTCTCCAACGGATTTATTAATCCTGAACCACTAAAAAGTTTATTAAATTACATTGATGCTTTTAATATAGATTTAAAGGCATTTAGCTCTGATTTTTACGAAAAGATAGCCAAGGGACGCATTGAGCCTATTTTAAATACTCTAAAAATGATTCGTAATAGCGGAAAACACTTAGAATTATCATTTCTAGTAATACCAAACCTAAACGATAGCGTTGAAGAGGCAACTCAAATGTTTCAATGGATTGCTAAAGAACTTGGAGAGCACACTGTGTTACATATAAATGCTTATCATCCAGCTTATCTTCTCAATAATCAGGCAACAAAACTCGAGACTCTTAAGAATCTATACAATTTAGCAAAAGAAAAACTCGCCCATGTCTACATTGGGAATAGCACAAATGCTGATTTTGGGCAAAATACTATCTGCCCTAAATGTCAAAGCATTTTAATTAAGAGAAACGGATTCAATACTTCAACTATAGGTCTTAACGCTCAAGGTAAATGTACAGAGTGCAATTCCGAACCTATAGTAATCGTTTAACAAATAGGATATTTATTAAAAATTGATTATGATGTCCTTTAAACTACGCTTGGGAACATGATGGACATGATTCTCATCGCGCCAATACTTGATATCACCCGATTGAGGTAGTGGTTCTATTACAACCTTTTCAATAGGAACACCCAAAGCCAAAACTAAAACAACCTCAAGATTAGAAGGAAGTTCTAATATCTCAGATATTTCTCTACGTTTAACTGTATATATCATACATCCCCCATATCCTTTTTCAACTGCAGCAAGAAGAATAGTTTGAGCTGCAATACCCTGATCGTGAACCAAATTCTTTCCAACAAGTACATCCTCAACCATAACAATATATCCTGATGGTCTTTCACCTTCAACAGGTCCATCCCAATCCTTTAAATAACCCGCCCAAGATAAAGTAGGGTATATTTTTGAGTTGGTTTCAGAATCAAAAGAAATGAAATACCTCAAAGTTTGAAGATTTCTACCTGACGCTGAGTTTCTTGCCAAATCGATAAAACCGAGCAGTTCATCTTTGCTGATAGGTTTTGTCTGATCAAACCTACGATAACTTCGATTCTTTAGTACTAGTTCTTTAAGCATATAACATCTTATTTCGTTACCTCACTAAACAAAAGAGCACTGGTAGTTAAACTACCAGTGCTCAAATTTAGAATATTCGGCAATAATTACAATCTGCTTTCTACAACTTTCCAATCAATTACATTCCATATTGTGTTAATGTAATCGGGGCGACGATTTTGGTAATCGAGATAGTACGCATGCTCCCAAACATCACAAGTTATAAGTGGTTTAAGATTATGCTTAAGAGGTGTGCCAGCATTTGATTCTTGCTTAATCTCAAGATGTCCATTTGAATCTAACACAAGCCAAGCCCAACCAGCTCCAAATAAAGTAGCAGCAGCCTTGTTAAATTTTTCCTTAAACTCTCCTAATGAGCCAAAATCCTTAACAATCATCTCGGCTAATTTACCTGATGGTTCGAGCTGAGGTTTTGGCGAGAAAGTGTTGAAATAAAAGGTGTGATTCCATATTTGAGCAGCATTATTAAAGACACCTCCATCCGATTCGCGGATTATGCTTTCCAAATCAGCGTTTTCAAACTTAGTGCCTACAATAAGGTTATTTAGATTATTTACATAAGCCTGATGGTGCTTTCCATAATGATACTCTAATGTTTGTTTTGATATAACCGGAGCTAATGCATCTAGCTCGTAAGGTAATTTTGGTAGTTCGTGTGTCATATATATTATTTTTTAAAAGATAAACACCTACACTGCTTTTTTGTTTAAAGGAATTCTATGGGTTTATGAAATTTTTATCCCTAAAACGATAACATCGTCGGTTTGAGATTCTTCACCTTTCCATTTATCAAACTCATTCCATAACAAATCGCGCTGCTTATCAAAAGGCTTGCTTGAAATTGACAATAAGAGGTTTCTAAAAGTATTGTAGCCAAATTTCTTATTGTTTGGGCCACCAAATTGATCAGCAAATCCATCAGAAGATAAATAAATTGAATCTCCTGGGCTTAATGTTAATCTGTGCTCATTGAATTCTTTCATTCTAAGATAAAATGATACCGGCATTCTATCAGGTTTTAACTCAACCATATTCTCTTGAACAAACACTAATTCGCTTGGTTCTGGAGGGTTTTCAGTAACAAGAAAGAGAGATTGGTTTGCACCAGCATAAAGCAACTCCCGGTTCTTTTTATTATAAGTACATAGCGCAATATCCATCCCATCTTGACTATCATCATCAAGCCCAGTTTGATTTAATGCTTTAACAATCATTTCGCGTAAATTCCAAAGCATTTCAGCAGGAGAAACATACTCACCTCTTGAAACCTGCTCGTTAAGAAGAGAAACGCCTAACATGCTCATAAACCCGCCAGGAACACCATGCCCAGTACAATCTGCTACTGCAAAATAGATTAAATCCTCATCCTGATACAACCAATAAAAATCTCCGCCAACCGACTCACGAGGTTGAAAAAAGAGAAAGTACTCACCCAAAATATTTGCCAACGCTTTATCCGAAGGCAAAAGAGCTTGCTGGATTTTTCGAGCATAATCTATGGATTCACCAAGGTCAGTTAGCATAGTCATAATCTTATCGCGCTGATGAATTACCAGATTTTTTTGAATCTCTAATTCATCTCTTTGAGCAGTTAGCTCTGTTCTTTGGCGCTCCATATCAAGTTTCTGGAAAGCAAGAAAGTTATTTCTTTTTTGTTTCTGCCTATAGTTAAAAAAGATTAGTATAAAGCCAAAGAGCGTAATGATAAATGCGAGTATAAAAGCATTAGCAATCCTTGTCTGTTTTATCGTTTTGTTTTCTGCAATATTGAGTTTGTTTTCGTTCTCTAATCGTTCCTTACTGAATAGGTTGTTTAAATCAGATTCAAACTTAATTCGTTGAAGTTCTTTTGTTTTCTCTATACCACCAATGCTATCGCGATATTCAATATAAGACTTATATGCTTTATATGCGAGGGTGTTATCTCCAACTTTCTCATAAATCTTATTTAAAGTAAAATATCCATCCCTTATTATTTCTAATACACCGAACTTTTTTGCCATTTGTATACCAGAATTACAATTTTCGATTGCACTCTGTATCAAACCCTGCTTAAAATATACATCTCCAATACCAATTAGAGTATTTGCCTTTCCTATTGGATCGTTTATTTTTTCGTAAATCGATTGAGCCTGCTGCAAAGAACCAATTGTTTTGCTATAATCGTTCATATCGATATAGACCCTACTCATATCGATATACAAATTGGCTAACCCTATTAAATTGGAGTGTTTTTTCCGTATTTTTTCTACAATAGAATAGTATTCGAGAGCTTTTTGATACTCTTTTTTTATATGATGAATCTCTCCAATTCCCATCAGTGCATACGACATAACAGCGCTGTCCCCTGTCTGCTTACCATTCTCTAATGATATCCTGAAATGTTTTAGCGCTTCGCTTGTATCACCAAGCTGCTGGTAGATTAACCCGATGTTATTATTTATAAAAGCGATACCTTTAAATGCTTTATATTCCTCCTGAATTTTTAATGATTGAATAAAAAAGTCTAAAGCTTTGGTATAATCGCCTTGACTTTTAAAAACGCTCCCAATATTATTAAAAGTAGCTGATTTAGCACGCTTATCGCCAAGTTCATCATGCAATTTGACAGATGAGAAGTAATATTCAAGAGCTTTAGCGTAATTCGCCCTATAAAAAAATACAGCTCCCAAACTATTATAAATAGCTGCAATACCTCCTTTATCACCATACTCTTTCTTTATTTCTAATCCCTTATTTAAATGGTATTCAGCACTATCTTGATTTCCAATATCGCAGAACTCTACCCCAACTAAATAATGTATTACCCCTATCTCTTTAACTTTATTAATTGAAGTAAAAAGAGTAAGTGCCTTACGAAAATTTATTATTGATGAATCTTTTGCTCCACTAATTGACTGGACTTGAGCTAATAAAACAATAGACTTAGCTTTACCAAAAATATAATCAATTTGTTCCGATTGCTTTAATGCCTCGCTAGTAAGTTGGCGAGATTTTGTCCAATTACTACTATCTAGAGCAATTTGTGATGATTTTAGGATAGAATTAATTCTAGATGTATCGCTTAAATTTACACTAGCATTAACACTTACACTAATCAATAGGATTAATGATGATATAAAAAAGCGACATACTGTTGTTTTCCCGAAAAGCATTACAAACAGTTCAAATATCTTCCAATTATACAAATTCTATCGCAATAATATCAATCTTAATTAGGCTTGTTTTATTTTATTATAAAAATTTTACAAAATATTATACCACAACTACGGCCCTTATTTATCAATTAACTCATAAGGAGTATTTTGCGTTAGCTCGAATACGTTTTACAATTTCTTTTTTTTGAGAGTAAACTTCAATTCTGATAAAATAGTACTTAATAAGCCACGTCTCAACATACCATGATTCATCGAGAGAATTAAGTCTTTCGATAAGTTTTCTTTTAGTTCCAAAAAAAGGATTTTGCTCGTCCATTCCTCCTCGTATTATCGTTACAATTTTCAAGTTTATAACAGTAATTGTAATAAAATGTTCGTTAGCACACTGACATACAACAAACTACTACTACCATCAATAAGTTAATACATATAAATTTACAGATTGTATATATAAGAAACAAAATGAAAGGGAATTTAAACGTCAATATAATGAAAGGTTTGATGAAATAACATTAAAAATTGATGAAGAAATCATTATTAGGCTTCGGAATTATATTTAGCTCATAAGTTCGTTCGTAGAGCTGAGTTATGGCATTACGCCCTTTTTCACCTAAATCAACCGAATACTGATTTACGTACAACTGGATATGCTTGTACATTACATCCTCATCCATCGATTGAGCATACTTACGAACGTAATGATAGGATTGCTTTGGGAAAGCAAAAGCATGCTCTACACTGCTCCGCATTATCTTATTAACCTTTAACTTGACAGCTTCAGGAAGACTTCTCCGGATAGCGATACCTCCTAGGGGTATTGGCAGATGAGTTAGATTCTCCCAAAATTCGCCTAAGTCCAAAACTTTTTTCAACCCCTTACTCTCGTAGGTAAAGCGATTTTCATGGATGATCAAACCAGCATCAACTTCATTGGAAAGGATTGCATCTTCGATATCTGAGAATAAGTAAACTATTTTATTAATTGCATCAGAAAAAGCTATGGAGAATAGCATATTGGCAGTGGTTTCCAAACCTGGAATAGCAATCTTTGTATGTTTAATCTCATCGGGGTATATGAGCCTACGACTTACAAGCAATGGTCCGACTCCGCTGCCCAAAGCACTTCCAGCGCTTAGTAACTGGTAACTATCCGATACTCTAGCAAATGCATTAAAACTAATTTTTGTTATATCAGGAATTCCCTCGATTGCCAAACGATTCAACTCATCGATATCGGCCAAATGAATGTCAAAATCAAATCCATGTGTTTCGATGCGTCCGTTAACCATGGCATCGAACATAAAAGTATCGTTAGGGCAGGTTGAGAAACAAAGGTTAAGCTTCATTTAATATTTCGTTATAGCGTTGCTTAGATTTAAATTATAGTAAATTTTGAATAAACCCTCTTAGCTCCTTATCAAGGTTTTCTATTGCTCTACTTGCCTCCCACTTCAATTTATTGCGAGGTTCAACCATATTAGAAATAGCTCTGAAACACATAAATGGTACATTCAACTGCTTACATACATAAAACACTGAAGCTCCTTCCATTGTTTCAATATCAGCATTCCAAAAACTTTTAATTTTTCCGATCGCATCTTCAGAGCCGCTTACGGTTGAAAGGGTTAACCCTTTTACAAAGGGTAACTTTATAAAACTAAAATTACCATTGAGCCAAGGGTTATTCATAAAATTATTAACAGAGTAAAGTACGTTTGCTGCAAAATTTATTCCAGATAAAGGCTTAAAAACCCCATTATCATCAATTCCATAATCGCCAAATGTATCCTCGCTCACACAAACCACATCGCCAATTGAAAGATTAGTATTGTAAGAGCCCGCAATACCAATATTTATGACTAGATCGTAATCATGTGCATATTTCGTAAGTGCAAAAACCATTGGCACTGCACCTACTCCTGAAATTAGTACATCAACATGCTTATCATTAAAATCAGCGGCTTTATGCGGAATCCCTATCTTATGTGCACCTCCAATATCTAAACGGCATTCAGATACTGTTGCAGAAACTACTAGTATTTTCAATTTTATGATTAATTAATGATCATTTTCTCATCCGAAAGATATAGTTTTTTAACTTTATAGCCTATTCAAAAACTAAGATATGCCAATTGCTTATATTACACGACGCGAAAGGTTTAACGCCGCCCATCGATTATACAATAAAGAATTAACCGATGAGGAAAACCTAACGATTTATGGAAAGTGCTCACACCCTAATTGGCACGGGCATAACTTCGACCTTTTTGTAACCATTAAAGGTGAGATTGATTCTAAAACAGGGTTTGTTACAAATCTTAATAACATCAGCAAGCTAATAAAAGAACTTGTAATCGAAAAGTTGGATCATCGTAACATTAACCTTGATGTTGATTTTATGAGAGGAAAGATTGCATCAACTGAAAATTTGGCAATTGCAATCTGGGGTGAGCTTAAAAATCCAATTGAAACCATTGGTGTCGGTTTGCATTGCGTTAAAATCCAAGAAACTGAAAATAACTGGGTAGAGTATTTTGGGGATTAGCATTCATTATGTTCACTGCAGTTTTTGAGCATTTATAAAAAAGGGTTTATTTTGTAAGATATTTACATAATTAGATTTAAAAATGGAAATAATTGATGAAGATGATGTTGAGTTCGGAAACGAAGGGTACTCTCGTGTTGAAAAATGGAATCCGAAAACAACCAATAAACTTGCTGCACACTATAAAGAAATACTAAACTTGTTAGGTGAAGATGCTGAAAGAGAGGGACTTTTGAAAACTCCTTTAAGAGTTGCAAAATCGATTCAGTTCCTTACTCATGGTAACCACATAGATCCTCATGCTATACTTAGCGCAACTAAATTCAAGGAAGATTATCCTCAAATGGTTTTAGTGAAGGATATTGATTTATACTCCATGTGCGAGCACCATATGATTCCATTCTATGGCAAGGCTCATGTAGCCTATATTCCAAACGGTTATATAACAGGTTTAAGCAAAATTGCTCGAGTTGTTGAAGCATATTCTCGTCGCTTACAAGTTCAGGAACGCCTTACCATGCAGATTCGCGATTGCATACAACAAACTCTTAATCCTCTTGGTGTTGCAGTTGTTATAGAAGCGGCACATATGTGCATGCAAATGCGAGGCGTCCAAAAACAAAATTCTGTTACAACAACATCAGCATTTACTGGTATTTTTCTTTCAGAGATTAAGACTCGAGAAGAGTTTATACATCTAATAGGAATTAAACTTCATTAACATCTCCCATTTTTATTAACATGGAGTTCCACAGGTGATAAAACAGAAAATATAATGGAAAGAGAAAATCCCAAGCAGTTGCTTGGGATTTTTTCTTTTATTGTTTTATAAACTTCTTAATAAATTCACCTCTATTGGTGGTAGATCCTTTCAATATATAAAGCCCATTCTTCAAACTATTAACAGGTAATGAGAATTGTTGTTGCTTTGGATTAAACTCAGCAACAATACGACCTGTAATATCAAGCACAACCAATCTTTCTATTTGGTATTCACATTCAACAATTAGATTACTAGTTGCAGGATTAGGATGGATATCTACCAATTTACCAACATCTATCGGTTTTATATCAGTTACATTAGATAAATCACTCGAAACAACTTGATATACCTCCTTCGTTTTTGCATTCTGAACAAATACCACCAAGCGAGAATTTAGATACTCAGCAAAATCACTAGAATTTACACTAATCGAATGTAACTGTTCCATATCCTTTATCCAACCTGTTGTAGAGAGTAAAATTCCTCCAGGGTTTGGTAAAAATCTTCTTATTACGTTATAATAATTTAAACCATTTTTATCAACTGTTTTCTTAACAATTGCACTAAACAAAACAAGTTCATCACCTGAAAGATCTTCCAGAGCCTTTAATGAAACACCTATGTTAGAGGAACTTATCGATAGATTAATTTCTACTTTGGGGTCATGGAGAGATTGTACATCATTCGTGTTTTTAAAGCTAGAAGTATCAGCTAGCGATGATGCTTCGGTTCCATTTGATAAAATATAAGGGTTTAGTAGAGATCCATAGTAGAACAATCGCGATGATGGTCCAGCTGTATAATCATCAAATACGACATCACCAGTATGGTAGTGAATTGGAATGTAATCCATAGACTCTTTTGTCTCATACTTCCTCATGAAATCATTGAATATCGTATTGTTTACATTGGTAAAGTACTCACCAAGTACAATTTGCTGGCGCTCCCCTATCCATACATCGTCAAAAGCAAAACCGTCAATTTTCTCAGAGTTGGTAGCATCCTTTGAGTAAGCAATTCTAAATCGGACATTAGTTTTCCCGATCAAGCTATCCAAATTGTGTCGAACATTGGTCCATTCAGTCATTGGAATCTGACTCCACCCTTCTGGTTCTTCTGTTATAGGTTGCAGACCTGGGTTTGTTAAAATATTATCTGAATTGAACCAATTAATTCCTTCACCTTTTGTTCCTAATTTTTTCCAAGTTTGTCCTTTATCAATAGAATACTGTAGGACAGCACCATCACGTTTGGACTCAGAATATGACCATACATTCATCTTTATCATGGGCTTACTTAGCCCCGTAAAATCGAAACAAGGACTAACCACCTGTGAGTTTTCAATATCTGTTTTACTGATAAGTTTGGTAAACCAAGCATTACTGCCTGATGCTGCCAACTTTATTCTAGTTTCATCAGGAGTTCCAAGTTCCCACTTGGTTGTCTTATAAGCATCAGAAATTCCTCTTGAAGCCCAATTGTAGAATTCATTATTTGAATCAAAGTTCTGGCTGTAAACCATATTGGGAAGTTCCTGAAATTTAATATATGGCTGGATAACTATCTGTTTTACGATTGTATCGGCACAACGATCTTTAGTTAGAACAGCTAATTTTAAGTCATAACGTCCTAATTCAGTAAAGGAATAGGTAAGATCTTTATCGTAACCAATTGTATCATTATTGAATATCCACCTAGATCTATCAATAATACCTCCAGAAGAATTATCCGTAAATTGAATCGATGTTCCATCTAAACATTCATTATCCCATGTAAAGTCAGCTTTTGCAGAAATACCAACATTTATATAATCAGTTGGAGTCCTGCTAACACATCCCTTTTCAGTTGTTGCCTCAAGATAAACTGCTTTGCTACCAGTTGATGTAAATTGCCATTCAGGATTTTTATCAGTTGAAGCATTAGCCTTACCTTCAATATTCCAGGACCAACTCATAGTTGCACCAACTGGGATTGTTGTTCTATTTATAAATTGTACAGGTTTTGTAGTTCCTGGGCACGCTTCACCCAGCACAAAAGCTGAAGCAGGGAATGTAGCAACTGGGTTGATGGCAACGATTTTTGTATCCGAGCCTATACACCCTTTATCAGAAGTAAACATACACGTAATGACATGATCTCCAAAGGTTGTTTCTTTACTAGGAGATAATGTAGCAAATAAAGGGTTTGATGAGAATGCATTGACATTTCCATCATAAGTAAAATTATTTTCGCCTTTCATTTGCCTATGATTTACATTGATATCTACTTTTTCGATGTTGTTACAGTATTTTGTATCAACAACCATTGATACAACTCCGATAGAATCCACATATACAAGTTTTGTTATTTTATATTCGGTTGGGTTCGCAATAGGACCAACATAGTATGTGAATCTAACTGTATCTTGTCCATCACCAGCGTCAAAAACACTGTACTTAGCATCTGCTCCTGGTGATACTGATTGCGTAATTGCTCCTTTGCTACTTGAAAACACCCCTGAATATGTGACACCATTTACAATAGGGGAGCAAGAAATATCTACTGTTTTATCCTCATAGCAATAAAGTGAATTAAGGTTTTCAATTAGAGCATCTGCTTTATAAATCTTTGTTGTCTTAGTTAGTGTAGAAGTACATAGGTTCGCATCGGTATATGTATATGTTATGCTTACTGGATTATTCGTATTAAAATTTGTTGTTAACGAAGGACTGATAGTATTACCATTAATAATAACGTTATCCGGGCTATTAAAAACACCACCTGCCTGGCTTGCAGTTAGAATAACTGGTTTTTCTTCATAGTTATAGTTATCCTTTAACTCAAAACTAATTGGTGTTAATGAATGAATAGTAACGATCTTTCTTACAGTATCAGAACTACATCCAATCCTTGGACTACTTGCATCAGTCACAAAATAGAAAGCAATTTCTAGCTGTTGATCAAGAGGTGCTGAAGATGGTCTAAATGTTGCCTTAAATGATTTATCATCAGTAGTAAAGCCAGTTGCTGGTCCAGTAAAATAGCCAGAACCTCCCTTTGGGTAATTATTTATCACTTCAAGTAGAACATCAGCACTATTTTTGCAATACTCAGAACTTAATTCAGTATAAGTCCCTGTATTATCAACAACCTTGAAATCAATATCTTTCCCAACCGAATCAATATCAAAAGAATATTGTATCTCACGATTACTTCCAGTAGACTGTTCTACATATGAATATTTTAAAACATACGTACCCGCTTTCATATCTCGAGGATTAATTGAGAAATGATTCCAGTCAACTGTTGAAGTTTGATTAGAAGCAGGTGTAAGAGTGAAAACGGGAGATAATCCTGCATAATTTGTGACATTATTTACTACAGCAATTATACTAGTTGGCGACCAGTTATTCTTACAATAGTTCACATCTAAACCAGATATATAACCTAAATCGCTAGTAACTGTAACATAGAAAGCTTTTGTACTTGTACATCCATTAACATTAGTTAAAGTATAGGTCAACTGGTACGGAATAGTAGGTTTGGCTTCAACTAATGAAGGATAGAAGTAATTTGTGGTTGTTACACCCTCGCCTGTAAAATTACCTCCTGTCCCTGTCTGAACATAACTCATTAGGTTAACTGCAGCATCGTTCTCGTTTACGGTTATAGATGATGATGTAAATTGTATTGTTGGTAAGGCATTTACAGTTATTGATGCATTAGTAATAGCCGTATTATTCGTATTTCCTGTAGCATCAACCAAGCTAACCAGTGAGTATGCTCCTTTTAGAACCTGAATTACATAACTATCAGCATTTAATGCAGTTACAGACTGATCTGATGTTCCATCATTGTAAATAAATGTATACGGTTTTTTACCGGTAAAAGTAAAGGTAATTGGAACAGTAGGTGTTGGGTAATCGCATCTTGTTGTAGTACCTGTAATTGTAACTGTAGGTTTAATTCCATATATCAACTTTTGAACACCCGTATAGCTGTAAGGATTACTTACATTTCCAGCAGCATCAGCAATGGTAACATTGCCAAGTTGTAACGGAGTCTCTTGATTTGCATCACCATCCTGAATGGTATATGTCGCTGTATATGTAACTCCTCCATTTATTGTTCCCCATGTAATAGATTTACTATTATAGGTGGTTGGAGTAACTACCAACCCAGTTTCAGCAATAGTAGGAGTTACTGTAAATACTATCTGATCCCCAATTTTAAGGTTTCCAGTGGTTTCTGCATCACTTGTAACTGATGTTATTTGAGGTGTTACAGCATCGATTGTTAATGTACCTCCTTGAACAGTAAGAGAATTAATCGTTGCAATGTTACCAGCTACATCGACAAGGACAATATTTGAAGGTAAAGCACCAACGGAGTTCTGAGGATTATCATTCTCTTGTACAGTATAACTAATTGTGTATGAGTTGTTATTATTATTAACAAGAGCTTGATTTTTACTATTCACACTCACTGTTTGCCCAGAATAGGTCTTATCATCGCATACCAAAGAAATTGAAATTACACTACCCACCTTGTATACTCCAAAAGGAACAGTTGCAGATATAATGCCTGGGATCTGAGTATCAATAGTAATGCTTAAAAAGTCAGAAGTTACACTTGTATTACCAGATGCATCGGTAGAGGTAACAGCAATACTTTTCACACCATCACTTAAAACTGATGCAGTAATTGTCCAGTTACCAGCAATTGCAACTCCATTACCAACCTCACTGCCATTACAATAGAGTCGAACAGTAGATCCTGATTCTGCTGTGCCTGTAAAGGTTGGAGTATTATCGTTGGTTATGTCATCAGAATTAGAAGCTCCAAGATCAGAACCATTGTCTAAATTTGGAGTACCTGGTTTTGAAGGATTATTCGTATCAATTGTAACAGACAAAGCAATAGATTTTGCACTTTCATTACCTGCCGCATCAGTTGCAGTTACCTGAATATTCTTGGTACCATTAGAAAGAACTGAGGAGGTGATAGTCCAATTGCCACCAGTTGCTGTTGCAGTGCCTAATACTGTTGCCCCATCATAGAGTTTGACCACTGCATTAACTTCTGCAGTACCATTAAATGTAGGAGTATTATCGCTTGTTATATCGTCACCATTTGATAATCCTGTATCTGATGTTGCATCAAGATCAGGAGCATTTGGAACTGATGGAGCAGTTTTATCCACAGTAATTACTAAAGCATCAGATGATATGCTAGTGTTACCAGAAGCATCAGTAGCTTTAACTGTTATGCTGTTCGCCCCTTCACTTAGAGCACTTGTTAATGTAGTCCATAGACCAAATGAACTGGCAGTAATAGTTCCAACTACAGTTGCGCCACTATAAAGAGTTACTGTTGAATATGGTTCTGCCGTACCTAATAACGTTGGAGTATCAATATTAGTTAAATTATCGGTGTTTGATAATCCAGAATCAGATCCAGCATCCAAATCCGAAGTACCTGGTTTCGAAGGGTTAGTTGCATCGATGGTAACTGAAAGTGCATCTGAACTCGAACTCACATTACCCGCAGCATCAGTCGCAGTAATGGTAATGCTTTTAACTCCATCAGAAAGAAGAGATGTTGTTATAGTCCAATTCCCTCCAGTTGCGATAGCATTACCAACTTCAATACCATTAGCATAAAGTTTTACTATTGCATTTGCCTCAGCAGTGCCGAAGAATGTTGGAGTATTATCATTTGTAATATTATCAGTGTTCAAAGTTCCACTATCAGATGTTGGATCCAAATCTGGAGTTCCAGGTTTAGATGGGCTATTCGTATCGATTGTAATTGATAAAATTGATGATAAAATACTCTCATTGCCTGCAGCATCAATGGTTTTCGCTGTGATACTCTTAGCTCCATCAGTTAAGACTGATGATGTTATTGTCCAATTCCCTCCTGTAGCAGTGGTACTGCCTACCTCAACAGCATCAACGTAAAGTTTTACAACTGCTCCACTCTCCGCTGTTCCAGTAAAAGTAGGAGTATTATCATTCGTATAATTATCAGCATTTGATGTTCCACTATCAGATCCGGTTGTTAGATCTGGCGTTGATGGAGCAGCAGGGTTAGAAAGATCAACATTTATAGTTAATCCTGTAGAAGAAGAACTTACGTTCCCAGCAGCATCTTTTGCTTTTGCTGTAATAATATATGTCCCTGTCAGTAGCGGATTTTCAGTTGCTGTCCACAACCCGAATGAATTGGTTATCACAGAAACTCCAGGATTACCATCAATATATATAGTTACTGTAGAATTGGGCTCAGCTGTTCCATTAAAGGTAGGCGAAGAATCGCTTGTATAGTTATCAGCATTAGATGTCCCTGTGTCAGAACTTGGATCTAGATCCGGCTCACTAGGTGCATTAGGTTGAGTTATGTCAATTACCACCTCTAATGAAGTTGATGTTGCACTTACATTACCAGCACCATCAGTTGCTGTTGCTGTAATAAATTTTGTTCCCTCAGTAAAGCTGGGGACTATAACTGTCCATGCACCTCCTGCTGTAGCAGTAGCATTTGCTACTAGCACTGAGTTACTATAAAGTTTTACTAATGAATTTGCTTCAGCAGTACCGTTAAAGGTTATGCTTGTACTAACATTTGTAATATTATCTGTAGAAACATTGCTATCAGCTCCTGAGTCAAGGTCAGGAATGCTCGGAGTGCTAGGTGAGGTGATATCATAAGTTACTTTTGATCCATCCGAAGTGTTTACTATTTGTATTCCATCATTCCCTGCAAAGTCTTTAAAATCAACAGTAATAGGAAGATCGCCTTCAGTAACATCTAAGGTGGACATTGTATAGGTGCACGTATAATCCAAACCTACTTTTGATACAGAAGCATTTTTCCCACCAATCTTAACAACCACATTTTCTACATTCTCGTTCGAAGTGAAAGTAAGAGTCACTACATCACCTACTTTAGCATATGCTGAACTAGTTGAGTTATTAGAAGAAATATGGATTGGGGGAATTGTGGCTAATGTTGGTTTGGTATTGTCATACGTAACAGTTGAGGAGTTAGTGGTAGTTGTTGCAACTGCTCCAGAATTATTTGCTAAATCATTATAGCTAATACTAAATGGAACAATACCAGTATCTTCATTTCCAACCATATTGTAAGAAATTACCCAGTTCATCTTATCTCCATTTGGATTGGTAACAGAGGTTGCATCCTGCCAGACACCTAGAACCTTAGAAACCTTGGCAATTGGAGTTGTAATCTCTTCAGAAGATGTCACGTTGATTGTTATTATTCCAGTGCTTCCAACATAGTCGGGATGCGGGGTGTTATCAGAAACAATTGTCCGCGTAATTAACTGCGGCAATGTCCTATCTGATTTTATGGTAAGCTGCGATGCTGCCGTATTAGCATTTGTTGCGGCATCTGTGCATACGTTAGCGGCAATATTAACGGTTATATTACCATCAGCTGTAGGCGTAAACTTAAAAGAGTAACTAGTACCTGAACCTGTAAAGCCAGATGTCGAACCCAAACCAGTAACAACAATATCACCCAAAGTAAAACCTGTTACATTCTCGCTAAATAGAATATCGACTGTTATCTCACTAGCATTTGTAGGATCAGTTGCAGTTGAAATGGCTACAGATGGTTGAGTTGTATCCCATAGAATTGTACATGTATTAGATACTGTATTATTGTTATTTGCATCATCCTGACAAGCTGCTGCAGGTATACTAACCGAAACATTTTGATCAGATGTTGTTGGGGTGACAACAATATCATATGTAATATTATCAGAAGTAGTAAAACTGGTTACCGAACCATTTGTTACAGAAATCTCACCCGATAGCAAACCATTAACATGTTCGCTAAATACTGCAGTAAATGGAATTGTTGATGAATTGGTTGGATTACTTGATGAAGATGTAATATTTACAGTAGGAGGGGTTAAATCTGCAACCCATGTTTCACTAGCGCTAGCTGTTACTGGATTCCCCGTTTTATCCTTAATTGTAGTAGCAAGGGTTCCTGTCGGATCAAACGATAATATATAAGTTCCTGCTAAGCTTGTGAGTCCTGAAAGATCAAGTTTAAAATTTGTTGCTGTACCAGAGTAGTTCTCATTTGGCGTTATAGTAACGCCTGTTAAGGATACGTTTGATCCATTTCGAGTCAAAGTAAAATGATCTATTTGAACATCAGCAATGTTAACTCGCCAAGAAAAATGCAATGTTACTCCTTCGGTCGAAGGGACGTTATAGTTTCTTGGATCTGGGGTTACTTCAACAAAACTAGGAATTGGTGGGCCAGAGGAAAAGAACAATCCGGTGTTGTAGTCGTTCTTCACTGGATTACCTAAAGCATCCTGATACTCAATGTAAACTGTATAGTAGCCACCATTAATAAGTCTATTCCCCTCACTTCCTGACGTATGGGCATCTGCAACAAAGGCACTGTTAGCAGGGTCGAGGAAATTTCGGGCATCTAAAGTGAATGAATGTGTTCCCGCTGTAGAGTATGCTGGGGTAATCTCAACATATCGATTTGATATTGATGAGTAAGGTTCAGGAGGATCAGTGCAATCAAATGTTAATACAACAGTTCCATTTGTTGCATTTTCAGGTAATGTATAGGTAATAAGAACCCCTCCAGTACTCGTTGATGATGCATCATTAACAGGGTCTGTAAGAGTAGGTGTTTGGGTCGTTTTATCGATGGTAACAGTATATAAACTAGAATTAGGAGATATATTACCTGCTGCATCAGTCTGCCGAGCAATTACATTGTAGGTAGTACCATCTGTGGATAAAGATACTGCTGATCCGGGGTAAGTATTCCAAGTACTTCCATTATTTAAGGAGTATTGCCTAGTTCCCCCTGCTTCACCATAAGTCACAGTAAAACTTTGGTTTGTATTGTAGGTACCAGAAATTAATCCAACAATAGTGGGCTGAGAGGGAGCAACTCCATCAACAACAAAGTCTTTGTTGTACCCGAGAGAATATTGGGCTGTTGGATTAGCTAAAGTTAGTGTAGCAACATTCCCTGCAAAATCTTTAATAGTTCCAGTTAATGAATTTGTTGCAACATAGGTTAGATCGGAACTTAGATCACCATTTTGAACTACATAATGGAATATAAGTGTATTTGTTCCATCGCCACCAGTATAATCTATAGTTTGGTCGAGAGTTCCCGTTTCTAGCGTTAGCTGCGGTATACCAGTTACATATACGGGCTCATTAAAAACAACTCTAATATCAATTGCCGACCCAATTTTTAGAGTAGCGTTTGGATCATTTGAGGTAACATTTGTAACAGTAGGCACTACACCATCAGCAACTATATCTTTTGAGCCACCTAAAGAATTCGCTGTTGCAGTACCAGGTAGTGTCAAAGTTGCTGTGTTCCCTGCAATATCATTAATGGTTCCTGTAAGTGAACTTGTGTTAACATAATTCAAGTCTGAACTCACATCACCTGCTTGAATGGTGTAATTAAAAACTAAGGTACTTGAGCCTGAACCAGAGTTATAGTACGCATATTGATCTGTAGTTCCCGTTTCTAAGAGTAATTGAGGTGTTCCTGTAACATCAACATTCTCGGAAAATAAAATTTTAATTGGTATTATTTCGCCAATCTTATAGGATCCATTGGCAAGATCTGATGTAACAGATGAAACAGTCGGGCTAATATTATCAACTACATATGATGTTGTGCCAGTAGGTGCTGCAGTAGGTGCAGAACATGCATTACCAGCATCATCGGAAGTGGTAATAGTGACATCATATGTTCCATCATCACCTGCACTTGCTGATACTGTCCAAGTATATCTCCAATGCTTATTGTCACCATTGATTGTCATTGCAAGGTTGTTTACCAGAATCGTAGCACCCTTACTTATTTTAATGGTTGGAGTTGATATTGTATTGGTTTCGGTAAATGTTGCATCAATTACCACAACATTTGTATTTCGAACAACATTATCCGCTTGGTCATCGTCCAACTCAACTGTAGGTTGAGTCTTATCAACAGTATAAGTTTGATCTCCAACACGTGTACCCGATAATGAGTTCCCAGCATCGTCTGTAATACTTCCTATTGAACTTAAATCTAAGCCAAGGGTTCCATCAACACTCCCTGTATTTACGGTTACAGTAATTGGATCACCCGAGGAACCAACCGTTCCAAAAGATGCGTTAGAAGCAGAGCCAGTAAGAGTAAAATTAGATGAACTCACATTTTTTACCGCTTCCGAAAAATCTATAGTAAAATTAACAGAACTAGCATTTGTATATTCTGATGAAACTCGGTTGATGCTACTCACACTTGGAGCCACTCTATCAATCGTGTATGTTTCACCAGAGTTATAGGTAGAAGTCAAATTGTAACCTGCATCATCCTGAATTCCTGATTTTGAAGATAAATCAAGACNNGTACCGTCTGTAGCCCCAATATTTGCTGTAATAGTCCTAGTAGATCCAGTTCCACTAATGCCAAAGGTTGAACCTGTAACGGCTGTGCCGGACAAGCTATAGTTTGATGTGCCATCTCCAGTAACAATATCATTAAAAGTGACAAGGAATTGAACTGTACTCAAATTAGTTGGAGTGCTATTAACCCTTGTTATTGAGGTGACCGATGGAGCAGTTTTATCAATCTCATAAGTTTCACCAGAAGTATACCCTCCTGAACCTATCGAGTTTCCAGCCACNNGAATTGAAGCAGTAGTTAAGACATCTAATCGTATTGTACCATCTCCATCAGGATTTGGTGTGTTTATTGTAACATCAATTGTTGTACCTGTAGCAGACGAAACTGAATTAATTGTTCTAGAAGCACCTGTTGTGGTTAGAAAGAAATCTGAAGCAGCAACTCCGGTTACGCTTTCACTAAATGTTACCCGAAAAGTAACGCTATTCCCAGTAACAATCTGACCTACAGGATTATTACGCAAGATTGACAAAACAGTCGGAATATTTGTATCTTTTGTAGTTGAGTTATATGTTGCAGGGGTCCCAGTATTACCAACTTGATCGGTAAGGGTAACACTCAGTGTTAAAGTACCATCGTTAAGACCACTTACATCTATGCTTGATATTTTTTGTGTTGCAGAAGTAATAGCAATACCACTTCCCATAACAGCGGTTCCACCACCACTACTATTAATTGAATAGGAACAGGTCGTACTAGTTTCAGCTCCTGTAAATGTAAATGAAAGAGCCGTTTTATTACTATTATTAATATATGCCTGATCAATAATTACAGAGTAACCGGTGGGTGCAGTTTGATCAATATTATAATCTACTTGACTACCAGCAGTATTGGTTTCAGAACCACCGCTTCTAGTACATACGCCATCAGCCACAGAAATTCCATATGTACCTGTACCGCTAATGCTAGATGCAGTGACTTCAAAATCAGTAGTACCATTACCTCCTGTTATACTTAAGGTGCCAGTAACTCCAGACTCATGTTCGGTTATATCGCCAACCACAAAATCAATTACATCTACACTAAAATTAACATTAAATCTAACAGATGAACTATTCGTTGGATTTGAGTCTAATCTAGTTATTGTGCATACAGGAGTCTGCGCATATGCATAAACTCCAATAAGCATTACAAAAAGTAGAAATAGTATGTTTTTCGTTCTCATAATCTTTATTTCTTACTGTTTCAACATGAATAAATCCTTATCAGTCTTAATCAACTGCACCATAGTTCCATAACTGGATGTTGTTCCAATCATCACAACACCTTCGTCGTTCGTTCCGATAATTTTTGATACATAACCAGGAAAAGTTCTATATTCACTGCTTGTTTTCAATGTACCTCCACTATTATCAATTCTTGTAAAGTTTATCACCTGCTTATTGCTAATCACTTTATTTCCAGCCGACAGAATACTCCCATCTTTTCGCAATAAAAATGTATTACCCTCTGTATCTTCAATTACATCTGATTCCGAGATCTTTATAAAGTCAGAGTCTAGAAGCATTACCTTGCAACTTATTTGAGATGTATTATTATCATTCACTAACAAGTAATAACTATTATCGTAATGGAGAGCATCAGCAACAAGCTGATTAAGATTAGTAACATCTTCTACAAAATTGACTGGACCACCATTGCTCTGCAATAGCTGGCTAAAACATGCATTCTTGGAACTTCCGAGAATTCCAACAAGATTCAGATAATCGTTACTTGTAAAGCCTTTAATAAAGTAACATCCACCGTTAAAATAGTTTTTCTCCCATTCCAAATCTCCATCATAGTTGAGTTTTGAAATATAAAATTCTGAATTACTTTCGTTTGTGGCAAATCGTTTTCCTATAAGGTAAATATTATTATCGGTAATTATTAGATCATTAATAATTAGGTTTTCGTTATTTGCGCCATATTCAGCCGACCATAATTCATTTCCATTTTCGTCGAGTTTCAGCAAAAAAGAATGGGCATACCCATTGTTTTGTTGAAGCCCTGAAACAAAGATATTACCGGATAAATTTTTCACTATTCTTCCTTCCTCTCTAACTCCTTCCTCGCCAAATGATTTTACCCATATACTATTTCCATTTTTATCGATTAAACCAACTAGTATCTGATAGTCGCTACCTATTTTATCATATCCAGTAAAAACATACCGCTCACCAATCTGAACAACATCATATCCTTTACTTTCAATGCCACTTCCGAAATATTTTATGAAATTTTTGGACTGAAAGGATGTAATTGTATCCTCGCATGNNTATCGCATGCAGTAAATACAAGTATGATTGAAATTAAGTAAATAATTCTTTTCATTATTGATTGGCTTTAATTTTAAACCATTGTTTATAAATGCTTTATATACTTATAATGTTTACTCTCCTAAAAGTTTATTTTTTTGGGATTGTATATTGGTCGAATGTAAGCAAGTGAAAGGTTTAACTGGTTAAATTTTAGGTTATCCTCAACAAACATGAATTTTTCCTGCAATTGCAAGTTTTTATACTTATTGTTGTCGATAAGTTGACCAATAAACCCAAACTTAATTTCAACAGTAAGTCTCAAATTTCCTTTACCAAACTTAACTGTTGGACCAAAAGCCAAAATAGGCCTTACATCAAATCTACGATGCAAATTAGTAAGATCTACAGTTCCATTATATGGCTGATCAATAGCCTCATCCTTCCTTTCCAATTGAACTTTAGATGATATTAGATAAACTGGCTCAATTCCTGCTTTTGCAAATAGATTTACTCGTTTATACTTAAAGTTGTATCGTAAAGATAATGGCAAGCCAAAATACATATCGGTATATGTTCCAGTTACTTTTGTAAACGCTAGAGGTACGCTTGTATAGCTATATCTAGCAAATGCAAAGGATATACCTATGCTATAATCAAAATCATTACTAAGTCTGTTTATATAATTCAATTCAGTTCCTACTCCAACCAAAGGTTTGTAATTAGTCTTAACTGTACTACTATTTCCAGTACTATTTGGTTCAACAATTCGAGCCATATTTAGCAATCCGCTTAATCGTACTTCGATCTTAAAAATAGGTTCTGTTCGGTAGGTTTTATGAAGGTTAATGAATTCTTTTGGGTCGTTTTGAGCAATAACATAATTCGGAAATTCCTTTAGAAAGGCTAGCATTACCTCATCTGCTTTCTCAGGTTGCTCATTGTATAGATATGTTTGAATGAGCAGTTTATATGCATTTGTTTTCTCCTCATCGGTAAATCCATTCTTCATACAACCAGCCAAAAGTTGTGGTATATCTTCAAGTAATCCGTCATCAAAACGTCTCTGAGCAATTTTGAGTTGATCTCCACAAGTGTTCTGTGCGTAAACACCAGACAGATATAAAATAAATATTGAAATAAAGAGTAACCCTTTTTTCATGGCTAATTTTTACATTTAGTTGGTTTATATGTAATATCAGATCCTACATAGTTAGCCCATTCGCTTTGGGTAAGTTCACGAGTAAGAAAACCACAATACCCTTCTATTAAGTTTGTAACACTTGTAGGTAGCATTCGAATTCTGCCATCCTTATCACCGCTAAATAAAAATTTATCATCATCTGTAAATTTCACTGAGGTGACCCATGCGCTGTTGTCTTTAAAAGTAATCGGTAGCGTCTTAAGATCATCCATTGTCCATAGTCGAACAGAGTTATCATAGCTTGAGGTTGCCATTAAAGCACCTGATGCTGAAAAATCAATACCTGTAATTCTACCAGTATGACCTCTTAACTGTTGCTTTTCGCCAGTTGTAAGATTCCATAAATATATTGTTCCAGTTCTACTACCTACAGCAACAATTCCTTTAACTGGGTTGTATTGTATTTCTGTATATTCAATATTGTTAGCACGATCAACCTCAATAGGTGATTCTGAACCTGATTGTAGATTCTTCCAATATATGATTTTGCCATTTGCTAACGCAACAAACAGATACCCAGATCTCTTATCGTAACTGCTTGCATTAATCTTAGCATCACTCTTATAAAACTCCGTTCCTGAGAGTTTATAATCGTCGGTTAAAACTATACTTTGGTTATTTACAAGGATGAATTTGTTTGAACTAGTAAGAAAAATATTATTTAAAGATCCATTTGTAAGCTTGAACACATCCAACGATCCACTTTCATCAATACTTACAATATCAGTAGTAGTAAGGGCGATTAATTTAGCATCATTTTCTAACACCTTTGTTACAATCTGAAGATTTGATGTTAATGGAGTAAAGGTGTTATTGCTCAAGTCCAATTTATAAATACTACCATCGCTACTGCCAGAAACTAACAGATTGCCATGCTGAGTAAACGATCTTACAGTTTCAGTATGGCCTTTAAAAACGTTATAATCGGCACCTTTAAAAAACTTAAGACTAGAATAGATTGATTTGTATATATCCGGATCATATGTAAGACCTTGATATTCTTGATTAATAGCAAAAGCCTGATAAGCTAACAATCCTTTAAGAAGTGTATCGGTAAGCATTTGGTCACTCTTAACTGCCATCGATTGGGCGATAGTAATCATTTTACGCTTATCAGCCTCTTGTCTAGCCAGATCTGCCTTTAACTTCTCTTCATTTGCTTTCCGAGCATTTTCATCAGCAAGTTTTTGATTATTCTTTGCAATAACAGTTTGCTCTTCGGCTTTAGTTCTCTGCTTCGTTGCCTCTGTTGCATTTGTCACTGCCTCTTGTTTTGCTAAGTCTGCCTTTTGTTTTTCAGTTAGGGCAATTTTAGTTTGCTCTTCAGCTACAACTTTGCTTGAATCGGCCTTATACTTTGCCTTGATAGCCTCATCTGCGTTTTGTTTAGCTATCTTTTCCTGCTCAAGCGCTTTTGCTTCTGATTTTAATGCATCTTGTCTCTGAATCAACGCAAGAATCCCCAAACCAATAGAAATCATCGCAGCAGTACCAATAACCACTGCAACAATTCGAGCTCTTTTTAATGCCCGTTTTTGCAAACGTATCTTATTCTCCTCTTCTGCAATATACTCCTCTTCGCTAGTCTTGAGGTACACCATGGTACGCTCAAATGCTGGATTGTATCTAACAGCCCAATTTAAGTTTGGATTCTGCTTCTCGCGCCAGTTTATGGCCAACTGCAAATCAGGAGGACCCCAAAGTCCTGTCTTACCTTGGTGAAACTGTTCTGCCGATTCGGCTAATCTCAAATACATTTTAACAGCTGCTGATTCATCATCAACCCAAGCTTTAAGTTTATCCCATACTCGCATCAAACTCTCGTGCGAGATGTCAATCATTGACTCTGAGTTCAACACAATATTTGGAGGAGGGGTTAAGAATGTTCTCCCCTTTTGCCGGAATATCTCTACTATTTTTATAACCTCGCTCTCGCTTGTTTCTGCTATACGTGCCAATTCCGAAACACTAGTTGGACGTCGAACGCCACGATTATCAGCGCCTTTCTCGGTTAACGATTTAAAAATTATCTCACATATATGTTTTTGATCATAGTTTAATTCATCATAAGCCTCATTTGCATGATTTGATAGTGCACGCTCGAGCCTACCAATAGCCTCATATTCAATTAAACTAAGCGGAGTTGAGCCATTACCATTGTGCATCCAGTAGTCCCAAGTACGCATTAAAGCGTGCTGTAGAATAGGTAGTTCATCTGGATTATTGCCCATTTCATTAAGCAGTAGTTGAACCAATTGATCTGTTATTTTTCCTCCACCAACAGCAATAGGCCCAGTAATAGCTTTTTGAAAGTCATCACGAGTCATTCGAGGAATCAGGTAATGGCTATCGTTGATTAGGCGTGTAAGCTCTTGGTATGGTGAACATTCTCCGATAAAATCAGAGCGCATGGTTACCACTATATAAATAGGTAATTCTGTTTGCCTAACTGTGTTTACCAATAAATTAATGAAATGGTCAACCTGATTTGCTGCATCAGCATCTTTACTGGAAAATTGATACCTAAATAATTCCTCAAACTGGTCAACAAGTATTAGTACATTCTCTTTTGAATTAACACCATATTGGTTAATTACATTAGTTATTCCTGAAGATGAGCGCTTTATTAAAGCACGGTTAATCAACGAATCGGTTTCAATCTTAGCTTCATCACATGAATCGTCAAAAGTTTGAGCAATTGCGTGAGCAAGATTGTTAATTGGGCTTGAACCTGGGTGAGTTATCACCACTTTCCACTTAGAACGACCATTATGCAAAAAACCACCATACAGTATAGGTAATAATCCGCAGTAAATAAGAGATGACTTACCTGTACCAGACGCTCCGAGAATTGCGGCAAATTTATTTTGAGATAAATTGTATAGAACCTCCTCGCTTTGTCCTTCCCTTCCAAAAAAAAGGTGCGCTTCACTCGTATGGAAGGGTCTTAACCCAGGGAATGGATTAATCAATTTGGTAGTAACTGATCCCTGATCGGTTAATGTAACCATAAACGTATTATATTAGTTGTTACTAAGTGTCAAATTCAATTTAAGATCATCGACCGAGCATACGTGAACTTCCGAGAAACGCTCCTCAAATGCAGAGGTATTCAAATCTTTGTTCTCTTTCACAAGAATTAACTTTTTAAAAGGCTTAGAATCTCCCATACCCTTAGATTTAAAAATGTCGTTAACCTTCATTGTAAGCCAAGGCTCATTCTCTGATGTATAATTGATAACCACAACCTGTGAGTTCGCTAAATAGTTAAGATGCTGGTTGTAGGTAATTCCCTTAAAATTCGTTTTAATAGCCATATCGGGGCTATTGGCCGATTTAATAATCTTTTCGCTTCTTTTCTCATCATCGTCATCGGCAACTACATAAACATCTGGGAGGTTTTTATCAACCTTATACTGATATTCTCCTGAAAGAAGCTTTCGGTAAATTTTCTTGAGTTCTTCAAGAGTAACCTTTAATACAAGAGTGTTATTTGACTGATCAACATCGCGTTGAATTTTCTCAACAAATATTTGGTTCTCCTCATCGATTATATCAAAATCTGATGGAATCCAAATAATGCGATTCACCTCATTGTGATTCTCAACTGCAACCTTCGAAGATAAGTTGCACTGATGTTCAACTATTGATATTTGCTTATCGGCAAAATACTTTGTGTAAACAAGCGGTATTGAATGGATAATAAGTTTACAATCCTTTAGNNGCTTTTCTATTTCGTTGGTACAATCGCTATAATCAAGACTAAAGAGGTTGTTGGGAACAATATCATATCCAAGTTCTATAAGATCTCTTCTTAAGTTATCTCGATCGGCTGATTGCGCATTATCGGTTTGAGCAAGAAATATCTTTCCCTTTTTTTTAACGTTTAATTTATTTAATATCTCAACAATCTCAAGCGTTATATCTGTAATCTTTTCCCAGTAAAGGGCATTGTTTTCATTTGCACCTCTACGGAAAAGTCTTAGTTCAGCTGTTTCTTTTATCTCGTCCCAGAATCTAAAGATTTTATATTTATGAATAGGAAATCCTTTATCAACTATTTTAATATCATCTATACTAATCAAAATTGCATTAGGATTATCTGCATACACAAGGATGCTATTTATAAATTGTATATCGTCTAAATCGCGTTTTGAAAGAAAAATAAAGATGTAATCATCAACATTTGGTTCGCTATCTATGAGATTAATTGAAATCTTAAACCTTAAAAAACATTTACTTATATCTGTAAAGAAATTATCGGTAAATGAAGTTACCAATTTATTCTCCTTTTTAAAACGAAAACTTATGTTAATTGATTTATCCATAATATTATATTCTAACCCCGACAACTAAAATATCATCGAGCTGATTTTCGTACTTCATCCAATCAAAGAAGGTTTGCTCAAGAATATCCTTTTGTTCCTCAACAGGAAGTTTATGAACATCTACAAGAAGTCTCTTAAAGTTTGCAATCAAGAATTTTCTTCCTTCATCTCCACCAAACTGATCGGCATAGCCATCGGAAAAAACGTAAACCATATCACCCTTCTGGATATCTATCTCCTGATGAGTATACTTTTCAACAGCTCTGCGCGAAAATGCTCCAATAGGGCATTTGTCGCCCTTAAGTTGAATAAGTTCCCCATTGCGAACGATAATAGCTGGATTATATGCTCCTGCAAACTGTAGTTTCATAGTTTTATAATCCACACAACAAAGTGCTAAATCCATTCCATCTTT
>DQHR01000034.1 GCA_003531155.1 Bacteroidales bacterium | reverse complement strand
TAAGCTTGGAACATATGACAATTTGAGCCGCATTTTTGGTTATTTATATAATGGAACTTTGGAGCCTGATATCCAAAAATGTACAAAATTTATGATGGATATAATTGCCTTTGATGAAGATTACAAATATACTAGAAATGTTTTGTTGGATTTTTTAGTCAAATACAACGACACCCTAAAGAGAGCAAAAACACCAACCAGCAGTAGCTTCATCAGGGATCTGATAGATTATGCACTGAAAAGTAAGTTCCATTATCAAGTCTGTTTGAATTTAATCGGAACTAGCATTGAACTGTGCAGTGAGAGTGATTTGAATTTGCTTGTCGACCAGATCCAATTAGCAAAATCATGTCAGCCCATCTATGAAGATTTAGCTCAGATATATTTTTTTGAAAATGACGTGATTTTTGACGTGCTGCTAACCTATATTTTCGCTAAGAATAGTACTTTTTCGGCAATGTTAAAAAGCGTTGAGCAAATAAGTAACACGTTTAAAGAGGTTGAACTGTCTCCGTTATATGCTCAGGCTATTCAGAAACATTCCGGTCGAGTTTTAAAGCAATGCCCAAACCCGCTTGGAGAAATTTATAGTTTAGGATCTACCATGAGCATGGTGCAGAGCAACAAAAAAGTAATAACTGACTTTTACTATTCAGCGGTTAATCTGCTTTTCGAAGCGATCGATGAATTACACATCAATATAGGGGATTTAACAGCTTTTAAAACATTATCGCCTCTATTTTGCTCTTTGAGTCAGAATAATCAGAGTAAAGCCAAGCGGTTATTGGAGATTAGCAAGATTGTGTTTGATCCTCAATATTTTAGCATAACGGTCGGGCAAGAAAGAGATAACACATTCATAGCAGATGTAAAAAAAGCCCTTAAATGTATTTTATCTGACCCATATTTTAAAGGCAACAATACGGTTTTCGCAGCCCTAAAATTTACCTATACCTCTAGTACGTCTAGCCAAAAAACCGATTATAGAGAATTATGTGATCATTTCAAAGTGGATGAGCAACTTTTTCCCCAATTTATTGTGTGGTTGGTAAAGGAATATCAGCCGGCCGCGAGCAAATCGAAAGCAACGAATAAGAGCGGAAATAGACAATTATCGCTTAACCAGAGGAGGGAACTTTATGACTTTTTCAAGGCTGTTGTGAGCTTCTATCGAAATAATTGGACTCTTTTGGAAAATGACAAGATATTTAAGGCCCTGAAAGAAGCCAAGCAAGCAGTTCCAGAAATAACTCACCTAGGCCTAGATATTAAAGGCGATCTTCTGGATATAAAAATTGAGCACCTGCCATTACTGAAGAAAATTGCAGCAAAAGCTACTAAACCGCTAGCATGGATGCTCAAATAATGTTCTCAAGATAGTCTAAGACTTTAGTTTTTTGGTGGTGGAATAATGAATAATAAATCGTTTGCTAACCGACAAATGCCGGATCATATTTATGACAAAATTTATCTTTGCTGTAACAAGCAATGCCGTACTATCGTACCCGGAAATTTATTTCCATGTCCCAATTGCAAAGGAGAAAAGTTTCAGACTGTTTATTCAAAGCTAAAGCAGACTGAGCTTTTTCAATGTGCAAAAAATCTGTTAAGCTGGGCTATCGCTTTTATTGTGCTGTATTGGATAATTCAACGTTTCGATACAACCGCTGCAATCACGCTAGTGCTGTTATACGTCATCTTACTTCTGATTAATATTTTTATCTTTGCCCGGAATTTTCCAGCAAATGTTGGGTATCTTTTTCAACAGATCCTTAATAAAAGCAGTTCGCAGTTGTTCCGATCATATACAGGTTATTTCGAGCGGATTATATCATCTGAGAGCGACTTAGCAAGGCGCTATGAAAAACTTAGAGAGCTTAGTTACATATATGATACGGGGCTATTAAAGCAACAGCGGCTTAAATGTCTTCAAGGTATAGCTAAAACTCGCTATTTAGATTATGAAACCGATGAATTAGTGTTCGAAGTGTATAATAAATCACTTGTAGAGTATTATTTTGACGTTGTTCGTATTAATCCGGATAAAATTGGTCCTCAAACCGTTGCCTATTTTTTAAAATTTTATAGTGAAGTGCTGATGGATTTTAGCAATGGGCGAGCAATTTGTGCTAGATTGTTCTATTCTGGGATCAAATATTCGGAATTTAAAGACTCGCTCCAAGAATTCTTAATTGATGAGCAACTTACAGATGCACTTAATGAATCAGAGAGCAAGATTGTTTTTCAGTATTATTTCAAAGAGACATACAAGGAATGTGTTTCTCAGTCTTTGAAACGCAAAGAACAGGAACATCAGCTAGCTCAGAATCGTAATCCAAAGATCGAAAAACAAGAATCTGCTGTCGATCCTAAAGAAAGTTTAAAGCCCAAGCCCATAGATCTAAATTCGCTTTTTGAAGATGAATTATTTTATAAACCTATCGAAAAAAATAAGCTTATAAAGGAAAAGTGGGCGAGAGCTCTATTTAACTACTTAATTAATCCGGAGCAAACAGCGGATCGGGAAAAGGCGTTTCTGTATTTGTTAGAATTTGATTGGGTTAGAGAGTTAAAGCCATTGGAACAAGAGTTTATACAGGCTAGTTACAAGCGAGAATTCCAAGCAAAAAACATTGAGGCTCAAAAGAACAATAAGGAGCTTGAAAGTTTTATATTGTTTTATAATGCGATGGTTCGAGATAATCCAAAGGGTCTCCAGCTTAGTGCTGAAGCCTNNGGCTTTTAAACTATAAATCTTCCATTGTCAAGCACAGAAAGAACCAATAGAGTAAAAATTGTTAAGGATGACTACCAGATACTTGCCTGCAACATGTGAAAATTTGGCAGATAATAATTAAAAGACATTTGTATGTAGAAGATCGGAGGAACTTGCATGAATGCCACAGTAATTATGTGGATCCTTATTGTTGTATTTACCATATCCTATACAATTCATCTGAATTTTGAAAAAGAATCTAAAATTCTTCGCTTGGATAAAAAATTAAGTGACAGAGTTGGACATCTGAAAATAATGATGGATAGATTTATTTTAGAATCCTATAAAAAAAGTGAAAATCGCAAATAGATGTCCACTAAAAGATTTTAGCAGATACATAACTGCCATTCGGCTGGAGAATTTAATGCAAACAAACCATTTCACGGCCAGATTATACATCAATAGGGAGGGCATATCAACTGGTTCTACCCATGGATTGTGCTGTGGGCGCTCACTTTAATTGACGTTAAAGTGAGCGTTTTTCTTGCCTAATTTGCCGTTCCTAGATAATCGTCAAGTTGCACCTACGTTCCATAATCCAAATAGCCGTTTATAGCCGCCTTGCCAAGGACTGATTGTTCATAACTGTAAACTAATATGGATAGAATAGATATTCTCGTTCCTTTTAACAGCTATTTTCCCTTTATGTTTTTCGATGATTTTCTCACATGTTTTCATACCAATCCCTGTGCCGTTTACCGCTTTCAAATTATGATTGATGCTGTTCTCGATATCAATAAACAACAACTGGTTTTTAACATAGCATTTAATTTTAACTGGCATGGACTTGTCCGCATACTTTGTAATATTAGAAAAAATATTATCAAATACTCTGCGTATGGATATTAAATTTACTTCTATGTCAAACGGCGTATCGCAGGAATCAAATTCAAAATGAAACCCATTTATTTGCAGCATCAATAGCTGCTCATCGATTATCTGGTCTATCAGCTGGTTCCCATCAAAGGACTCCAGCTCTAAAACTTCCTCATCGGCATTGAACACAGTAAAGTATTCAAA
>DQHR01000086.1 GCA_003531155.1 Bacteroidales bacterium | reverse complement strand
GATTCAACGAGTTTGTTGGTAACATCAATAACAGTAAATCGTCCACGGCGGAAAACTTTTTCGGCCATCTCCAGCTCATCGTTAATGGAGTTTATGTTTAGGTATGTTCCAGAGTTGAAACCACCCATTTGTGAAACCCTTTTTTTACGCTGATCGATTAGGTTTGATGGGTCAATTGTTAATCCAAAAACTCTACGGTCATCAATTTTGAAAAGCTCCTCTGGTGGAGGAATATCCTTGACCAACGATACGTTGGCTACTTTCCAACCAAACATAGCGAGATAGATGCTTAGCGGAGTTTTTCCTGTTCGAGAAATTCCAGTGAGGACAATCTCAGCTTGTTCAAGCTTACGAAGGTTCATCCCGTCATCGGTTGAGAGGGTGAACTCAATTGCAGCAACCCTATCAAAGTAATCTTGATTTAGCTTTCGGAATAAACCCGGAACTTGTATAGGTTCTGCTCCAAGTGCATTTGTAAGATAATCTGATAGTTGCCCCATCAGATCGAAATGAGTAACTCCGTGAAGGATGCAATTGGCCGTGATAGCTGCTCTCATCCTTTTGCTTACCATGGTATGAACAATAATGCCATGGCTCTTTTTTGCTTTTAGTATTATATCAACGGCTTGCTCTTCGGTGTGCACGTCTGGATGTACGCTTGTTGGAACCTTAAAATCGGGGAATTGAGCCAATAGCGAGTTTACAACATTCTCTCCTGTAAGCCCTTTTCCTCCCGAAACGATGTAAATATGCGGTACATTCATCTTAGCCCAATTATTCGATAACCAAATATAAGAGTTTTTCGATTGGGTTAGTTATAACTCTATGCATGGTATGCAGTTTGTTTCTATAATATTATAAAACGATTGTTTTGTTTTTAGTTTATCATTTAAAATCTCATAAATTTGAGATAATAAATCTTTATTGCTATGAAGTATTTGATTTTACTCTTATTTATGTGTATATCTCTCCAATCTATTTCGCAAATTGCATACAATGATTATTCTGCAAATGAGAAGGAGATTGTTGTTTTCGATGATTTTCTTAATAACAACAATAATTGGTGGATTGGTAATAGCACTGACGCTTATGCAAATGTTGAGAATGGAAATTATGTTTTGGAATGGAGAGGCACAACTCCCATTTGGTATAGTTACAATAGTTTAAGGTTTGATATTTCCAAAGATTTTGAAGTTGAGGCATCCGTTAAGCAGATTACTGGTGCTTCGAGCAACTTGTTTGGAATACTATTCAATAAGTCGGATAATAATGAGAGTGGATTTATAGTAAATGTCGATAATGGTACGGTTATCTATAGCGAAAAGAGAGGGCAGGAAAGAACATTTCTAAAATCAGGGGGAGATGAGAATCCTCAAATTAGGGTTAAATCCGATTACAATAAATTTACAATTCGTAAGGTAAATGGAGAATTTCAATTTTTTGTTAACGAAGTTTTACTGAAAACTGGGTTTATCAGTGATTTTTCTTCTTATGCTTTAGGTTTTCAGATTTGGTATCACTCACGTATTGCCGTTGATTACTTTAAAGTTTCATACTTGAGAAAACAGCCAATTAATGTTAATTCAAAAAAAACAATTGTAGAAAGTACAGATATCCCTATCATAAAATCGGATGTAGATATAGATATTCCAACGGTTAATAAGCAATACCCAAATCGTTTTGCACTTATCATTGGCAACGAGGATTATTCATCGAAACAAAAGGAGATAAACACTGAAATGAACGTTGAATTTGCCCGTAACGATGCATCAACATTCAAAGAGTACGCAGTTAAGACACTTGGAATTCCAGAACAGAATATTACATTCCTATTGGATGCAACGCTAGGAGAAATGAGCCAAGGGCTCGATAAAATGAACAAGATTATTAAAGTTACCGAGGGGAATGCTGAAGTGTTTTTTTACTATGCTGGGCATGGTTTACCCGATGAAAATACAAAGGAAGCATTTATTATTCCAGTTGATGTAAATGGGACGAACCTCAGCTATGCCATAAACTTAAAGACAGTTTATGCTAAACTAACCGAGTTTCCGAGCCAAAGAGTTTCTATATTTCTCGATGCCTGTTTTAGTGGAGGAGCACGAAATCAAGCTTTGCTATCGGCTCGTGGGGTAAAGGTAAAATCGAAGGAGCAATCATTAACGGGTAAAGTTGTAGTATTTACTGCAAGTTCTGGCGAGCAAAGTTCATTGCCCTATAAGGCAAAAGGTCATGGTCTTTTCACATATTTTTTACTAAAAAAGTTGCAAGAAACCAAGGGCAATGTCACTTACAAGGATTTATCGGAGTTTATCAGTAAATCGGTAAAATTGAACTCAATTCTCGTTAACGATAAAGAGCAATCGCCCCAGACCAATACCAGCAGCGATGTTCAAAACGAATGGCTGAATTGGAAATTTCAATAAAATAATATGGCAGACGAAAATCCCTATATTTCTTCGTTAGAGAATTGTTCTGATGATGAGATTTTTGAAATTGTATCAAACCCAAGCGAAATAGATGATACCTCAAAATATGCTGAAGCCGTTAGTATTGCATTAAAGCGAGAAATGATATCAGAATATCAAGCCGAAAACTTGCTGGACGGAAACACCACTGTTTTAGATTATAATCCAAATATTATCGACAAACAGATTGAAGATTTTAAGGAGGAAAAAGCAATATACCTCAAGGAATCTAGGAAAAAAATGAGCGACATCCTGTATGGGTTGATGCTTATTGGGATTGGGGGCATACTTCTTCTTTTTGCTTATACAGGAGATCTCTTTTTTCCAACGAAAACGAAAATTATTGGGTATTCCTCAATAGTTATAGGTTTTTTACTCTTTATTATTG
Organism: Bacteroidales bacterium; assembly: GCA_003531155.1. GTDB lineage: Bacteria > Bacteroidota > Bacteroidia > Bacteroidales > Tenuifilaceae > UBA8529. The sequence continues at coordinate 17,657 of DQHR01000086.1, read as the reverse complement.
GGTTAATGAAGAAATGGAATAAAAAGAAGAATGCAGATGAAGCTCCATTTAATCGATCGTTTAAATAAATGAGCAAATTATAAGCTCAATACAAAGGATGAATATTTCTAATAATTGTACAAACCTTAATAGATAGTAGACTCGTATATACTATATAACCTTTTAAATTGCTGATTATGTCAAAAGGAATTATGGAAGTTATTGCTATACTTTGTGTAGCATTACCAATAGGTTTATTCACTATTCGATATTTTTTTAAAGGCTCAATTCTTTTCGTGATAGGTTCGCTGTGGTTAGCATCCTGGGTTATGCTCGATGTTATAGTAAATTTAAAGTATATCTATCCAAAGATATTCCCAGCTTATGTAACTACACCTTTTGTGATCCTTTTTGGAATTTGGATGCTATCATATGTTGCCCGAAAGGTTCGTAAACCTCTTAACGATACAATCTCTCAGCTTCAAAAAATAAGCGAGGGCGATCTGAGGATTGTTATCGATAGTAAGGGTATCGAGGATAACGATGAGCTAGGAAGATTAAAAAAATCATTAAAAGAGCTCACCGAAAAGTTAAATTCAGTTATAGAGAGTATAACTACAGCTGCCCAAGAACTTGAGATTGCTGGGGCACAAGTTAGTTCAAGTTCAATCCATTTGGCTGAGATCTCATCGGAGCAAGCATCTACCCTAGAAGAGATATCAAGTTCAATGGAAGAGATACTTTCAAGCATTCATCAGAATGCCGATAACTCGTTTCAAACTGAAAAGATTGCTGTAAATACAAGTAAAAACTTAGATGAGGGTGTTCAAGCTACCAATATTGCGTTAGATTCGTTAACCAATATTGCACAAAAGATTACCATTATCAATGATATAGCATTTCAAACCAATTTATTGGCATTGAATGCTGCCGTTGAGGCGGCAAGAGCGGGGGAACATGGTCGAGGGTTTGCTGTTGTCGCAGCCGAAGTACGCCGATTAGCTGAACGAAGCCGAGAAGCTGCTAATGAAATTATTTCTGTTTCAACTAATGGTGCAAATATTTCATCAAAAGCGAAGGAACTTTTAAATAATAACTTAACCGAAATAGTTAAGACTACAGATCTAATTCGCGAAATCTCAGTATCGAGTAGCGAGCAACGTTCAGGAGCAGAGCAGATTAATACCTCTGTTCAGCAGTTAAATAGTACTACACAACAAAATGCATCATCATCAGAGGAGTTAGCTGCAAGTGCAGAAGAGCTTAACAGTAAAGCCAAAGAGCTTAGCGAAATGATTGCTTTTTTCAGAACCTAATTTGATAATTCTAGCTTTCAGTATTAATTGCTATTTAATTCGTGCGTCAATAAAACTCTTTAAGAAAATCAGAAATGTAAGCAGGGAAGATATCATCATTATAATTACTCTTGCTAAACCTAGGTAATCACTTCTACCTATAACACCAAGTAGTGGTTTTAGTAACCCTATCAGAACAAGGAGTGTAAGTGTAACAGCGATATGAACTAAAATTTTATTACCAACTCTAAATCCAGGTGTTATAGCAATAAGAACAATACCAATGCATACCGGAATTAAAGCTGTTAGCGAGGGTGCTTCGGATGCAAAATATCCCCAACCTCCTAAAACAATAAGAATAATAGCATTTATAATATTAGCTACGTAAGGCTTCATGTTCTATGTTTTTTATCAATAAACATCAGCTAATAATATTGGTTCATTTTATAATTTAGGAATTGATTTCGTAATGAACTTTTTAAGTAAAATTAACATGAGTTTAGTATAAGCATAATATTTAATTATTTTTTTGTCATGCTGAACAAAGTGAGGCATCTGTCATCTATGTAACTAGATCCTTCGCTTTACTCAGGACTGAACGCTAGTTCAAAGAAGTTAAAGACATCTTGCATAAAACTAACGATAAACTATTTTTTGGCTATGATAACATTTGACGATTTTCAAAAGGTTGATATTCGGATTGGCCGAATTATTGAAGCCGTTAACTTTCCTGAGGCACGTAAGCCTTCATATAAATTAAAAATTGATCTTGGACCTGAGATTGGAGTTAAAAAATCTAGTGCACAGTTAACCAAAAACTATAGTATTGACCAGTTAGTGGGTATGAATGTGTTATGTGTAGTAAATTTTCCACCAAGACAGATTGGTCCATTTTTTTCGGAAGTTTTAACATTGGGAGTTCCTGATGAAAGCAATGAGTGCGTTTTAATTGCACCTACTAAAAACGTACCATTAGGTGGTCGATTGTTCTAGTTTTAGTACATTTACCACGATGGAAAACCAAGAGCCAAAACATACCCGACGAGTTCGATATAAGGGAACACACCCAAAATCCTTTAAGGAGAAATATAAGGAGTTGCAGCCAAACCTTTACGTTAACGATGTAGAAAAGATAATTAAGCAAGGAAAAACCCCTGCTGGCATGCACCGCTCAATTTGTGTTGATGAGATAATGGATATTCTAAGCATCGAACCCGGACAGGTTGGGATGGATGCAACATTGGGGTATGGAGGCCATAGTCTCGAGATTCTAAAAAAACTTTACCCTAAAGGTCGCCTATACGCTACAGATGTTGATCCCATTGAACTACCTCGAACCGAAGAGCGATTAAGAGGATTAGGATATGGTGAGGATATCCTTGTAATTAAAAAGATGAACTTTTCTGAAATAGAGTTAGTCGTTGCCGAATCGGGATTGCTGAACTTTGTGTTAGCCGATTTGGGCGTTTCGTCGATGCAGATTGATAACCCCGATAGAGGATTTACATTTAAGGTGGATGGTCCCTTAGATTTAAGACTAAACCCAAATAGTGGCAAACCCGCATCATCATTATTAAAAATTGTTTCCCAGAGTAGACTTGAGGAGATATTGGCTGAGAATTCAGATGAGCCATATGCACATGAGATTTCTAGTGCAATTAAGACGAACATAGCAAAGGGAGTTGTAATCGAAACAACAGCTAAGTTAAAGGACATAATTGAGGGTGTGTTGAACTTTATTCCAAAGAATCAGCGCAAGGAAGAGGTAAAAAAAACCTGTCAACGGGTATTTCAAGCATTGAGAATTGCAGTAAACGATGAATTTGGAGTGTTAGAGAAATTTTTGGAAGAACTTCCGTATTCACTCGCTCCTGGAGGCAAAGTGGCTATCCTAACTTTTCATTCAGGGGAAGATAGACGAGTTAAGAAATCGTTTCAATACTTTCAACGATTAGGGTTATATAGCGAGATAGCACCTGATCCTATTCGCCCATCAACTGAGGAGTGCAACTCAAACCCACGCGCTCGATCAGCTAAATTAAGGTGGGCTGTAAAATCGTAAATTAATTGATTATTTTTTCATTTTGTGATTATGACTGCAAACACATTATCAAAACAAGAAATCGAAATGATTAAATCATTTCAAAGAAGCGAAATTACCGAGCATCATATTTACACCAAATTATCAAAGACAATTAAAGATCCTGAAAATGCTAAGATTTTAGCCAATATTGGGATGGAGGAGAAGAAGCACTACGAAATTTGGAAGCAATATACCAACACTGAGGTTAAACCAAATATGTTTAAGGTGAACTGGTACTATTTCATCTCTCGAATATTTGGAATCACGTTTGGAATCAAACTTATGGAGGGCGGCGAGAATAAAGCTCAAAGTGCTTACAGCAACCTGCTCAGTCAAATTCCCGAGGCAAAGATGATAATGGAGGAGGAACATGTGCATGAAAACGCCTTGATCAGCATGATTGATGAAGAACGTTTACAATATGCTGGCTCAATTGTCCTTGGCTTAAACGATGCGCTTGTTGAGTTGACCGGTGCTTTGGCAGGTCTTTCACTTGCCTTGCAGAACACAAAGCTAATTGCCATGGCAGGTCTTATTACAGGTATTGCAGCATCATTTTCAATGGCCGCATCTGACTATTTATCGAAAAAAGCAGATAATACACAAAAAAGCCCTGCACGTTCAGCTGCTTATACCGGAACTGCTTATATCATAACAGTTGCTTTATTGATAATGCCATACCTATTATTCAGCCATTATTTAGTTTGCTTAGGTTTAACGCTCTTTATTGCAATTTTCATCATCTTTGGGTTTAACTACTATATTTCAGTTGCTAAAGATTTAAATTTCAAACGTCGTTTTGCTGAGATGGCAATAATAAGTCTTGGAGTATCTCNNTACTTTTGCTATTGGCTATTTGGTACGTAGTGCTTTAGGAATTGACATCTAGGATTTTAAAAAAAATAACATAAAAGACGAGGGTTCGCCTCGTCTTTTATGTTTAGTATCTAAATTTTTGTTTTTATAGTTCAAATTCAATCCAAAGCGGGAAATGGTCAGAAATTCTGTACGATAATTCTTTTAGCGGTAATTTCAATGATGTCATCGACTTTGCTGTAAAATCGTAATTTCCCCCGGCTTTATATTTTAGGTTAATGGTATCTATTGTAGTATTGTTCTTTTTGGTTTCCTGAAACCATGCTATTTGATCGTAAAAAGCTAATTTGTTGAATATTGATCGAGCTGCTTCATTCAGTTCCGGAGGAGCGCTAAGCCCTGTTGATGTAAACGCTTTAAAGAGTTTATCATCTTTACGCTCAATATTAAAATCGCCCATAACGATTAAGCTGTGCCCCCACCCTTTAAGTTCAACGGCCCATTCCTTAACCCATTCGGCTATTGCCTTTAGTTCAGGGACTCTTGCTTCAATCTCTCCAAAAATAACATGTAAAGTAAGCAAAACGAATGTTTTGCTGCCAACCTTGAAGCTGACAGCGTAAGGAGTTCGAGCAAACTGACGGCTTAATGCATCTGATTTTATCACTCCTTTATTTAGCTCTTCATCAGGGATAACAATTTCGCAGGCAAGTCCCGATAGTTTAACTTTTTTATTATTAAAAATAAAGGCTAATCGTTCCTTATTCCCTGCTTTACCCTTGGTTATATCTGTCATCAGAAAAGACCAGTCATCGCCAAGGTATCGCATAGTTTCACGAAGGCATTTGAGATTACCAATTACCTCCTGAACGGCAATGATGTCGAATCTCTTAATTATTTCAACAATACATCTAAGAGCATGTAAATCTCTTTTGGGTTTCATATTTGGCTTCCACACCCATTCCTCGGTTAGATCGCCAAATTTTCTGATATTCCACGTTGCAATAAGAACATTGTTCTTGCTCTTTTTGCTAACTTTTTCATTAAGATCTTTGGATAAAGCATCCAATTCGTCTTGAATTGATTTAGATGGAGAATCGGTTATTTTAGCCATATCGAAACATTTTTTCTTAATTAAATAATAGCAAGTTAAGAACATGTTTCCTTTTTTTCAATCACCCGTTTGAGTGATGCCTGATCCTAATTTTGTTATATAAATGCTGTTATATATCGTGTTGAGCCTGCTGCTTGTAGTTAGATATCCATTAAATCTAAATGGAAAATATTTTTGTCATATGCGTTATAACTTTTTTTCAATTCGTTTATCGGGGATGAGCCAAACGATAGCAACGAGAATGTATATTCCTGTTGAAATGTAGGGTTCAAAGAATGCAATAGGAATAGCTATTGCATAAAGTAAAACCGATATTTTACCCTTAAAATCTTTACCAACAGCTGCTCCTAAAACGGATTCATCTCCGTGTGTAAAAATAATTGCTTTTGTAAGGATGAAATATGCAACAGCGGTCATGAATAAGATTACACCGTAAGTAGCAACTGGTAGAACAGAGAAGTTATTCTCCCCAGCCCAAGCTGTAACGAAAGGAACTAGCGAAAGCCAAAAAAGCAGATGAGTATTTGTCCACATTATTGGTGCGTTAACACGTTTTATGGTATGTATCAAGTGGTGGTGATTGTTCCAGTATATAGCTATGTAAATAAAACTTATAACATAGCTTAGGAACTTTGGCAGTAATTTTTTTAACTCATCAAAAGAATCTCCATGTGGAATTTTTAATTCGAGTACCATTATGGTAATTATAATAGCAATAACCCCATCACTAAAAGCTTCTAATCTATTTTTTTGCATATTTGAAGGTTAAAAAGTCATAGGCACTTCCATTAAAAGTAATTCAGCCTCACTATTGGCAATAATGTTTAACTCGTCAGTTTCCCATACACCCAAACCATCACGATGGCCTAGCTTAACCTGGTTTATCGATACTTCGCCGTTAATTACAAAAGCGTAAACACCATCGTTTGGTTTTTTAAATTTATAATCTAAGGAGGTTCCTTTTTCAAGATGCCCTAAATGAAACCATGCTTGTTGGTGAACCCAAACCCCTTCATCATTAGGATTTGGCGATAGTATTTGTTGAAGTTTATTCTTCCTATCAGAGATATTGAGAGTAACCTGATCATAACGAGGGGTAACATTTTTTTTATCAGGTAAGACCCAAATCTGAAGAAATTGAACCTCTTTGTCTTTATTCTTATTGTATTCACTGTGTGTAATTCCTGACCCAGCGCTCATTACTTGGATATCGCCTTTTTTTATGATTGCTATATTACCCATGCTGTCGCGGTGTTCAAGATCACCTACAAGGGGAATACTAATAATCTCCATGTTATCGTGTGGATGTGTCCCAAAGCCCATACCTGCTTCAACCTTATCATCGTTAAGCACGCGTAGAGCCCCAAAATGAACCCTCTCGGGATTATAATAGTTTGCAAAGCTAAACGTATGGTAACTGTTCAACCATCCATGGTTGGCGTGCCCTCTCGATTCTGCTTTATGCAGTATTGTTTTTGCCATATCAAATACTTATTTTTAACTGTTACTTAAGCCCTATAATAAAGAAAGAATAGTGAATACTTGTTGCTATTTTTAATTTATGGAGAATTATAAAAGTTTGTGCAATTTTCTGGAAATTGCTATTAAATGAATAAATGCTAAGAAGGAAAACAAAAATTAGCAAGATGTGTTTATTGGTTAAATTTAATATCTATAAAAAATGAAAAAACAATTTGGTGAAACTGTAGAAGGATACAACATTCCTGTTCTAAATGAACGTGAAATTAGAGCCGCAGCGGGAATACTGTTTTTATTTACGTTCCTGTCGCTATTGCTTATTTTGCTTAAGGGCAATTTTATACTGATAAAATATGTTATTACTGCTTTTATGCTTGATTTTATTATCCGTGTGTTTATTAACCCTAAGTATGCACCAACCCTAATTATTGGAAGGCTTATTGTAAGTCGTCAGAATCCTGAATACGTGGGTGCAGCCCAAAAGAAATTTGCATGGATTATCGGCGTTATACTTTCTGCTGCTATGTTTTCATTAATGGTGGTTGTTAATTCTTACAGCATAATTACTGGATTGATTTGCCTTGTTTGTTTATTGTTTTTATTTTTTGAATCGGCTTTTGGTATTTGTCTTGGCTGCCTTTTTTACAATATGGTTTATAAAGAGAAAGCACAGCACTGTCCCGGTGAAATATGTGAGGTAAAAAATAAGCACGACATTCAAAAAACATCATTTTTACAGATACTTATTGTTCTTGGAATGGTTGGTTTAATAATAATGATTGGAGTCTCATTTAACGATTTTTTCAGTATTAAACCACACGATTTATTTGGAAAGTAGAGCATTATTTCCTGTATTTAAACAAATTAAAATCTTACTAACGCGCGTATTATTACGCGCGTTTTCTTTTACCCATTAGTCATTATTAGATTTAAATTTCGACTAAAACATATTATTCTTTTTATAGAATTGAGATAATTTGGTGATAGTGTTCACGTATTTATTATATTTTCTGATGTACCATAAGATATAAGGTGGTTGATATTTAAAGTGTAATTTATTGACAAGAAAAATGATGATTTGTTAGTTTCGATTAAGCCTTTTTCGTATTTTACACATTGCAACATCCAGCCTTGTTTCTTACTTTTCATAAAACTCAATTTAATAGAATTTTTTAAATATTAATTTAATGCAGTATGACAAAATTGGGGAATAAGATTTTCATTTCAGTGATGGCGCTTATTGTTATCATCGTATTTGTTTCACTTTGTTACATTGGTATTCCGTATTACAAAACCAGTATTGAAGAACGTTTTTTTGATACATCCCATAATCTTTTAAAGCCAAGTGGTGTTTTAGGGCATGGGTTTGGAATTTTTGGCTCATTTTTCATGATACTTGGTATGCTATCGTATATGGCTAGGAAAAGATTTCGTTCATTATCTCGGTTAGGTAATTTAAAATACTGGCTCGAGTTTCATATTTTTTTATGTACTCTGGGGCCAATTCTAATTCTTTTTCATACATCTTTTAAATTTGGAGGGATAGTGGCTATTAGTTTTTGGAGCATGGTTGCAGTCTTTTTAAGCGGAATTATTGGAAGGTTTATTTATATTCAGATCCCCAGAACAATAGAAGGTCGGGAATTAAGTTTAAATGAAGTAAGAAATCTAAAGAATGATATTGGCGAAATATTAAGAAATTCTTATAAACTTGATGAGGGAAGCTATAATACAATTTTAACATCAATTAGCAGCAGAACTAAAGCAATTCAGGGTAATTTTTTTATTCGCAACATTAGAAAATATGTTGATGATGTAAGTACAATTAAACTAATAAGACAGGTACTTAAAAAGAATAATCTACCCAAACATGAAATCAAAAAGATTATTGAGTTGACTAAAAATGATATCTCTCTTAACAGAAAGATTGAGAGACTAGTAACAATGCAAAAACTATTCAATTACTGGCATGTAGCACATCTACCTTTTGCACTAGTAATGTTGATAATAATGGTTATTCATGTTACTGTTACAATTGCTTTTGGTTATAAATGGATATTTTAGTTATGGAAACACTTTTAGAAATTGGCGTTTATTCTTTTGTTGCGTTGCTCTGTATCGTTGTAGTTGCTATTTATTTGCGAAAGCAAAAAAGAGAGTCTAAAATAGTAAGTGCTAAAATTAAAAAGGCAAAAGAGGAAGGACTTTATGAGCCTGTATCACTTCATCCTGTTATTGATCATAACTGTATAAAAACAGGTGCGTGCATTGCCGCTTGCCCAGAGAAAGATATACTAGGGATTGTAAATGGACGGGCAACTACGATTAACGCTTCTCAGTGCATTGGACATGGAGCATGTTTTCATGCTTGTCCTACACAGGCAATAACATTGGTTATTGGAACTGAAAAACGCGGAGTAGATCTGCCACATGTTAACCAAAATTTTGAAACTAACGTTTCGGGAATTTTTATTGCAGGAGAATTAGGCGGAATGGGTCTAATTCGAAATGCCGTTGAGCAAGGTAAGCAGGCAGTTGAAAACATGGTTAAAACCATTAAAAAAGAGCATGATGCCATGTACGATCTAATTGTTGTTGGTGCTGGTCCTGCTGGTATCTCCGCAGCATTGAAAGCAAAAATGCTTAAACTCAATGCAATAATATTAGAGCAAGACTCACTCGGAGGTACTGTTTACACCTTCCCTCGTTCAAAGATTGTGATGACAGCACCAATGGATATTCCTCTTTATGGTAAATTGAAACTTTATGAAACCAGTAAAAGTGAACTACTTGATTTATGGAATACTGTTTTAACAAAAAATAGTATAACTGTAAAAGAGCGCTCGAAGGTTGAATCAATAGTTAATGAAGGTGGCAATTTTAAAATCACTACTCTAACAGGCGAGCAATATACCGCAAATAGGGTTTTATTAGCTATTGGAAGGAGAGGTACTCCTCGTAAATTGAATATTCCGGGCGAAGAATCCGAAAAAGTGGCTTACCGTTTACTGGAGCCAGAGGTTATAGAAGGTAAGGATATTATTGTAGTTGGAGGTGGCGATTCAGCCATAGAATCAGCATTGCTCCTTGCTGATAAGAACAAAGTGACTTTATCGTACAGGGGAGATGCTTTTAGTCGCTTAAAACCCGACAATAGTAAGAAAGTTAACACTGCCATTGCAAATGGCACAATAGATGTTCGTTTAAAATCAAATCTTATTTCGATTAATAAGGATGATGTAAATCTTTCTATCAATGATGGAACTGAAAATCTTAAAATAAAAAATGATTTGGTTTACATTTTTGCAGGGGGAGAACTTCCTACACAATTTTTGGAGAAAGTAGGGATTACAATCACTAAAAAGTTTGGCGAGGTTGTATTGAAACACTAAAATAATAACTCAACGTTAACATCATTAACTCAGTTTGGAATGCAATTTAAACCTATAAAACCTAAACCAATTGCTTTTGCAATTATACTTACTGCATTATCAATAATTAATGGTTTTGCACAGATATCGCCAGGCGAGCTTGCTAAAGTACATTCCCAACTGGAGGGACTTACTAAATGTACAGAATGCCATGTTTTGGGTTCAAAAGTTTCAAACGAGAAATGCCTTGCATGCCATACTGAAGTTAAGGAGCGGGTTGATCTTCAGAAAGGATACCATTCATCAACGGAGGTGAAAGGGAAAGAGTGCGTTAGCTGTCATAACGATCATCATGGAAAAAATTTCCAAATAGTTCATTTTAAAGAGCAAGAGTTTCAACATTCACTCACTGGATTTAAACTAGAAGGGGCACACAGTAAAAGGAAATGCAATGATTGTCATACCTCGAAATTTATTACCAACGAAAAAATTAAGGCAAAATCATTTACCTATCTTGGATTAAAAGGTCAATGTTTATCGTGCCACGAAGATTATCACAGAAAAACTCTTTCAAGCTCATGTGCTAGCTGTCATGGTTTTGAATCATTTAAGCCTGCACCAAAATTTAATCATGCAACTACAAAGTTTCCTTTGCTTGGAAAGCATCAGGCTGTTGAGTGTTTAAAATGTCATGTTATTGAAACGATAGGAGGGAAAAATTTTCAGAAGTTCAGCGGGATTCAGCATAACAATTGTACCAATTGTCATAAAGATGTGCATCAAAATAAATTTGGGCAGAATTGTAGACAATGCCATTCCGAAACTTCTTTTCATGATATCAAGGGTACAAATAGTTTTGATCATAGTAAAACCAACTTTCCTTTAGAAGGTAGACATGTTGAGGTAAACTGCAAACTTTGTCACAAAACAAAATACACCGATCCCATAAAACATAACCAATGTATCGATTGCCATACTGATTATCACAATAGCCAATTTGCAAAAGGGGGCGTATCTCCTGATTGCTCTAGCTGTCATACAATTAATGGATTTGCTGAAATTAAATATACAATTGAGCAGCACAATCTTGGACCATATAAATTGGAAGGTTTACATCAAACAACTGCTTGTGCTGCGTGCCACAAAAAAACCGAAAAATGGAGTTTCAGAGAGATTGGGAAAACCTGCACCGATTGTCATGCTGATTACCATAAAGGTCAATTTGCTCAAGGAGGAGTATCTCCTAATTGTTCAAAATGCCATTCAGTTAAAGGGTTTACAGTAGCAAATTTTACCATTGAGCAGCATAATCAAGGGGAATTCAAACTTCAGGGAGCGCATATGGCAACGCCATGTTTTGATTGTCATAAGAAGGGCGAGAGTTGGAGTTTTAAGGGAATTGGAAAAGTATGCACCGATTGCCATACAAACATTCATCAGTCCTTTATTTCGGCCAAATATTACCCTAATCAAAATTGCACAAAATGCCATACTGAAAGCAGATGGAATAGCATAACTTTCGATCATGCTCAAACAAATTTTAAACTTACAGGAGAGCATAAAACGGTGTCGTGTCGGGCATGTCATTTTGCGAAGAAGATGGAAGGACATGATCAGCAGAAATTCGCAGGATTAGCCGTTAATTGTGGTAGTTGTCATACCGATAACCACCATAATCAATTTGAACGAAATGGCACAACGAGTTGTGAGGAGTGCCATACCTCTGATAATTGGAAAGCTAATAGATTTGATCATAGTAAAACGGCATTTAAGCTCGATGGCGAACATGAAAAGGTTGCCTGTGCTAAATGTCATAAGCCATCAAAGACTGAATCGTATATAATTTATAAAATAAAAGATTACAGATGCGAAGCTTGTCACTTTTAATTATCGCAATTTCAGTGTTCCTGATTGCATGGTTAATACCATCGCCTCATGGACCTGATTTTAAGGTTAGCTGCAATGTTTGCCATAGCCCAAAGAGTTGGAAGTTGGATAAGGCAATCTATTCTTTTAATCATGATAAAACAAAATTGCCCTTGAAAGGGCAACACACTAAAATTGATTGCAAACTTTGTCATCCAACTTTAGTTTTTTCTGAAGCAAAGACAGAGTGTGCAGCATGCCATAAAGATGTCCATGAATCAAGCGTTGGACCTGAATGTAATCGTTGCCATGCCCCTAATTCTTGGCTTGTTGAGGATATCACAAGGGTTCACCAACAAAGCCGTTTCCCTTTAGTTGGTGTTCATAGTACAGTTGATTGCTACCAATGCCATAAGTCTGAAACCTTTTTACGGTTTGAAGTAATTGGTAATGATTGTTACGGATGTCATAGCGATGTTTATTTAGCAACTACCCAACCTAACCACAAGCAATCTGGATATTCGACTCAATGTATGGAGTGCCATAGCATTTATTCTCAGGATTGGGGTACAGCAAATTTCAACCACAACTTTTTCCCGCTTAGTAAAGGACACTACGGAGTTGCTTGCCTTAAATGCCATACGAGTGGGCAGTTTTCAAAAATTTCAACAGATTGTTCTTCTTGCCACCTTTCGGATTATAATGGCGCAACAAACCCAAATCACTCAATAGCTAATTTTCCAAAAACTTGTACTGAATGCCACACTACAGCACCCGGATGGAAACCAACAACTTTCAATCATAGCATGTTTCCTTTAACACAAGGGCATTCAATTAGCGATTGCTCCAAATGTCATGTAAATGGAAATTATTCAAGTACATCTTCGGATTGCTTTTCATGCCATCAATCGGATTATAATTCCACAACAAATCCGAATCATCAGGCAGCTAACTTCCCAACTGCATGCACTGCATGTCACACAACGGCTCCTGGATGGAAACCAGCAACATTCAATCATAGCAGTTTTCCTTTAACACAAGGGCACTCCATTACCGATTGCTCAAAATGCCACGTGAATGGTAATTATACAAACGTGTCGAAGGAGTGTATTACATGCCATCAGGCAGATTATAATGGAACAAGCAACCCTAGCCATTCGGCTTTGAATTTCTCAACAGTTTGTACCGACTGCCACACTACAGCTCCAGGATGGAAACCTGCAAGTTACAAACTTCATGATGCTCTTTCGTTCCCAATATATTCTGGTAAACACAGGGGTCAATGGTCAAGTTGTATAGATTGCCATTCTAATACAAGTAACTATAAAGCGTTTAGTTGCACTAACTGTCATGAACACAATAAGGCAGAGATGGATAGTAAACATAGCGGACAAGCAAACTATTCATATATAAGCTCAGCATGCTTACAATGTCATCCTAGAGGATCAGCCGAATGAAAAATTATAAAATAAGAATTCTATTAGTAGCAATAATTGCTTTTTCAGTTGTGTTAATCAGCTGGTTCAAGCAAACTCCCCATGGCGATAATTTTAAAATAAGTTGCAATGTATGCCATAGTTCAAAAGGGTGGCATGTTGATAAGGAAATATACTCTTTTGATCACGATAAAACTAAAATGCCCCTGCTAGGGCAGCATGCTAAAACTGATTGCAAACTTTGTCATCCTACCTTAATCTTTTCTGAGGCAAAGACTGAGTGCACAGCATGCCATAAAGATGTGCATGAATCAACCGTTGGGCAGGAGTGTAAACGTTGTCATAGTTCAAATTCATGGTTAGTTGAGAATATTACGCAAATCCACCAGCAAAGTCGTTTTCCTCTAATCGGAGTTCATGCTACAGTTGAGTGTTCACAATGCCATAAATCTGAAACTTTTCTTCGATTTGAAGTGATTAGCACAGATTGCTTTAATTGTCATAGTAATGACTATAACGCCACAACACAACCAAACCATGCTGCATCTGGATTTTCTACTCGTTGTGATGATTGCCATAATGTTTATTCAAACGGTTGGCAGGGAGATGGTTTTAATCACAAATTCTTCCCTCTCACGCAAGGGCATTCCGTTAGCACCTGTGTAACATGTCATACTAATGGAACCTACTCGGGTTTATCGAGGGAGTGTTTTAGCTGCCATCAGACGGACTATAATTCAACGTCAAATCCCAACCATCAAACTTTAAACTTTCAAACAGTATGCACCGATTGCCACTCAACTAGACCTGGATGGAATCCAGCAAATTATAAACAACACGATAGCCAATATTTTAGAATTTATTCAGGAGCCCATGATGGTAAGTGGTCAAGTTGCACCGAATGTCATGCTAATACAAATGATTATAGCATTTTTAGTTGTCTCGGTTGTCATGCTCATAATAAAACTTCAATGGATAGAGAGCATCAGGGCAAAAGTGGGTACTCCTATACGAGTGAGGCATGTTTACACTGTCATCATAGATAGGAGTTACACAGTAACAAGAAATTTATTAAACTATGAGATATTTAATTGTTGTCTTTTTAATTGCCTTTATTGCAATTAATATTGATGCACAGACAAAAGTGGATGCACAAATTGGAAAGGTAAGCTACGTGAGTTCACAGAACGTATATGTTAAATTCGAATCAACAAAAAATATTTCTGTTGGGGACACTCTTTTTTCAACAAGAGATAACGCTTTAGTCCCAGTTTTAGTTGTCACTGCTCTTTCATCAACTTCTTGTGTTTGCACTTCAATTTCTGATACCGCATTGCCTATTTCAATGGAAATTGCTACTAAAAATAGGGTTAAGCGTACGCTTCCTAAAAATGAAATTGTAAAGCCAAAAGCAGCAAATGATTCAATTGTAACCACGGATACAGAGAAAAATGTTAAGCAAAGCGAATACAAACAGAAAATTAATGGGAGCATATCGGCCTCTTCTTATTCGAACTTCTCAAATACAGATGTTGCAAACTCAAACAGATATCAGTATAACTTAAGTTTAGATGCCAAAAATATAAACGATTCAAGGTTATCATTCGAAACGTATACTTCATTTCGGTATAATCAGAATGAATGGTATTTAGTTAAGCAAGATGTATTTCATGCACTTAGATTCTATAGTGTAAATTTTAGATATGATATTAATAAGAATAATCAATTGTGTTTTGGTCGCAGGGTTAACCCCAAAATCTCCAATATTGGTGCTATCGATGGGCTGCAATTCGAGACAAAAATCAATAAATTTTCATTAGGTGGGTTTGTTGGCTCTAGGCCAAACTATATTGACTACAACTTTGACTTTAACTTACCACAATTTGGTGCTTACATTGCTCACAATGTTAAGAACTCTAATGGTGAAATGCAAAATACTTTTGCATTTGTAAACCAGATGAACTCATCTAAAACAGATAGGCGATTTGCATATTTTCAGCACAACAATTCGTTACTTAAAAATTTGTATCTATTTGGATCGATTGAATTAGACTTGTATAAAAATGTAAATGGGAAAGCCCAAAATACTTTATCTCTAACAAGTTCTTATGTTTCATTAAGTTATAGACCTTGGAGGCGTATATCCCTATCAACATCATACGATATTAGGAAAAATGTAATCTATTATGAAACGTATAAAAGCTTTATAAATCAAATTATTGATAATGAAACTCGACAGGGTTTAAGTTTTCAGGCAAACTATAATTCATTAAAGAATATCTATTTTGGTGTTAGAACTGGATATCGTTTCCCTTCTAAAAACTCTAATGAATCCAAAAATATTTATGGTTATGTAACTTATAGCAAAGTGCCATGGATAAATGTTTCAACAACTATTGCCACTACTTGGTTACAATCTAACTATTTGAGAGGAAACATATATTATCTGAATATCTCGCGCGATATTTTTAAAGGGAAAGTTTATGTTGAGAGTGGTTACCAGTATGNNATGTTGATTATTCATTTACTGGTGCTCTTTCATCTTTGAGACAAAATATTGTTGATATTAGCGTTTCACTTAGGTTGATTAAAAACCTTACGTTCTCTATAAAATTTGAGGAAACATTCGAGAACTCAAATCGCTATAGTCGATTAAACCTTCAGCTGAGACAAAGATTTTAGCCGAATTTCAAATTTATAGGTTATCGTTAATGACATTTGCATTTATGTGTAATGCATACTACGTTGCTTATAAGGTGACCAGAATCAGTTTATATATTGATCTTTTTACTTCAAAAACACGAAACGCAGAATGTTTTCAATTCGTTTAACTTTATAACATTAAATCTTAATCTTATGAAGCAAAACTGTTGGGAATTTAAAAATTGTGGGAGACAACCTAATGGGAGTAAAGTTAAAGAATTAGGTGTATGCCCTGCTGCCATTGAAACAAAGGTTAACGGAGTTAACTCTGGAAAAAATGGAGGACGGACTTGTTGGGCAGTTGCTGGTACCTATTGTGGAGGAAAAGTACAAGGCTCTGCTGCAATGAAATCGGTAAGCTGTCAAAATTGTGATTTTTTTAAATTGGTTTGGAAGGATGAAAACCAAGCCAAAACTTATACGAGTATTCCTGAGATTTTAAGAATGCTGAGGTAAATTTTACTTTGGCAAATGCTACTTGCTTTAATTCAAGTTGCTAATGCTTTCCTGTTAGTGTTTTTCCATANNCCATATATAATTCAAGTTCTTTATGCCATTCTTCTGGCTCGTATGTTTTGGGAAAAGTTTCCTGAGCAAAGAGCAGGTCTATTAGGTATCGTGGCTTTTTCCCGCCAATGTATACTGATTTAATGCAGGACACGCAGTATACAATTATTTCATCAACGGGCATCTCTGATGTACGTTTTATCATTTGCTCCTTAACTTTCTCAACAGGTATTAGTCCGTAGAAACTGTCGCCGCAGCAGGTACTTTTTGCTCGGGTGTTTACAGGTTCAACTAACGTAATGTTCATCCTACTTATTACCTTCCGAATTGCGGTTTGGATTTTTTCTTGATTGCGGGTTGGACATGCATCAATTATCGACATTTTTTTACCTTGATAGTCTGGCAGTTCAATAAATTCGTTATCAGCAAGTATTTCCCATATCGAGATTGTAGAGGTATTCTCATAGTCATTTTCGAATCGTTTGTTGCAACCTGGACAGATATTTATTATTTCGGTTAACTCCTTTAGCTGAGGGTCATGATGACAGCAAGTCATCAACATTTCCATATTACCTAATTTTTCGTTTAGTAATAAATGTATTCTTTCTGCAATCTCTGGTTTATATAGCATTAAAGCACACCCCGGAGCAAATACTCTTTTTATCATTGTTTACTATTATTACGTTAGTTCTATTTAAGATGTCATTGGCTTCTCTGAATTAGCTTCGCTGAACTCACTGCGTTCGGTTCGCAAGTTCAGTCCTGAGCGTAGCGAAAGATCTAAATATTTGTAATATAGATGCTTCACTTCGTTCAGCATGACAAAAGGTTTTTAAATACTGGATGTCAGCTAGTTACTGTTATTTCATGCTGGAGTTATTATTGTGAGTTTAGGTCATTTTCAACAGTTGCTTTTTTCAAAATCGAGCAACCATTTTTTTCGCCAAATCCCTCCCCCGTATCCTGTAAGGTTTCCATTTTCGCCGATCACCCTGTGACAGGGAATCA
>DQHR01000130.1 GCA_003531155.1 Bacteroidales bacterium | reverse complement strand
GTTTCGAATACATCCCATGGGTTTTCTTCGAGTTGCTTGTGACCAAGGCTTAAGCGACGGTTTTCTTTGTCGATTTCAAGAACTACGACATCGATATCAGCACCAACGGTGGTGAATTCTGCAGGGTGTTTAATCTTCTTAGTCCAGCTAAGGTCAGAGATGTGGATTAAACCATCAACACCTTCTTCAATTTCAACGAACACACCGAATGTAGTGAAGTTACGAGCTTTTGCGCTGTGTTTTGAACCAATAGGATATTTCTCCTCAATCTTTGTCCAAGGATCAGCTTTAAGCTGTTTCATACCCAAAGACATCTTGCGCTCATCGCGATCAAGAGTTAGGATTTGAGCTTCAACAACATCACCAACTTTTAGGAATTCTTGAGCGCTACGTAAGTGTTGACTCCAAGACATTTCAGAAACGTGGATAAGACCTTCAACACCAGGAGCAATCTCAACAAATGCACCATAATCAGCAAGTACAACTACCTTACCTTTAAGTACATCACCAACTTTTAGGTTAGCATCAAGTGCATCCCAAGGATGAGAAGTAAGCTGTTTTAAACCAAGAGCGATACGTTTTTTAGCATCATCGAAATCAAGAATAACAACATTTAATTTCTGATCTAATTGAACGATCTCCTCTGGATGTGTAACACGACCCCATGAAAGGTCGGTAATGTGGATAAGACCATCTACGCCGCCCAAATCAATGAACACACCGTAGCTGGTGATATTCTTAACGGTTCCCTCAAGAACCTGTCCTTTTTCAAGTTTAGCAATGATATCTTTCTTTTGTTGCTCAAGTTCAGCCTCGATAAGCGCTTTGTGAGAAACAACAACGTTTTTGTACTCTTGGTTGATTTTAACAACCTTGAATTCCATAGTTTTACCAACATAGATATCGTAATCACGAATAGGCTTAACATCAATTTGCGAACCGGGTAAGAATGCTTCGATACCGAAAACATCTACAATCATACCACCTTTTGTACGACATTTGATGAAACCCTTAATAATTTCGTCTTTCTCAAGAGCAGAGTTAACGCGATCCCATGAACGCATTGAGCGAGCCTTTTTGTGAGAAAGAATTAGCTGACCTTTCTTGTCTTCCTGAATTTCAACATAAACCTCAACTTTATCGCCAATCTTCATATCAGGATTGTAACGGAACTCGTTTAGGCTAATAACACCTTCTGATTTATAGCCAATGTTGATAACAACTTCGCGCTTGTTCATAGCGATAACTGTTCCCTCCATGCATTCGCTTTCGCCAATAACTGAAAGGGTTTTGTCGTACATTGACTCAAAATTACTTTTTTCGCTTTGGGTATAGATGCTTGCTTCAGCATATGAATCCCAATCAAAATTTTCTACACCAGCCTCAACTGATTTTGTAGTTTGTTTTTTTGAAGCAACTGTATTTTCTTTTACTTCGTTTTCTGCTTCGCTAGAAGCGATTTCTTCGTGATTAATCATTAAATTGCTTTAAATTAATTAGTTAGACATTATAAATAAAAAAAACTTGGACTGCAAAAGTACATAACTTTTTGAACCCAACAAAAATTTTTATGATTAATAATGAATATGTTACTATTTATTTTTAGTTGCATAAATACTATAATCTAATAACATGAAGAATGTTTAAGACTACTTCTTTTTAAAAGTCTTATATTTGATTTTTCAACCTAAAACAAGTTACATATGAACATCAAAACATTATTGAAGGGTTATCTTTTTATTCCTCTAATATGCCTTCAACTTTTAACAGGGTGCAAAAACACTAAGAGCATAGCATCAATAAACCAAGAGCCTGAGAAAATTAATGCTTTTACAATAGTTGGAGCATCAGAAATAAAAGTAGGTTCAGTAGCATATTTTGAAGTTATTAACAACACAAACTCACCTATAACCATATACAGTCCATGGCTAAAACGCATTGAAAAATTTGAAAATAATAGCTGGCGAAAAGTGAAAATAATATCGTGCCCCTGTGGAGCCGATTGTAATGCACCTCCAAAAACATTAACCCTAAATCCTTCTGAGAAACACAAGTACGATTGGAATCTAAAAGAAGGATGGTGCGGGAAACAACTGCAAAATGGTATTCCCGAGACAATTGAAAATAATTCCGAGATTGGTTTATATCGTATATCAATTGACTATGGTACCGAAAAGGATAAAAAAACAATTATTAAAGAGTTCAAAATTATTAAATAACAACAATGAGAAAATTTCTGATTTTAATCCTAGTCTTATCAGCATTAATAATTAATGCTGCTCCTTATAGATTTTTGCCTTATACCATCACTCAGCCTAATGGTGAAGTAATTGAGTGTTTTGTTTCTGGCGATGAATATTATAACTGGATACATGATAAAGATGGATATACTATCATTCAAGCGGAAGATGGCTATTTCTATTATGCCAACAAACAGGGTGAATTAATTACTCCTTCGAAGTATAAGGTGAATCAGATAAAACCAGAAATAACTGGAATAAAACCTTGGATTAAAATTTCGAGAACGGAGTATAGTAATAAGGTTCAAAGGTATAAAGCACTAATGGCATCAAAAGCATCAGAGCCTGTACATGCTCCACACATAGGTACCCTTAATAATATTGTAATATATATAAGATTTTCAGGTGAATCTGAAATTTCAACAACTAGACAAAGTTATGATAATAAACTAAATGCTCCTTCTACTTATTGCTTAAATACATATTTCAATGAGGTTTCATATGGAAATTTAACAATTAACAGCACTCATTACCCCACATGCGCATCACCTACAACGACTAATGCATCATATCAGGATTCACATACACGAGGTTATTTTAGACCATACAATGCAACATCTAACCCATCGGGTTATAAAACTCAATCTGAAGCAACACAAAGGGAACATGCACTTTTAAAAGATGCAGTTACATGGATAAACTCCAACAGCCCCGTTAATAACGCATTAAACATTGATGGTGATAATGACGGGAATGTTGATAATGTTTGTTTTATGATAAAAGGGGATTCCGACGGATGGTCGGATTTACTTTGGGCTCATCGCTTTGTATTAAACACTTATAACATTAGCATCAATGGTAAAAGAGTTTGGGACTACACTTTCCAACCCGAAAATCAAGTAAGTGTTGTTACATTTCGTGACATAATGTAACAACACTTACTTGATTTT
>DQHR01000040.1 GCA_003531155.1 Bacteroidales bacterium | reverse complement strand
CATCGTTATAAGCATAAGGAAGATAAGGTGCTTTGCCTTCAAAAGTCTTAACCTTTGTTGGTTTTATCTCAGATAGTTTTGACCAATCGTAGCTTAAAAGGGTCATTACCATCTCTTTTGAAGTTAAAAGAACTACAGGAGTTCTTAGTTTGATAGCTGTTTCAACGGCTTTTGCCGATAAATCCCAACAATCATCGATATTACTGATGCAAAGTGTTGGCAATTCAAAACCTCCGGAAAGTGTTCCGTAAACAACTGATAAGTCCCCTTGAGCCCCACAAGTTGCTGTACCAGTAGCGGGTCCTAAGCGCTGCACAAGGATAATTACCATTGGCAACTCCTGCATATACGCCATGTTGATAGACTCAACCATCAAAGCATAGCCAGGGAACGATGTAGCAGTAACTGGCACATGACCTGCAGTTGCAAATCCTGCCATCCACTGCAAAGTGGTAATTTCATCGGGGGCAGCAAGCATTGTTGGATAACGCTTACTAGCGTAGAGATATAGGTTATTTGCGGGAGTAATGGGATACCCAATAAACACATCCGCACCAGCTCTAACACACGATTCCGTTATCAACCTTGAACCGTCGATAAAGGCTTTCGTTTTACTTTCCGTTGTTGCGTGCATAAACTACATTATTTTCGATTAAACACTGTATATTTTCTGTTGAGAAACCAAGCATCTCCTTTAAAACTTGCATTGTATGCTCACCATAGTGTGGAGGAGCAGAAATGGCGTAAGGTTTATCTTTTCCATTAAAAGTAAATGCTATTGTTCTAAGCCCTTTTATATTCATTCCAGAACCAGTTTTTGACTCCATTACTAGTTCCTTTGCCTCGGGAAGTTCAAAAACTTCTTTCATGTTAAAAACACCTCCCGCAGGAACACTTTTCTTATCTAATAGTTCAAGTAAAGAATCCCTTTCAACCTCGCCAATCAATTGTTGAAGAATTGTAACCACCTCTTCTCTATTGCTAACCCTGTTGAAATTATTAGCAAACTTAGGATCTTTAGCCAATTCGGGTTTTCCCAGAATTGAACAAAGGTCAGAAAATTGTTTGTCGTTTCCAACAGCCAAAACAATAGGTTTCTCATCCTTTGTATAAAAAATGGTTCCATAAGGAACGATGTTTGGATGATCAGAACCCATCTGTTTTGGAATACTTTCGCCCACAAGCCAATTAGTTGCTTGGTTTGCAAGGGAAGCAATTCCGCTCTTTATCAAGCTAACTTCGAAATATTGACCGTTACCAGTACGCTCACGATTAAGCAAAGCAAGCAGAATAGCCTCTTTAATTTGATGGCTAGCTAAAAGATCCATTAATGCTACAGGCATCTTTACTGGTTTGCCATTTGGTTCGCCATTCATAAAGGTGTAACCGCTTTCGGCTTGAATTATAGCATCATAACCGGCACGTGGGTTTTTAAGCCCGTAACCTGTTAAATGAGCGTATATCAATTTTTTATTGCGTTGGCTAAGCGTATTGTAATCGACCTTTAGTTTTTCGGCATCGCCGGGTTTATAGCTTACGAGAACAATATCGCATATTGACGCAAGTCTATAAACGATATCTAAACCATCAGGACTATTTAAGTTTAGTGAGATAGATTTCTTTCCCCAGTTGGCACAGCTGAAATACCCAGAAATATCAGTAGTTGAATCCTCCGAAGGTAATTTCCATGTTCTGGTAACATCGCCACAGGTTAAAAGGTTTTCAACCTTAATAACCGTTGCACCTAGTTCAGCCAACGAAACCCCAACAGTTGGACCCGCCAGAACATTTGCTAGTTCTAAAACTCTTATATCTTTTAAAGGCAAAAACATATTAAATTAGGCTTTTTGAATTACCTCTTTACTCTTTTTTAATTTCGAGTAAAGATTTCCAACTAAGATGAAGAAAATAGTTGCAATTATACTGGCATAGGTTTTATCAATCTCGAACCATTCCAATTTTTTAGCAACCAAACTAAAGATAATTGCTAAGGTTCCGCCTATAAAGGCAAAACGAACAGCGTATTGCGATATCCAGTTTAACTTGTAAATACCCAAAAGGATTACAATTGCTCCAATTGCTCGTATTGCATAGGAGAAATACCCAGCGTCAAGTACTGCTCCTTTGATAAATATTGCCATTGGTATTGTAATCAGGTTAACAAGAATTACTAATCTACGTGCAAATTTTAACACATTTTCATCCGATGCATCTTTTTTGAATAAACCGTGATAGATATCTTTTGTTGCAATTGTAACGATAGCAAAGTTAACTGGACCTATTGTCGAAAGAATTGCCGCAAGAATTGCTGCGATAGCAAGACCACCAAGAACAGGATGAATAAATTCAGGCGTCATTAGTAACCGTGGCAAAACTTCTTTTGCATCAACTATGGTTGATGGATCAAAAAAGATACCGCTTCGTGCCATCAAACCTAAAAAGGCGGTCATTAAACCAAATGGAGCGATAAATAGTGCCGATAGAATTGCTGCACGTTTAGCTGTTAATGGAGTTTTTGCGGCAAAAACGGGTTGTATACTTGCCTGAGCAGCCATACCTCCAAGGATTCCACCAAGGATTAAACTGAAAGCTGCTGTCCACCCCATGCTAAATGGGTTATAGTAGTTTGTTGGTGCACCTGCAGCAACAAGTTTTTCTGATAGAACATGAAAATTGCCAATTGCCATAAACCCTACAATAACAGCAATACCAATTCCAACGTACCGAACAACAAGGTTGATAATTGCTACAATGGTCAGCGCATGCATCCCTCCAATGTACATATAAAGCGTTGTTATTGCTGCGCCAAGAATAACAGCCCAAATCCAGTTGATATGAAAAATTGGGGCTAAAACGTGCGAAAAAGTGGTTAGCTCAACATATGCTAATGTGATAAAAGCTATAAGAAATGCAATGGCTGAAATAGTTCTTGCTTTTTTACCAAAGATGCTTTCAATCATCTCGCTTACAGTATGCACTTTCTTTTCGCGATAGTGCTTAGCAAGTGTAAAACCCAGAATGAGCATTCCTATAGCAGTTGATATATTGTAAAGTATAGGCTGAAGTGACATGGTGTGAAAAGCCTTTTCGCTTACCCCAATTGTGCTCAAACCACCAAGCCATTCGGCTGCGATAACAATTGAACAGACTAGTATACCAAGGTTACGACCAGCAACTAAATAATCAGCTGATGATTTTGTAGCAATTTTTTTTGTTAAAAAAGAAATACCAATGACTAAGGCGAAATAAGAGAGAACAACCCATATGTAAGGGTTTGAGAGTAACGAATCCATAATTAAGAGATTTAAAAATGCGATTTCTGAAATAATGTTTGCGAATATATGTAAATCTTTTAGCAGAATTGAACTTTTAATTGATATTTAAAAGCATATTTTGGATTTCTATATTGATTTGGAAGCGCAAGTNNAGTCAGAAGTCAGAAGATGGAAGACAGAACTCAGAACTCAAAACCAGTAGCTACTGAATAATAAACCCATCGGCATCGAGGTGAGCAGGGAATGACCTGCGGAAATTAATTACCTCTTGTATATTGATGTTTGCTGATACAATCTGATACTCGTTGGGATTTGCGAGGGCTATAATTTTCCCTTGTGGGTCGATAATTTGTGAATCGCCAGTGTAGTTTACACCGTTGCCATCGACTCCAACTCTATTACAAGCAGCAACGTAGCATTGGTTCTCAATTGCCCTAGCGGGCAAAAGGGTATTCCATGCATATCGACGCAATTCGGGGAAGTTGGCAACTATCAAAATCATATCGTAATCGTTCCGATTCCGACTCCAAACAGGGAAGCGTAAATCGTAGCAAACAAGTAGTAGTATTCTGAAATCTTTATAAGTTACAACTACACGTTGTTGACCCTCATCGTAATATTTATGCTCGCCCGACATGCGGAAAAGATGACGCTTATCGTAATGTTCCAATTTTCCATCGGGATGGGCAAACACCAAGCGGTTAAAGTATTTGCTATCCTCTTCGATGATTATGCTACCAGCAATTGCAGAACCCTTGGATTTTGCCTTTTGTTGCATCCATTTTACCGACTCCCCTGGCCACTCCTCGGCCAAATTTTCGGGTGACATGGTAAAGCCTGTTGTGAACATTTCAGGAAGCACAATGATATCAACATCGCCTTTTATGCAATCTATCTTCTCATCGAACATCTCGATGTTTTTCGAGGATGATTCCCAGTGTAATTCGGTTTGAATTATTGAAATGTTCATATCGGTTTGCCCTTAAAGGTTGAAATGTCTTTTTTAATTGCCTCGTTATATTCGCTTATCAGTATTTGCAAGGCTTTTGAACTGGCGTTAAAGCTAAACTCATCGATTTTGCTTATTGGTAGCACGCTTGGCGATGTTCCCGTTAAAAAGGCTGAGTCAAAGCTACCAATTTCATGAATATTGACAGGTTTTTCAATAAGTTTAAATCCTAGTTTACCAATTAAATCAATTACTACCAACCGTGTTATACCTCCAAGAACCATGCTTAATGGGGCAGTGTAGAATGTGTTATCTTTTATGAAGAAAACGTTGGAACGGCTGCCTTCTGTTATAAACCCTTGGTCGTTTACCAGTAAAACCTCATAGCAATTGCTTTCAGCAATAATCCTATTGGCCGTTTCGCGTAGTAACGTGTTTTCGACCTTGGCGTTTGGGTTATCGCGGTTTGCCTTAAGTAATTTTACTTCAACACCTTCTTGTTTCTGGATTTCAGTTGGGTAGGTGCTTGGTACGAAGTAAATCAATGTATCGAGCGTAGATGAGTTCTTGTAAATTAACGATATACGAAGGTTATTCTCGGCAATTGGGTTTTTATCGAGCAGATTTTTTATCTGCTCTTTTATGGTTTGTAGCTGAGGTAGTTCAAAATTTAATATTCTGATAGAATTCATCAGCCTCTCCATATGATGCTCAAAGAAAAGCGGTGTCGAATTCTTCACCCGAATTACCTCGTATACAATCTTGGATTCAGCAGGGAACTGATAGGCAAAACTAGAGGTGCCTATTGTCTGCCCATTAAGAATAAAGAAATGCTCAACCAGCTTAATTTTACCATCCATTGCTTACAATTTATAGCACCAAATGTAGCAAAATAAAGCATTTGGAGATTCGAATTGAATCAAAACAGAGAAATGGTATTTCTCAATTGTTGATGTTGTTGAAGTATTAATGGAAAGTCCTAATCCACGGAAATATTGGAGTGTATTAAAGACAAGACTAAAGGTAGAGGGAAGTCAGTTGGCTAAAAATTGTAGTCAACTAATAATGCCTTCTGCTGATATTCCTCGCAATTTTTATTCTCCAACTTCATGCTATTTAACAGGCTGAAAATGAATGACGGAATTAATAGAAGAGTAGAATTTGAATTTAAATAACAATGCATGTTTGCTAGTACATGGCAAAAAATATTGAGGCTAGATCTCGCAGATGCTGGGTTTTTATTACCTTTAACTAAGTTTCTAACGGTGGATAGATGTGTGGGTTTATACTTCCAAACATTTTTTGCTATGAAAACGTTTTAACGAAATAGAATTTTGTTCCATGAAACATTTGTTGGTATTAATACTAAGCACAGCTCTTTTTTCGTGTAATACGATAGGTGGAAAGCTTAAGGAACCTAATGTCCACCCAACTCCTGACTTGAAAGAAAAGATTGATGAATATTTCTCGGCTCTTTCCAGTATTGGGAAATTCAATGGTGTGATTTATGTAATACAGAAAAATACTGAAATTATCAATAAAGCATATAATCTAAATCCTGATAAGGAAAGTACCACCTATGTTAGTATTGAAAGTCAGTTTGATATTCATTCGGTGTCTAAATTAATGGCTCATTATTTAATTGAAAAATTGGAGATAGAAGGCAAATTAAGTAAAGGCCAATTCCTTAATGAGTTTATCCCAGGATTTCCGAATGGCGAAAAAATAACACTTGAGATGTTACTGAATCATACATCTGGATTACCAAGAAGTTTTGAAAATATTGAAGGTAATAAAATAGATTTATTGGCTGATCAAATAATTGAATACGCTAAAAAACAAAAACTATTGTTTAAGCCCGGAACGGGATTTCAATATTCAAATGTTGGATATGAGCTTGTTTATTTTATAATCGAGAGAATTTCAAAAAAAACCTTCGCACAATATGTAAATGATGAATTGTTCAAGCCATTAAAAATGAAAAGTTCCGGAACACATTTTTACACAAAGGAAAATAACATTAAGTGTTTGGCAAAAAATCACAAAAAGGATGATACTTTAATTGTTCAGGTAGATAACATTTTAAAAGATGAACTGAAAACTGCAAGGCTATTCTCAACAGCCAGCGATTTAAATAAATTTTTGAATCATATAAAGCATGAACCGTATGCTTCCTTGTTAAAGGATGAAAATAATGTAATTGAAAAAAATGGCGGTTCGGATGGAATTAGAGTTGAAATCTATACAAACCTTGAGCGCGATTACAACTTTATACTATTGTGCAATTACGACGAAATACCTTTTCAAAAAACAATTGAAGACTTAACAAAAATTCTTGAAAATAAGCCCTATGAAATTCCTAAAGAGTTAAACCGAAAATCAATAAAACTGCCTTCTGATAAAATGGAAAAATATATTGGAACGTATTCATTTGCTGATTTGAATAATTTGGATTTAACTTTTAGTATAAATGAAAATCATTTAGTTGTATATCAAGATAAAGAATTGATCGCGATACTTAATGCTGAATCGGAGTACATTTTTTTTGAGGATCCAAAAGAACCTGAATCATTTGAATTCATCAACAATGAAAAGGGAAGTTTTGATGTGCTAATGGGTTGGAAGGGAATAAAGTTAAAAGGAATTAGAAAATAGCTCAATATTTTTATGCTGTTATAGATAATAGACATTAGGTAATCCTATAAATCTCCATTATATTCTCAAGAATCTTGGTGAAGTTGATTTTTAGGTCGATTAGCTTTCCTGGCGAAAATCAAACCCATGCTCCAGCGATGAAGGATTCTTCTTTTTTGGCTTTAAAAATGTATGGAATAAAGACTTCGTCGTTTTTATCCCAACAGACAATTTAGCAGCAGGTGTTGGTAGCAAGTTTAAAAGACGACATAACAATCTAATAATCTGACATAATTTAAAATTGTTTTTAATTGCTAAAGAGAAACATTTTAAAACAATATAGTTTTGTCTCAAAAGCAATTAAATAGTATGACAGATTTTATTAAACTTCCAGAGCCACAAAAAGATCTTGAATTTCCTTTAATGAAAGCAATAGAAATGCGTCGAACCAAAAGGAAATGGAAAGATTCAGAGCTTTCAGAGCAAGAGCTATCAAATTTATTGTGGGCTGCATGCGGAATTACACATATGGAATCAAGCAGGAGTAAAAGCCGAAGGAGTGCTCCTTCTGCGTGTAATTCACAAGAGATAAAAGTTTATACCGCTTTATCAAATGGAGTTTTTTGCTACGATGAAAAAGAACATCAGCTTATTAGAGTTCAATCAAAGGATCTNNCAGAGAGAATATTGGCAAACAGAAAATGATGCGTTCTGCTCCTATTGGGTTAATTTATGTTTCAGATTATACAAGATTAAAAACATTCCAATTTAAAAATGATGATAATAAATGGTTTACATCATCAGTAGATACAGGATTTATTAGTCAAAATGTTTATCTCTACTGTGCTGCAGCTAATTTAAGCACTGCTATACTTGCTTTGGTTGACAGAGAAAAACTGCATAAGTTGATTGGATTAAACGATAATGAAAAAATAGTTTATACTCAAGTTGTTGGTAAATCATTAAACGATTGAGTTTTGATTAATTGAAGAATGATAAAAAATTTCCTACTTGCACGTGGTAAATTGCAGCTGAGCAGATTTGTAATCTTACTTAGTTAAGTAATCCTATATATCTCCATTATATTCTCAAGGATTTTGGTAAAGTTGATTTTTAGATCGATTAGCTTTCCCGAGCGAACATCAAAAACCCAGCCATGAACCTTTACGCCTCTTTCCTTATAGGCCTTTTGAGCATCGGGTGTTTTTATGATGTTCACGCATTGCTCCTGAACGTTTAGCTCAACCAAGCGCTTGTAGCGCTCCTCCTCGTCGGTTATGGTATCTAATTCTGCTTTATGTAGTCGGTAAACATCCCTAATATTCCTAAGCCAAGGGTTTAGAATTCCCAAATCGGCCGATTGCATTGCCGCCTTAACACCATTGCAGTAGTAATGCCCACAAACAATAATGTGCTTAACCTTTAGGTGGCTAACGGCATAGTTCACAACCGACATGGAGCTGAGGTCGGTATTGGGAACCATATTCGCAATATTGCGATGCACAAAAACATCACCCGGTTGAACACCCATAAGCTCTTCGGCTGTGACTCTGCTATCGGAACAACCAATGTAGAGGTATTCGGGGCTTTGCCCAACCGAAAGCCTTTTAAAGTACTCGCAGTCGGTGCTTAGCTTTTCGGCAATCCACTTTCGGTTATTGCTAAATATGCTTTCAATTTCCATAATATAACCTCAGTTTGTGTTTAGAATAATTAGTTCAATGTAACCTATTTGGTCAACCTAATAGACTGTCTAAAAAGATGACTTTTTACCGCAAAGCACGCTAAGTAAAAAACGCAAATATCCTAAAATTCAGTATGTTAAATAATTATAACTTGGCGAACTTTGCGATTCCTTTGGAATCTTTGCGGTTAATAGTTTTTTTAGATACCATCGAAACTCTGTGTTAGAATTCTTATACTGAACTCACATTAATAATATAGTTAGATGTGAACTATTAGAAGGCTTGATTTCTAGCTATCGATTCGAATAGAGTTTATTAACTCAACAAAGTAATCGGGTTCGCTAGCTGAGGGGTAGCAAGTTCGTCCTATACAAACCTTTAGTTGACCGTTGCTTATTACCTGTTTTGAGTTGTTATTTAATAACGTTGGAAAAATAACAGGGCAGATTACTTTAGCTTGGATTTGGTTTAAGGTGTTTCTGCTCTGAATTGAATCAAATCGAATATGTACTGATGGTAATTGCAATGAAAGCATCAGTTTAGCCCAACCAAAGACGTATGGCCCACCATGTTCGAGCGAAGCGGTGATGTTTGCTAGCATCTGTTTTGACATATCAATATACTTATCGATGCCAATAATACTTCCAATCTCGAACAGGTTTTGCGCCATTGTTGAACCCGATGAGGTGATTACACCATCTGTCAAGTCCATCTTTCGGGCAATTAAGTCAGTTTTGTTTGAAGGAGCAAAGAAAAACATACCCGATTCGTTATCATAAAAATCTTGTATTACTGTCTCTACGAGCTTTTCGGCTTTAGACAGCCAAATATTATCAAGCGTTACTTTATACACCGAAATGTAGGCTTTAATAAGATTTGCATAGTCGTCTAAAAGAGCATCAGCTGATATTTTATTTTTACAATAAATCCGATTTAACTTCTCATTCTTATAGTGGTAGTTTTCAATGTAGTTTAAACTGTTGATTGCTGTGTTAAGATATTTTTCATCTCCAAACGAAATGTATGCTTCGGTTAATGCGGATACTAATAATCCATTCCACGATACAATTATTTTATCATCTAAACCAGGCTTTGTACGTTTTTTTCTAGCATCTAAGAGAACTTGCTTGGCCTTATCAATTTTACTATTTGCTGTTGTGCAATCAATTGAAAAAAGGCATTTTAAATGTTCTTTAGATGCACATCTATTTAATACGTTAGTTCCATCAAAATTTCCCGCAGCAGTTACACCGTATGCAACCGAAAAAAGTTCGGCATCATTATTAAGTAAATCCTCAACTTCTTTTTTTGTCCAAGTGTAGTAAGTACCTTCTTTACCTTCGCTGTCGGCATCGTATGCTGAATAAAAACCTCCTTGAACAGATCTCATTTCGTTAACTAGAAAGTTTACCGTATCACTTACAATGTCTTTGTAGTGCTCGTTTTTATTAAGCCTGTATGCCTTTGAGTAGATTGAAATTAGCTGAGCATTATCGTATAGCATCTTTTCGAAATGGGGGATAAGCCAGTTTTCGTCAACTGAATAACGAGCAAAACCACCTCCAAGATGATCGTAAATGCCACCTTGCCCAATTTTATCAAGGGTGAGGGTTACAAAATCAGATATTTCCTTATCATTGGAGTGAAAACTGTAATTGAGCAAAAAATCCAAGAGCCCAGGCATTGGGAATTTAGGAGCCCCTTTAATACCACCGTTTCGTGTATCGAAAAGTTTCTTAAGCCTACTTGAATAGTCCTTTAGGTTGATGTTTGAGATTGTTTCAGGTAAATTTCTAAACCGAATAATTTCGGTACCAACAATGCTATTTGCAAGCTCATCGGCAACCTCAATAATTCGATTTGGGTCTTTTTGCCAAGCATCAATCAAACTTTTTAGCACATTCAGCCAATTACTGGTTGAAAAGTATGTACCCCCAAAAACGGGCTTTCCGTTAGGTAATGCAAAGCAATTCAAAGGCCAGCCTCCGCTGCGGTTAATGATTTGAACAGCATTCATGTAAATTTGATCAACGTCGGGTCTTTCCTCCCTATCAACTTTGATATTCACAAAATGAGTATTCATGTATTCAGTTGCCTCAGGATTTGAGAAAGCTTCGTGCTCCATAACATGACACCAGTGGCAGCTGCTATAGCCAATGCTTACAAGCACAAGCTTGTTTTCGGCTTTTGCCTTGTTAAAGGCTTCTTCTCCCCATGGATACCAATCAACGGGATTATTGGCGTGCTGTAGTAAATATGGACTCGTTTCGAGTGAAAGTCTATTTAAATCTAATTTCATATTCATGTTCTAGTTATGATTTAACAGATTTTAACCCGAATTGTTGAGGTGATGTTAAAAAATGAAAGGATTTGATGAAAAGAATTTTCCCATTTTTATGCTACTTTTGATAGTTCCATATTGGAATAATTTTTGACTTTGCTAATAATAATTACAAAATCACATACGATGAAGAGGATTAAATTTATTCTAACCATCATTTTTATTGGTTTTATAAGTTTTACTAATGCACAAGGGTATAAAATTGAGGTGCAAATAAAGGGTATAAAGGATACAACCATTATGCTCGGTTATCATTTAGGTGAGAAAAAGTATGTTCAGGATACCGCCAAGGTTGATTCTAAAGGCTATGCTGTATTTCAAGGCGATTCGCTTAAGCAGGGTATCTATCTTGTAATTCTTCCATCCAAAACCTATTTTGAAATTCTTGTTACCAAGAATCAAAAATTTGGTGTAAAAACTGATTCTAAAGATTTGTTGGCAAACCTAACCTTTACTGCTTCAAGGGAGAATACTGCTTTTTCGGAATATCAACGATTTATGGTTGAGCAGCAGAAGCTAATGACTCAGTATCAGGCCACATATAAAGCAGTCTCAGCAAATCCTGATTCTGTTAAGATAATGAAAGATAAAGAAAAGGATTTGGATAAAAAGGTTAACGCATACTGGGCTGATTTAATCAAGAACGACCCAAATTCTTTACTTTCAGCAATTGTTAAGACTATGATCCCAATTCAAATGCCTGAGTTTAAGGTTCCTGATAATGTAAAGAATGCCGATTCATTGAAGTGGGTAATGGGTTACCAGTACAATAAAAATCATTACTTCGATAATATTTCTCTCACCGATTCGCGATTAATTAGAACCCCTATTTTAGAGCAAAGATTAAATACATTTTTTGATAGATTACTTATTCCTGTACCTGACAGCATTACTCCTGAAGCAATAAAGATTATTGAGAAAACTCGCCTCAACAAAGAAATGTTCCAATATGTACTTTCTCATCTTGGGAATAAATTCTCAACTTCAAATGTTATGGGTCTTGATGCGGTTTTTGTTGCTATTGCTGAGAAATATTACCTAACAGGTCAAGCATGGTGGGCTGATAAAAAAATGCTTGAAAAGATACAAGAACGAGTAAATGCTCTGAAGCCTAATTTAATTGGTAATCAATGCCCCGAACTTTCATTACCTGATATGGCTGGGAGAACCAGAAAGCTAAGCGATATAAATGCTAAAATAACGGTTTTATACTTTTTTGATTCCAATTGTTCTCATTGTAAAAAAGTAACTCCTGAGGTCAAAAAGCTTTACGACATTTTCAAGCCCAAAGGACTTGAGGTTTATGCCGTGTACACGCAAGGGAATCAACCAGAATTGGTTGAATACATCAATAAGAATAATCTTAATTGGATAAATGTTTGGGATCCAGCACAAAACTCTAAATTCAGAGACTTATTCGATATCTATTCTACTCCAGTAATATATGTTCTTGATGCAAAAAAGAAGATAATTGCAAAAAGAATTAGTGAAGAGTCTTTAAAACAGATGCTTGAGCAAGAATTTAAGTAGTTAACTATTGCGAGATAAGCAGAATTTGGTAAACGTTTCCATAACACTTTCGATGTAAGTTTTGGAGACAGGTAGGGCAATTGCGTTAGGAACATCGAGTTCTAACCAAAGTTCAGTTTTATCCTTTCGGAGAACTTTTACTTTATCGAAATTAACCATATAAGAACGATGGCAGCGGATTATTCCTGTGCTTCCAAGCGATTCTTCTAAACGCTTTATTGTGTTTCTAAGTGTGAACCTCGTTGTTTTACCTTTATCGAGATAATAGATATTTACATAATTATCGGCAGATTCTAGGTAAAGAAAGTTCTCAAATTTGATTGAAAAGCGTAACTCACCCTTTTCATCGTAGAAAGGGAGTAAACTTTTTGAAGTATCCGATATCGGAGGGTTTTCTGTTAGTTTAATCAGTTGAATTTTTTTCTCTCTCCACGAAAAGTATAGCCAAAGAATGGAGTAGGGAAGAAGAAGTACTAATGCGGTATTCTTTATTGATGCTTGAAATATATCACCAACGAATCGTTTATCTTCTAAAATTAATTTCTCAAAAAGGGTATAAAAGATAGCCATAAAAAAGGCTTCGGCAGCAACCCAAATTAAATAATTCCAGAGTAGTAAAGTGAATTTTTTTGATACCCAGTACATTATTATTCGGCTTATAACAACAACAAGAACACCTGTTAGGATTACAAGGCTTGAGTATGCCAATAGTTCCCATTCTGTTACGTTGTACCATGTTGAAACTCCAAAAGGTGCATAGATATTGATAAAGACTAAGGCGAATAGTGCTGTAAGTAATATTAATCTAACAATATTCCCCTTATCAGTTAAGTAGGCCGGTATTGGTTTTTGGGTTTCTACCATTTATCGAGTATAAAACTTCAAATTTAGTCAATCACAATGAATAATGTATTTAGAAATGTGTACAATTAAGACATAACTTATAATTCATTCTACCCCTGTATTCTGAAAACTACCCCTCAAATCGATTTTCCAACCCTTTTCCTTGTACGGGAACCCTCTTATTTGCTTTGTAGGTACAATATGTCTTTGCTTTGCAGAAAAGTATATCAAAATGGAGTTTACAAGTAAATTCAACGAGCTAAAATCTTTATTTAGCCTAAGTAGAGAAGTCAATTATATTGAGAACTCAAATATTGAGATTCGTACCCAACATTTTACCTCAAAAACAAGTTTGTCTTTTCCTTTTGAGGATGAATTCGACTCTTATGACCCCGAACAAGCAGTTGTATTAGGCGATGAAAGTATAAAAGAGAATGAATCTTTTTCATACCCAGTTTTTATACCAAGAAGTGATTTAAAATCCAATAAGGCAATTATTCTTTTGCATGGTTTAAACGAAAAGAGTTGGCATAAATACTTGCCTTGGGCGTATTACCTAGCCGAAAGTACAAATCGACCAGTAATTCTATTTCCTATTTCGTTTCATATGAACCGTTGCCCCGAAACATGGGCCAACCCAAGGGCTATGATGCCGCTTTTAAACCAACGTCAGAATCAAAATATCCTGACTCAATGTACATTTGCAAATGTGGCGTTAAGCGAGCGTTTATCGGAAGAGCCGCTTCGCTTTTTTCGCTCAGGACGCCAAAGCGCTGAGGATATAATTGATTTATTGGAGTCAATAAAGAAGGGGGAATTTCCATTTCTAGAGCCAAATACTCACGTCGATTTTTTTGCTTACTCAATTGGTGCATTTCTTTCGCAGATTCTGTTCATAGCAAATCCAAAGAACTTATTGAATGATTCCAAGCTGTTTCTTTTTTGTGGAGGTGCACTTTTTAGTCAAATGGAAGGAACCTCAAAGTTGATAATGGATAGTAAGGCTTTTAGCTGCTTGCGAAAGTACTATTTGGGCGATTTTGCGAATGAACTAAAGACTTCGACACCTTTCTCTACATTTATTAAGAATAGCCCAATTGGAAATGCTTTTAGAGCCATGCTAGCTCCTGAAAGTTTGAGGAAATTTAGAAATAACACTTTTCAGACTCTAAATGAAAGAATTAAGATAATTGCATTGAAAAAAGATCAGGTAATTCCTGCAAAGTTCATTCAATCGACATTCTCGTGTATGAAGCATCGTGTAAAAGATATGCTTGAAGTATTCGATTTCCCTTACGATTACTCACACGAAATACCTTTTCCGGTATTAAATAATCCCAACTATAAACAGGTGGATCGTTGCTTTGAAAGCGTGTTTAGCTCAGCAGCAAATTTCTTAAGATAACGTCAGTTTGATGTAAGGTTTCATCCTGAGCGCAGCGAAGGAGCTTATTCATTGTAATATAGATGCTTCCCTTCGTTCAGCATGACAAAAGACAACTAGTACTTAATACTGAAAACCAACCTGTTACTCTTCCGCCGAACCGACGTTAAGATAATATGTAACGATTAGATTGTTAAAAACTGCTTAAATCAATATCATTACCATCAACGAATGTGGCCATTTTGCCCATCTTCTTTTGAATTACTTTAAAGTGATGCTCATCCTCGGGGGTAATAAACGAGATGGCTTTGCCTCGCGATTCGGCTCTTCCTGTTCTTCCAATACGATGTACATAATCTTTGGGTGAGCGGGGTAATTCGTAGTTAATAACACAGGGTAAAAACTTGATATCAATACCTCTTGCCATTAGGTCGGTTGCAACTAAAACTCTAATCTTTCCCGCTTTAAATAGGCTTAGCGCCGCTGTTCGTGTTCCTTGACTCTTTTTACTGTGAATGGAAGCCGCTTTTATTCCGTTTTTGTTGAGTTTATCAGCCACCATATCGGCCCGATGCACGGTTGATGTAAATACAAGCACCTGCTCTAAATCGTTGCCTATGATAATATAGCGCAGCAATGGACCTTTCCTCTCTTCGGTAATTTTATAGGCTGTCTGTTCAATTAAATCTAGGTTGGCTATTTCATCATCAACCTTAATTACAATTGGCTCGCGAAGTAAGTTCTTATTAATGCTATCAACATCATTACTGAGCGTTGCTGAGAATAGTAGGGTTTGACGCTTTGATGGCAATAAATCAAATATTTGCGTCATCTCCTCCTTAAATCCAAGATTAAGCATCTTATCGGCTTCATCTAAAACCAATACTTGAACATCCGATAACGAAAGTGCTTTGGAGGATATCAATTCCAATAGCCGACCGGGAGTTGCGACCAAAATCTCAACGCCCTGTAATTCTATCATCTGAGGATTGATGGAAACTCCGCCGTGAACAGCCAAACATTTTACTTTCGATAGTAGATAATTCCCAAAAACGTTAAAAGCGCTATTTATCTGTATTGCGAGTTCCCTAGTGGGCACTAGCACCAATGCTCTTATATGCCTATTTCGCGTTGGTGTTGATTGATCCTGAATTTTTTCTAGAATTGGAAGAACAAAACTTGCAGTTTTACCCGAGCCAGTTTGTGCAATCCCTAAAATATCTTTTCCATCTAAAATTGCTGGTATTGCCTCTTTTTGAATTGGATAGAGCGTAGTGTAACCTTGTTCGGCAATAGCTTTTATAAGTGGTGCAGATAAACCTAGGAATGAAAATGGCATTGGCGTGAGTTTTATTAAGATAAGTTTGGAGTGCAAATATAGGTCTTAAAATTAACTTCTTTTAAATTGTATATTTGCAGCAAATTAGAAACAATTCTTTTCTTAATATAATCTGAGCCTTATAAACAAAGGCTTTTTTATTATGACCCACTCAAACATACTTTCGCGTTTTAATATTACTTCATTGAACGACATGCAGAATGAGATGCTTTCAGCAATTCATAAGCCAAATGATGTCGTTTTAATTTCTCCAACGGGCTCAGGAAAAACCATTGGTTTTTTATTGCCTATTCTGCAGCTAATTGAGGT
>DQHR01000029.1 GCA_003531155.1 Bacteroidales bacterium | reverse complement strand
ATTGCCTTCGGCGAGCTCGCAAGCTCGGTTAACGAACAACAAATACTAATTGTGTTACTGTGTAATGTGTTGCTGTGAGGCTGTATACTACGAACTGGCTACTAACTACTGGCTGTTTAGTAAGTGTACTTGTTCAATGCATTTCGAATATTCCTTTCAGCTATTTCTGGGGATTATAATCCACCATCCATTCGATACCGAATTTGTCTCGAAACATTCCAAAATACGAGCCCCAAGGGCTGTTCTCAATTGGCATTTCAACACTTCCACCAGCTGAGAGCCCGTTAAATAATTTGTCGGCCTCTTCGCGACTTTCGGCACTAATAGATATTTTGGATCTGTTCTCATTTTCATTCACTCGTCCCATACTTTCGGGAACATCATTGCCCATTAAAAAGTTTTTGCCTATCGGCAAAGCGATGAACAATATCTTATTCGCATCTTCTTCTGCTACAGGAAACTCAGCGCTTGATGTATCTTTGAGGCGTGTAATGTTAGCGAACTCACCACCAAATACAGATTGGTAAAACTTAAATGCCTCTTCGGCATTTCCGTTGAAGTTAATATGTGGATTGATAAGTGCCATAATTCAAAGTTTTAAGGATATCTTATTAAATAGTTTTTTAATAATAAGAAACATAACTTTGAGGTATTTGTTTGAAAGGGGAGGATATTGCTTTCGGCGAGCATGCAAAGGACGCTCGTATGAGGAAGTATAAATGAGGTTAGCTTAAATACATCTCATTTATTGTCTTTTTTACATACTATTTGCCAAAATCTTTGCGAGGGCTTGTTCTCGGTATTCTTTGCTGGTTCGCTTATCTCTTTTGCTTCAATCAAACCAAAATCACCAAATTCTTTTTCAACTGAATCCGAATCGTAAAAAAACAAAGTAACACCATGCTTAGTCTCAAATGTATCATTGTTTATTTCCTTACCATAGCCATATCTAATATCAGTTTTTGAAATTGCTATAAAAACCATGTATCCATTAGGTTTAAGTTGATTATAACAATCATAAACCAATTTTATTCGCTCTTCGGCATTTAATAAATGGATTAGAGCATAACAAAAAATCCCATCGTATAATTCATGATTAAACGGCATTGAATAAACAGAACCATGATAAATCTTTATGCTATCTCCAAAATGCTTTTTTGCTAAATCAATTGCAGTTTCAGAAATCTCTATTCCTGTTACCTTGAATCCATTGTCGGTAAAAATTTTAGCATTTCTTCCGTAACCAAATCCGGGTATTAGGATACTATTTAATCCTTCTTTTTTAAATAATTCTAACGTTGCAATAGCAGAATCGGCAGGTTCCAATCCCCACATTTCCTGTTTATCTCTAAAACTCGATTCCCAAAATTCTACCATATTACTACAATCAATATACAATGCTGTTTATAATTGAAACTAACTCTTTACTTCTCTATTTAGCCTTTGATTTATTTTCTTTTACTTTGAACTCAATAATTTGCCCTATCAGGTCAAATGGAATTGGCTTGTCAAAAGGAAACTGGACGGAGCCTTTTCCTTGTTTGTATTTTGAGAGTTCGTTTGCAAATTTAGAGTGTCCATTTGGTGTAGCATAGAAACCAATATGTTTTTTGAACGCTGCGAAATAAACTAATGGTTTAGCATTTGTCTTGTATGCAGGCATCCCATATGATATACTTTCAACAGCTTCGGGGGCTTTATCAATTATAACTGTTCGTACTTTATGCAGAAGCACCTGAATATTTTCAGGGAAAGTACTTATATACTCATCAACAGATTGATAATCAGTTTTCATAATAAT
Organism: Bacteroidales bacterium; assembly: GCA_003531155.1. GTDB lineage: Bacteria > Bacteroidota > Bacteroidia > Bacteroidales > Tenuifilaceae > UBA8529. The sequence continues at coordinate 17,975 of DQHR01000029.1, read as the reverse complement.
TTGTTTTGTCTTTTACAATGACAACCAAATCTTTATATAATTAGTCGCTTGCATATATACATCCCTACAGGCAAGCGTCTTCAAACGCTTGTATGGATAAAAAGAAAATGCAATTGTCATAAGACCAGCACAAACAATAGGTTCACTTTATTTCCTTAAAATCTTCTCCATTGCCTTTCCCTTTGCCAGCTCATCCACCAGCTTATCCAAATAACGAATCTTTTGCATGAGATCGTCCTCAATTTCCTCAACACGATAACCACAAATAACACCTGTAATCATTGTAACATTTGGGTTAATTTGAGGTGCCTCGGCAAAAAAGGTTTGAAAATCACTCTTTTTGTCGATTTGCTGTTGCAGTGTTTGCTGGTTATATCCTGTTAGCCAGAAAATAATAGTATCTACATCAACTTTTGTACGACCCTTTTTTTCCGCTTTTTGAATATACATTGGGTAAACGCTCGCAAAAGGGATTTTAAATACTCTTGTATTATCCATTCCAGTTAGTATTTATTTATCAAAGTTAATTTCTAATAATCAGTAGCAAGATAGAACTTCTTTAAATCGGTTACCTTCAGTTTGTTTACATTTTTAGTCTTTACACATATTTACATCTATTTAAAAGAGCACTACAGAAAGAGTGTAGGAATAAGTTCAACTATTTTGATAACGGAACAATTAGTCCCATGACAATCGTACCAATTAACCCCAATAGAATCACAACAAGTCGTATCATCGTTGCATCAATAAATAAAGTACATGATAAAGCAATCATAAGCCACATTAATGATATAGAGAATATTTTTTCCTTTTTTTTCATCCCTCTATTTGCTCTATACCTGATAATGTACGCCCCGATGTATTTATTCTCGATAACCATATTGTATAGCCTATTAGAACTTTTTGTATAAAGTATTGCCGTTAATAGCAAAAAAGGGGTTGTTGGCAATCCGGGAATAAAAACGCCTATTACGCCAATAAAGAGCGAAAGAGTTCCTAGGAAAATAAGTACAAATCTTAATAAAGTCATTAAGTTTAAATTTTAACTATTCAATACTTTCCCATCGGATAGCATATTAATGCTCTTTGCCATACGATTGATTTTAGTCTCCTCCTTTTTGGCAGAGTATATCCATTCAATTATTCTTTTTTGTTCACCTTCATGAAGCGCAAAGAAAGTACTTTTTGCCGCCGCATCATCGTTTAAGCAAAGAATAAACTCCTCGGGAATATCTAAAGGAGCATCATCTTTAAAAAGTATAACCCTCACCCAATCACCCTCGCCTTTGCCAATTGCTTTTCGAATTTGAGCTTTTACAGGAAGAAAAAGTGTTCCATTTCCCATTGGCATAAGATGATAGCTTTTGATTGGATAGCCATCAATACTACCTTTTACCTTCACCCACCCAAAATAGGCGTGTTTATCCTGCAATATCTCAGGAATTGGGGCGTAGGTCCAGCCTCCTTTACCCGGAATTTTTTGAAGCCGATACGATTTATTAACCAATGGTTCTTCGTTACTCATGCTTGATTATTTTTGAAATAAACACCAAGTAATTGGTATTGTTTACAAGATAAATATTCTATTAATTCGGGATTTAATACAAATAACCGTTGTCATGCTGAGCAAAGCGAAGCATCTATACCCAAGGCATTGAGATCCTTTGCTGCAAGGTAGGTTAAGGATGACATACTACGTCTAGCTCACGTCGATTTAACGAACTTATTAACTCTCCCTATCTTTCTGCTCAACTAGAAGATACAAGTTCTTATCCTCTAAAAATAGGTAACCCTGCTCGTAGCAAAAATGGTAGTTATAACCCTTCTGGGTTGTATAGTTATGAGTAAAGTATGTGAAATTAAAGCCTTTGGATAGAAGTGAATCTTTCGATACCATCGTTTTTCCCGATTGCTTATTGAGCTCCTGAAGTACTCTACGATTTTTACGAAGTATATTGTTGATATTACGAACTGTATTGCTTGCATCGCTGTTAAGGCGATTATTATAAGTGTTACGACACTGATCGGAGCAGAATTTTTTATCGGCTCTACCGATTAATTTCTCACCGCACTCTGGACAAGTTTTAACTTTTGTATCCATTTTTATCACAATTGGTTCATAACTATTTATTACATACAAAAAATAATATTACGCTACTCTGTAGCTTATACTTGATTCTAGTAATTGCCTAATTACATATATTATGCTACTCAGTAGCAATTTATTTGCAGCAGAGCTGCAAAATATTAGTAAAAAAATAATCAGTTGCCAAAAGTCCTGTAGGGGCGTAATATTAAATATTCTATATATTATGCTAAAAGGTCATCTTTAGTTCTAAAACTTTATCGTTTACTATTGATTTCCTTTATTAAATTGATAATCAAATGTAAAAATATTTTCAACCAATTACAAACGACAACAAACGAATATTAACCGACTATACATACTTAACAACCGAATCGCCTTTTTTTGCTGACCTTACTTTGCATCATCAAATTTTGTTAAACCTAAAAATTCAAAAAAATGGAAACAACAATCAACAAAGTAGAAATTCAAGGTTTTCTTGGACGCGATGCAGAAGTAAAAACTTTCGATAGCGGACGTACACTCGTAAACATGAGCGTTGCAACAAATGAAAGTTTTAAAAACAACAAGGGCGAGTGGGTTAATTCAACCAGCTGGCACAACGTAACCTATTGGAAAAATAAAAAGGACGAAATGGTAAACTTTAAAAAAGGGGAACTTGTGTTTGTAACTGGCAAACTTAGCACACGCAAGTATACTGATAAAAGTGGTCAAGATAAATATATTACCGAAGTGGTTGCGCAAAAGGTGGAACTGGTAAAAACTGATGTTCTTGGTTAAGTAAGGTTGGATTATTACCAAAAAAAGCGAAGAGGATTCTCTTCGCTTTTTTTAGTAATAGACATTTACTCATACTTATCGGGGCTTACCTCAATGGTAAGAATAAATACTCCAGACTTATCTTTATATGTATACCTGAGAGTTGTTTTATTATCCCTAAATACTTTCAAATCGGGATTTGTTTTAGCAGTATTAACTATTTGCTGTTCAAGATATGTTTTCGCCTCGTCAATATTGATTGATTCCTTATCAATGTTAATGAGCGAGTAGTTATATTGAAAAATATTATTGGGCAATGCAACCGTATTATCGAGCCTAGTTTCAGCATCAATCATTAGTGGGCAATTTTTATTGAGTTCGTTGGACAAATCTACTAAGACCTTTTCGAAATGAGGCTTGCTCAAGGATTTGTAAATTGCCTCGCCACCAAACTTCCCAATTGCATAGAATATTGCAAATGCAACAGCAAAGGCTATCCAATACTTTAGATTTAACTTCTTTTTGGGAGTTTCAGCCACGCTATTCTTCCTCATTTCCTCTTCAGAAATACAAACTAGGCGTTTAAAATCTTCGGACGTTTTATCGGGGTTGTACACCTGCCATTCGGTATAGTTATTATCTAGTTTCTTATTACAGCCTGCGCAGAACATCAAATAATCGGTTTTCACCTCGTTGAAGTATCCACATTTACTACATTTCAGAAAGTACATAATCTTATCTTGTTTGTTATATCCTAGTTTTAACTTAAGAATCAATACTTTTTTCGTTTAGTATGCAAATCTAAAATAGTAATTTAAAGATATATAAAACTTGCATATCAACAAACATCTCATGTGAGTGAAAAAATGTTACCATAATAGTCAGATACAGCAACGTTGCTACAAATAAAAAAAGGGTATCTTGAAGTTCAAGACACCCTCCTATTTCAAGCAAAAATAGGTGCTTTAGCAATTTTATGCTTCCTATTTTACCGCTATTTCATAGAATGCAAACCAAACATATTGCCTTCAGAATCGAGGCATAGAGAGCAGAAGCCATAATCTCCAATTGCAAATTTTGGTTGAACCACTTTGCCTCCAGCCTTTTCGACACGATTTTGCTCAGCCAAGCAATCTTCAGTTTGAAAATATACGAGAATGCTATTCCCTCCTGCTTTTACGCTTTCGGTTTGAACAAGTGCGCCCGTTGCATTTACGCCTCCCTCTTGCCAAGGGAATGATACCATTTTTGCATTCATGCCATCAGGCATAGGTAGGTCAGTCATTTTATTACCTAAAACGGTTTCATAAAATTTTTTGGCTCTATCAATGTTATCAACATAGATTTCGAACCAGTTTACTGGATTTTTTGCTGTCATAACTATATTGTATTATTTGTATTAGTTGATTTTTTGCTTTTAGTGAAGATTGCAACAATGGCTGAGGTTATTGCTCCCATTATTAAAGCCCATATAGTACTTTGGGCTGCATAATTTGAATAGTTAAAGTAAGCTTGAGCCTCCTCCAAAGATTTATAATAACCAGTTTTTACAGAATATTCAATTACATTAGGAAAATACTCAGGTGTAATAACATACGAAATAATCCATTGAGTTAATGGGCTAAATACAGTAACAATGGCTGAAATAATCATTCCTGAAACAAACCCTTGCATATATGACATTTGCCCGTTATAATCGTTTTTTTTCTTGTCTCTTAAAGCAAAAACATAAACAAGAATTGCCGGAATCATAAAAAGCATTGTTAAATACTGATGCTTGTCAATATGTGTGCTATGCAATCCGCTAAATTTCTCAAGTAACATCCATACGAGTAATGTGGCAATAAAAATGAATGCCCATTTAATCTCGATCTTTATTTTTTTCATAGTTAACGATTAGAGGTTAAGAAACTATTTTCTGAAAAGATTCATTTAAAACATCAGCAGCTATTTCCAAAACTGTAATAGTAGCCCAAAAGCGATAAAAATAATAAGCTGATAACCGCCTTGAATTAAAAATCGTGCCCATTTAAGCCTGCTCGATTCATTAGTCCACATAACAGCTCCCGCAAGAGTTGGAATGATAAATGCGGACCAAATCCATAGCGATCTTTCAAGGCCACCAACTAACTTTGTATCAGCAATTAAATGTGCAAGAACTAAAACCTGAAAAAGAGTAAGGACAAACTGAACAACGTATAGTGGTCCAGCAGACTTTTGCAATTTAGCAAGAGCTTCTTTATCATTGGGATCCACCCCAACAATTTCCATCCACTTTTTACCGAAAATAGGGCCATACCATATTGCGCCAAAAATCATTGATAGCACAGCGCCAACAATGATTGCCCAATAGTTTACTGATATTTCCATAGCTGCTTAGAGTTTGGTTATGCTCTGATAAACAGCGATCTGATTGGAAAGTTCATTGGATAATTAAAGAACCGGCTTTAGTCAAGTTACATTTAGTATCTCTAATTATTTCATCTTAAATAAAAAATCCCATTTACATCGAAGTTACTGTAAATGGGATTGTGAAATCAGTTATTTTTATGAAATGGATTTTGAGATTTAAACCTTTTATTTCATTAATCTAGTCATATTTAAGATATCATTTAAACATGCTATAAAACAAAAAAATCTCAGTTCTAAGCTATATCAAATTGTTTTTTCCACCTTTGCTCTTGATGTCTTTCTTGTAATTTTTCATCAATCTGCCAAATTCCTTCTCTCGTTTCTTTCGCTCAGTAACTGTTGATTCAAAAAAAGCCTTCTCACGCTCCATTTTTATGTAGTTTTCATACGAATCTTTGTCCAGTTCGCCATTCTCAATTGCTTCGAGAACCGAACAACCAATCTCGTTAGTATGAGTACAATCTTTGAATTTACATGTTTTCGAAAGGTTTGTAATCATATCGAAAGTAATCTCCAAACCGCCAGAAGAGTCTGCAATACCAACCTCCCTCATACCCGGATTATCAATTAAAATCCCTCCATTATCGAGAACAGTCAATTCTCGATAACTGGTAATATGCCTCCCTCTGTTTGTACTTTCACTTATTGTATCGGTTTTCATTATTGTTTTACCAGAAAGATTGTTTAATAGCGTGGATTTCCCTACACCTGAAGAGCCAAGCATACAATAAGTTTTACCTTTCTGTATAAATGCATTAATTGCCTCAATTCCTCCTGGAGTTGAGTTGCTAATTGCAATAATAGCAATATCGCTAATACGAGCTTTTATGCTACTTACGATTTCATCAACCCTAGCCTTATTAATCAAATCAATTTTAGTAAGCACTATAATTGGATTGACTTTAGAAGCATTACAGATAGTTAAATAACGTTCCAACCTATTGATATTAAAATCTCTATCCACAGCTTGTACTAAAAAGGCATAATCAACATTAGTTGCAATAATTTGGATTTCGCCAAAATGACCAACTGCTTGCCTTTTAATAATTGAGAAACGTGGAAATATTTTATGAATAATTGCTAGGTTAGAATCATAAGTTGTTAAAGCAACCCAATCGCCTACAGCGGGGAAATCTTCACGCGTTTTAGCAGTAAAACGCAGATTACCTGTTATCTCTGCTTCAAACTCGCCATCAGCAGTTTTAACAATGTATCGCTCTTTATGCTCTGTAATAACTCTTCCAATCTCGAAACCTTCTAAATTATTCTCATTCTTATATTCTTCAAAACTTTTATTATATCCTAAATCTTCTAATCTCATTTCAAATTGTTTACAATGGTTAAATGACTATTTTGCTCTTGTCATTGGGAAATTTTGTGAATTCTCTTTGCCATTCACTACACCTGAAATTACAGCAATAAGCGAATCGTTTGCTATTTGTGTATAAGTAATTTTCTGAGGAAAATCGTGGTTAGGATTTTCAAATACCAGCTGATTCGTAGTTGAAGAGGTAAGAGTAAAAACAATTGGTTTTCCATCGTTCTGATTCTTTACAGTAGGTATGTAAAGCAACTCGCTGCCCCTTTCCTCAAGGCTGATACTTTCAGATGATACAGTATCATTTCCAACTACAAAATAGCTAGCACCAATTAATGTCGAGTCATTTTTCTTTTCCCAAATTTCCTGTGACTCTCCTTCGGCAGATTTATTCTGCCATTTTCCTATCAGCCAAGCTGCTTGTTCGATTTTTGTGTATTTGATTGCATTAACCTCATTAGTTTTTGTATTCGATGAATTAGTGCACGAAACAAAAGAGGCTATTACAGCCAATAATAAGTAATTGATGGTCTTTTTCATTTTACAGTTCTATTAATATTCATCAATATTCACTCTATCGCCATGCGATTTAGGCTCTGAAATAACGATAAATTTCAAATCAGAATCACCATTATTAAAAACGCGATGTTTAATACCTGGTTTTATTGATATTCCTTGATTTTTGTTTACAACACAGGTTGTTCCATTGATTTCGAAAGTAGCGGTTCCAGCCAAAATGTAGAAGAATTGTTGGGCTTTTTCGTGATAGTGCAGCCTTTCTTTAGTCATACATGGCATGGTTTCTTTAATCACCGATAAACTATCAGATTTTACAAAATGCCAACCATCGCAGGTATCACCCCATTTATAGTGCTCTGCGTTACTGGTATCAACAATTCCAAATAAATCATTTTTCATATTTATACTAATTAATAATGGACAACACATACAACAAAGTCAATAGATGAAAAGATATAGGCAGAGACCTTGTTTTAAAAATATGAAACTAAAATAGGCAAATTTTATCTAATGAATCAAAATAATAGTATTATCAAACAGCACTTTAACAATTACAAATCATTAGTTTACTTTATTCTTTTATTTTTTTAAGCGTTTTATTTTAGTTGATTTAAATTCATAGCTACCAACACTTTGCTTTGCCAGTTGATATTTATTCTTATCTAAATATTGTTCAACAAACGGCAAATCTGGTGCATAATGAAAACTACCGCCAAGTTTTAGTGCATTTAGAATATCCATATATTTTTTTGCATACTCAATAAAGTTGCCATCATTCCGAAAATGATGATGCTGAAAATGATTAGAGAATCCTAGATTACTAGCTATAGTTCCCCATTTCTCTTTTTCGAATTTAAAATCAAACCAATCTGAATTAGCTAACAATGGATTATTAAATGTAAATCTATCAAACCCATAAGCTTCAATACCTTTCTGACGTAAATATAAGACCAAGTTTCCTTGCTCTCCACATCCTATATCTAAAACGGGTTCCACAATCTGTTCAAAATCAATTTGCAATATTTCAATTTGCAATTCAGGGCTATATTCAGAGCATGCAACCGGTTCAACTATTTCACCCTTGGAGATATAAATCTGCTCTGCAAATGAATTAGTGCTTTGTAACCAATTTATTAGCTTCACATAATGCTTTTCAGCAATTTCATCAATTGAAGATTCACGATTCTTTATGTTTGCAAATAGCTCAATATATAAACTCTTTAAATCTGCTTGAGCTTGCCTATCGAAAGTATAATATTGATTAATTCTACAAAACTCTTGAATAGATCTATTTGTAAGATAATCTATTAGTAAATTTTTAGAAGTTTCATCAATTAAATCTATGCTTTTAATCGCTTCTAATGTTTCGGGGCTAAATCTTAACGAATTAATAATTCCATTATAAAAAAGGTTTTTACCTTGATTAAACTCGAATTGCTTATCAATATAATCTTGATAAAATTTCATAAAGAATTATACAATATGTAAGAGTAACCTAGAATTAAACTAGAAATAAGCCTTAAAAAAGTAAAAAAATCATATGCTTCATTCGCCAGATATAATTCACAACTTATGGTCGTAAGTTACTATTCTTGTAATTTTCCAGTTTCCGTCTTTATACCTCCATATATGCACAAACTTATAGGTACCACAATCCATTTTTTCATTTTCTTTATGACAAAATGTATGCTTCCCCGTTTGAATTGCACCATAATTTTTAATAGGATAAACCTCAATACTACTCTTTATTAGCTGTCTGGTCAAAACATAGTCCATGTTAAAAAGATTTTTAAATGCATCCATGGATTGTTGGTAATTACGCAAGCCAGTATTGTCTTGGTAAATTTCTAAACTGTCATCAAAGAATTGTTTAAATTGATCAAAATTACGAGAGTTAAAAGCCTCAAACACAAGACTATCTTGATAAAGTATTCTATCGTACAATGCCTTATCTACTGGTTCATACAATTGCTCAACTAGTAATGGCTGTTCTTGTTTTAAATTGGAACAAGCAGAAAATAATGAGATTACTAAAAGCAGCAACATAAAAAGTTTAAACTCTTTTTTCATAATTATTTGAATTAGATTAATAATAATTTATATAACTAAGTATAGCAAAAGAGTATTGTTTTTTATTTTTATCTTATTATTTTACAAGTTATTACTACTGTTAAATAGAGTGATGTATTTTTGGTAAATTTCCTTTACAATTTCGAGAGAATTGCCTTGAGGGTCAAAATTAAATGTTTTCTGCTGATTTGTCCAACTCCATTCTAAGGATGCCATTTCTTTTTTTACCAAATCCATATCCAAAGCATTATTATTCTTTAAGTTCATTCTAAGCTTATCGAAAAAAACTTCCCATCTCATTTTATAATAAGAAGAAATCAACCCAGAGAGTGCACGACTGGCATAATCAATAATACCGTTTCCCTCATTACCCCAAGTTGTTATTAAAACTCGTGCATTTTTCTCATAATAGGCCTTATTTATTGAGTCATTTCCAAATTTACGGGCATCATTAACCCACTTTCCGAATAAATACTCCGATTGAGTTGCTAATAATCGATCTTGATCGTCCATAATCCCAAGAAAGATATTTATTTGCGCCTCAAGTTCTTCTGAGTCCTTATTTACATATGCTTCATTTAGTTTTTTTCTAACAGGAATAATTAAGTTATCTAAAATCTGTTTCGTTACCAGTACTAAATCTTTTTGATATTCTGGGCTCTGTATGCTTTTCTCATCGGCAGTAAGCATTAAACTTAAAATGTTTGTAAGTTCTTTATAGTCGTACACATTAGGGCGTTGATACCCTTTCACACCTGTCAACAATGGGCGAGCGTGCATTAAACTTCCTGTAGCAATACCAGAAACCTGATCATTGTATACAAGATCTATTAATCTGCGAAAGGCTTCTTCTGCAACTGGATCATTATGTTTAGTTCTTGTTTGTGCATATTTAGTAATCCATTTATTGGTATTTGCTACATCTTTATCCCATGCATATTCAAAAAGCCATTCAAACATAAATCGGTTTACGCCAAAACCTTCTAAAGTAGAGCCAATACCATAAAGTTTTCCTTTGGAAGAGTCTTTCTCAGTTTTAACAATACGCTTCGATACTTCTTTGATAGGTGCAGCCATTTCAGTGTTGCCTCCAAAATTGCCTAAATAGCACCATATGTAAGGTGCACCGTGCCATGCATTCGTATTTCTCCAAACCTCTTCTTTTTCGGCAAAATATTCAAGAATAATCATCTTATTTTCAGGTACTGCCTCAATCATAGCTTTCAAACGTTCAGGATCTTCTTTCCACAATTTCATATAATAGAAAGTCCACCCCATTTGAATCCATGTTGCTTTTGGGTCAATACTACTCATTCCATCATATATGGTTTTTGAAACGGAGGCTAAATATTTGGGTTCAGTGCTTGGAGGGTCCATTTCGTTGAAAGGATCGGCACCATAATAGTTATCTGTACCAAAATATTTGGTTTGAATGGTTAAGAACTTTTTCTGTATCTTGATAAATAGAGGATCCATTGGATCGAGGAAGAAAGCTTCATACGCTTCACCTACATCATAAGAACCTAATGAAGTAATTTTTGAATTGGGGTATTTTTCTTTTATTGCTTTAGGCACATGACCTGCAAAAGCAGGGAGCACAGGTGTCATTCCAAATGAACGTTCTCGCTTTAATATTTGTTTCTGCAATTCAAATTGATTTGAAATAAAATCCTGTGGCAACGGACCCAAAAAACCATCGAGGTTTCCCATTCGATGCCATGGAAGATGTGCAGGTCCAGTAAAATATGCTCTTATTTGTTCTTCAGACATGCCAAAGTCTTTCCAAACTTCTAACCAAATAGCCTCCTGACCTGTTATGGCCAATGGCATATTAATACCGTTTAAGGCCATCCAGTCAATAAACCTTTCCCAATCACTCCATTGCCACCAAAGCATAGTGTAACCAAATGTGCAATAGTTTAAGAAGAATCGTTTTTCAAAACGACATTCGTGAGTAATGGCGGTTTCAACCATGGGCAATACCTCTGGAGCAAGAATAGGATCTTCTTTATACCATGAAACTCGAGTTTTGCAATAATAATTTAAATACCAATTGAATGCTCTTGCAATAGCAAGGTCGTTTGTTCCTTTTAAATAAATTTTGCCATTTTTACTACTAAGTTCAAATACCTCTTTGCCATCTTCCTTTTTTAAATTTTCTATAACAAATTGAGATGACTTCTTTGGAAGAATTCTTTCAATAAGTTGATAAATATTTTGATGAATGGGGCGGTTAAGGTCTTTTTCTCTGCTGTAAGAATTCCCAACAAATAAAAAGATAAAAAAACTAACTAGTATTATTTTTTTCATGAGAGTAATTGTTATTTATAGTTTTTTAAAATTGAAATAATCGCTATTAATTTACATTTTACAATAATCCGTATTTACATCTTTTTAGATTTATTACAACCATCTACTAAATTATTAATGCCTAATGTCTATAAATTCACAGATCAACCTAACTCTCTGTTTCGTAAAACATCTTGTAAAACTTCATATTCTTCTCCTTGTCGAAACCTGATTCAATTAACTCACGGTTTCCGTGAATGTAAACATGAAAGTTTTTATCGAGCTTAATAACGGTTTTAAAGAATTTTTGCGATTGTTTTGTGGCATCAACCGATATCTTGAACTCATTTGGTAAGTTATAACCCAATTCAGCTTCGTAACTCTTTTTATACTCTTGAAATGCTTCAATTACCTCAGGCTTTTTAATCACTTTTTCTTCAAATTCTTCCTGCTCAAAAGTTTCATTATTCTTAAAAAAATCACGAGTTTTTGTAAGCATTTCGGTTTGCTGAATCATTGGGAAACTGTTCTGCGGATTGATTACATCTTGAACAAACCCTTTACATAGCTCAATCGCCGATTTAGTCTGATAAAAATCGTTATCGCGCATCTTTACTCTCAAAAAATTATCGACCCAATATTTTGCCTCTTCTTTGTTGGTATTATCAATAACACAGAGTTTGTAGCCATGCTCCTTCTCAGTATTAAAAATCAAACAACCCTTATCGAGATGTTTAACATTTGTACCAAACTCGCAACTGAGGTTAAAGGATGCACCATTTCGGTTTACTTTAAGAAATTTATCTTTGGTTTCGGCTTTAAAGATGCCAATGGCATCGGCTAGTTCATCTTCAACAACGCACCCACGGATGGATACAATGTAAAGCTCACCTTCCTTAATATTTGGGTGATTGGTTACTCGTTTTAAGTGGCGCGCAATATCGTGCGATGATTCAATTAACGTTTTTTTATCATCGAATAGTTCCGAAATATAGGTGTAAACCTCATTCAACGAAAGGTTACTATCGTGACTAAATGAGTAAAACTGTGACTTTTTAAAATGAGACACGAAATAATCGCGAAGCAGGTTGCGAAGCAACTCACTAGAAACGTCAATGGGTTTCTCTGATAAAACCATATCATCAGTATCGGTAGAGCCTATAAAATGAACAACAGCCTGATCGATTGTTGCATCTGTAAATTCGAGCATATCAGTTGATTTTTATTTCAAATATGTGAACAATTATCGAATCAACCTCAAATATGAATAAAAAAAGTCGTCTTTAAAAGGGGATTTTAACGGAGGTTTCTATCTTTGCTGATTAGTAAAAGGTGAAGTAGTATTTTGTAAAACACTTAACAACCTTTGTAACTTGCTAAAATGGATTGCTTTAAAACACTCGTTTTAGCATTTATACAGAATAACCCCGCTTAATAATTTGAGAATGGGAAAACTTTTTGATAGGCTTAATAGCGATGTTCGATTCATTGAAGGGATAAAAGCCTGCATCAACTGTGGTACTTGTACCGCAATCTGCCCAGCTGCAGAGGTTTACGATTATCATCCTCGGAACCTTGTGGACATAGTTCAATCAAAAAATGACGAAGCCATTGAGGAGCTGCTCAAAGGCGATACTATCTGGTATTGCGGCGAATGTATGAGCTGTAAAACACGCTGCCCACGGCAAAATGCTCCGGGTTTGGTAATTCAAGCTTTACGTAAACTATCTATAGAAACTGGGCTGTTTGTTGAATCAGAGAAGGGTCGTCAGCAACTTACTGTAAAACGAATGATTGGTGATACCATTATCGATACTGGCTATTGTGTTCATTTCGATCATATGAGTCTTGAGGTGTTCCCCGAACAAGGACCCGTTTGGCAATGGGTGAAAGACAACCATAATGAAGTTCTTGAAAAGGTTGGCGCAAACTACAAAGGTACAGGTCCGGGTGCTTTACGTTCTATCCCCAAAGAGGATTTGGATGAACTGCATAAAATCTTTGAGGTAACTGGGGGTAATAAATGGCTCGAAAAGATTGAACACGACTCTGCTCAAAAAGCTTCCGAAATGGGTTTGAGCTATGAGGGTGGTAACAATAGCCAATATTTTAAGGAAGTATTCACCCGAAACAATCAGGAAAAGCACACAAAATCATGAAGTCAGAAGGAAAACGCAAAATCTGGAGCGATTATCAAAAGGAGATTGCTGACGATAAATTCTACTACGTGCGAAGCTGTATACGACAAAATATTTGGCCCGGAAGCGAGAATACATATTTAAGAATTTTACGTGATATTCTTGGCAAAGATGTTTACGAAAGCGAGCATCATACAACATGTACTGGCATTGGTTACCATACCGAAGTTGTTCCGCTTGATACTCTTCAAACAGTAGTTGCTCGTAACTTTTCTTTGATGCGCGAAGCGGGTTATGAGAACTATAACCCATCGTGCGTTACATCGTTTGGGATTTACACTGAGATATTTGACACTTGGCATCATTTTCCTGAGGAAAAGGAGAAAACTAGAAAATTTCTAAAGGAAGCTACAGGAAGAGAGTTTGAAATTCCTAAAAATCTTGCCCACACCAGTGATGTTATCTATAAGTTCAGGAACGAGATAGCAGCAAAAGCAAAGTATAAATTCATAAATAAGCATACTGGAAAACCTCTTAAAGTGGTAGATCATATTGGTTGTCACTATGCAAAGATGTTTCCTGCAAAAGGAATCGGCGGAGCCGAATACCCATACGTTCTTGCAGGTCTAGTTGAGGCTTGGGGTGGTGAGGTTATCGATTACCCTGAACGTAGGCATTGTTGCGGTTTTGGGTTTAGGCAATATTTTGTGAAGGCCAATAGAGGTTATTCAATTGCAGCATCGAAAAAGAAATTTGAGTCGATGGAGCCATATAAGCCCGATTTCATTATAACCAACTGCCCCGGTTGCAATTACTTTCTTGATCGTTGGCAGTATGCGCTTGCCGAAATGGAGGGTAAAACTTATGGCGGCGATGGCTACGGTATTCCTGTTCTAACGTACGAAGAGGCTGCAGGCCTCGTTTGCGGTCTCGATCCATGGGAGATGGGAATGCAAATGCACCAGGTTTCTGTTGAGCCTCTGCTCGATAAAATCGGTGTTGAATACGACCCAAGCAAGAAGTATAAAGGGAAAAATGGAGAAGATCTTGGCAAACCAGAACTTCCTAATAATTTAAAATTTGTAGAGTAAGCAAAGTTTAGTCCTTTTGTCATTCCTGCGCATGCAGGAATCTAGATTACGGGACTTTGCCAAGAATGACAGTTAAGAGAAAGTAGTTAATTCAACAGCATAACAAGAATGTCAAAAACAGTTGCAATTATTGGAGGTGGAATCGCAGGGATTGAAACCTCGATTCAACTCGAAAAACTGGGTTACGAAGTAAATCTTTACGAAAAAGATTCAGCACTTGGTGGTCATGCAGCAAAGTGGGATCGACTTTTTCCAAATCGTAGACATGCCTTTGAGGTTATCGAATCGATGACAAAGTCAATTGGATCAAAAACAAATATCAGCCTCGATACTCAGATAACAAGCATTAAGCGCGATAATGGTGCATTTGCAGTAGAATCTAATGGCAGCATTAAAAAGGCTGATGCCATTGTTCTTGCTACTGGCTTTGAGCTATTCCCTGCTAACAAAAAGGAGGAATATGGCTATGGCATTTTCGACAATGTTATAACCTCTGCCGAACTCGAAAAAATGTTTGCAGATCATGGCAAACCACTTACGACTAAAGGTAAGGCACCCGAAAAGGTTGCAATTATTCATTGTGTTGGTAGTCGCGACGAGAAAGTTAATCGTCCATACTGCTCAAAGGTTTGCTGCGTAACCGCTGTAAAGCAAGCCATTGAAATTAAGGAAGCAATTCCAACCGCTGAGGTTTATTGCTTTTACATGGATTTAAGGATGTTTGGTCCTGGTTACGAAGAGCTTTACAAGGAAGCCCAGGTTAAAGGCGTAACCTTTATCCGTGGTCGCTTATCTGAAACCAGCGAATTTGAAGGAGATAGANNCAAATAAAATCAGAAGATACTCTTGCATCAAAACCTCTCAAAATGTCGGTTGATATTGTTGTACTGATGGTTGGAATGTCACCACAACCAGCAACTGAGAATCTTTTAAAAAACCTAAATCTTGAGCCAAATCACGATGGATTTGTAGGAGTTAAAGATTATCACCTTCAACCAACACATACTTCGTCAGAAGGAGTTTTTGTTGCAGGTGCTTGCACTGGTCCAAATAACATCACCGACTCGGTAAATGCTGCCCGCTCTGCGGCCATTGAGGTTCATAAATATTTAACATCGAAGTAGATTATGGTAAACTTTGGATATTCGCCCCTAAGCGTTCATATACAGGATATCGACAAGGTTGATCTGGGTTTATCGAATCAACTTGCTAAAGATGATCCTAGCTTTTTGCTTTGCATTGCCTGTGGTAGCTGCACAGCGACTTGTACTGCTGGCAAATTCACAAATTTCAGTTTTAGGCAGATGTGCCATAGCATCCGTCGAGGCGAGAATAAACTTGCCATAAGCGAATCTGAAAAATGCATGCTTTGTGGAAAATGCACTTTGGCTTGCCCCAGAAATGTTAATACTCGTAATATTATTCGCCTTGTACGTAAGGCAAATCAAAATATTTAGTCAATGAATTTACTTGCCGTTCATATACCCTACCATCCATTCGTTCTACCTTTTTCCATTGGGTTAGTTTTTGTGGTATTTTACATCTTTGGAAAGTGGATATACTGGGTATCGCTTCTAAATTGGGATGATAAAAAGAAAATCTTTAAAGGAATTTTCTCTCTAAAAATGCCAAAGGCAATTTGGGAAGTTTTTATGGAAAGTTTACTCCACAGAAATATTTTCAAAAGGAATACCTTACTTGGATACATGCACATGAGTCTTGCCTTTGGTTGGTTTTTACTGATTGTGATGGGTAACCTCGAAACTAGATTTTTTACTCATGGCAGAATTAATCCACCCTATGTTCCCATTTTCTTTGAATTTTTTGAACATAATCTAGTGGCCCTCGATTATGGTAAGTTCTTCACCTTTGCCATGGATTTGCTGTTATTGTTTGTTCTTTCGGGTGTAGGCTTAGCCTATTTCAAGCGTTTCAAAAGCAAACCGCTTGGGATGAAGAATACAACCAAGCATGCGTTTATAGATAGATTAGCGTTAACTGCCCTTTGGTTCATTTTCCCATTAAGACTTTTGGCCGAAAGCGTAACCGCGGGTCTTTACGATGCAGGAGGCTTTATAACCAACTCCATTGGTTCGTTCATGATGACTTTTCTTCCTGTTCAGCATTACTATTACCCACTTTGGTGGGCATATTCAATCTCTTTAGGATCGTTCTTTGTACTACTTCCTTTTAGCAGGTACATGCACATTCCAACTGAGATTTTGTTGATTTTTCTTCGCAAATATGGCGTAACCGAAAAGGAAAAACACACATCATTTACAAAAGTTGAGTTAAGCGCATGCTCGCGTTGCGGCATATGTATTGATGCCTGCCAATTAGGTTCCGATTTAGGCATTATAAGCACCCAAACCACCTATTTTATCAAATCGTTAAGGTATGATAAGCCAAGCGAAAAACTTATCGATTCGTGTATGGCTTGCAAGCGCTGCGATGAACTTTGCCCTGTTGGAATCGATATTGCCTCAATAAGGGTTAACACACGTAAAGAGCAACAGCTATTTGGAATTGACAGCTATAAATACATAAACGGCTACAAATACCAAAAAGCTAAAGTTGCCTACTTTGCTGGATGTATGGGTCATTTAACTCCTTCGGTTTACAAAGCAACTCTCGCACTATTAGAGAAGGCTAGTGTTGATTATAGCTTTATCGATATGGATGGAAGCGTTTGCTGCGGACGTCCGTTGCAACTTTCGGGAGAAGAGAGTGCTGCAAAGCAGCTAATTGAAAACAATGTTAAATTGATAGAGAATTGCGGAGCAACCGTTCTGGTTACCTCCTGCCCTATCTGCGCCAAAGTATTTAATGATAGCTATAAGCTGAATATCCCAATTTATCATCATAGCCAGTATCTGCTTAAACTAGTTAAGGAATCGAAATTACAATTCAACAAATCTGATCTTCAAATTGCCTACCACGATCCTTGTGAGCTTGGCCGTGGACTTGGCGTTTACGATGAACCTCGTGAACTTTTAGGTTTTGCTGGGAATCTTGTGGAATCGAGCAATAGTCGCGAAAATTCGCTTTGCTGTGGAGGAAGTTTAGGCATTACAAACATTTCGCAGGATCAACGCAACACTATCGCTTCAATTACGTTAAGTGAGCTATCGGCTAACAAGGCAGATGTTGTTGCAACAGCATGTCCTCTTTGCAAAAAAACATTCAAATCGGTTGCTGATGATATAAGAATAGCCGATATTTCAGAGATCATGCTTGAAACCATTGTCGAAAGGCAGATCAAAACAAAAAAGGAAACTGTAACAGAATACGAA
>DQHR01000035.1 GCA_003531155.1 Bacteroidales bacterium | reverse complement strand
CCATACAAAGATTATCCCACACTAGCTTATATAATACAATGAGATCTTTAGATTGGCCTTATATCCCCATAGCTGAAGCTAGGGGCTTTACGGCAACAAGGGGTAAAGTTGGACTTGGCTAATCGAATCACTTTTACTTTTTTACCATTGCTCTCAACAAAAGTGCATTATTATTCATCGCCCTTCAAAATAGGCACGGTTAAAATATGTGTTGACTGTAAATGGAACAATTGGTATCATTATATTTGTAGTTTCCTGTCGAATGTTGTTGTCAGAGGGGAGGAAAATTTAATGATGAAATCCACTGGGATCGTGAGGAAAGTAGATGAACTTGGTCGTATTGTTTTACCGATGGAGCTTCGCCGTACTTTGGGGATTAATGAAAAAGACGCTCTAGAAATTTACGTTGATCAAGAAAAGATTTTTCTCAAAAAATATGAGCCAGCTTGTGTATTTTGTGGTAATGCAGATGATAACCAATTCTTTCACGGTAAGAACGTCTGTCGAGAATGTGCAATTGCCATGGGAGAAACCGTGTCTGGGAGTCTTGAAACAGAAGCTGTTTAATTCTCATTACCTAATTACATAGACTAAATCACTGATCTTACTGTCAATTAACAACTAAACTTGGAAGGCCTCTTGGGCCTTCTTTTTTTTACTTAATGAGGCGAGGGCCGCAAGACCCTTGGGTCTAGGTTCGCTACAACCTTATACTTTTTGTAAAACTTATAATGTGCGCCAAATGATGGTTGCCATGCCAAGCTACGTTGTTCTAATACTTGCCAGAGCACTTGAAACGAAACTTCTGAGTTCAGCTAAACATTTTCGAAAGTTATATACCTATTAGAGCTGCACCAAGCACTCCAGAAGAGTCTCCAAGCATATTCTTCACAATAGGCGTTTCAAAGCGATCTGAAAAGATGTTCTTTTTAACTTCATCTTTTCCAATTGTATATAACTCATCTATGTTCGATAATCCGCCACCTAAAACCACGATGTCCGGGTCGAGAATATTTATTAGATTAGATAGAGCAATTCCGAAGCTTTCTAGAAATCCCAAAAATATTTCTCTACAACTAGGATTACCATTTCTAAAGCCTAAAATTATTTCTTGAATAGTTTTTCTTGTGCCAAACCTGTTCTCAAATAGTCTCTGCAAGCCTCCTCCACTTATATAGGTTTCAACGCAACCTTTTTTTCCGCAATAACATTCCGGTCCCTCAGGATTAATTTGCATATGACCCCATTCTCCAGCTATCCCCTGAATCCCTAAGTGAATATTTCCATTGATTGAAATACCACCCCCACAACCGGTTCCCATAATCACTCCAAATACCAGGTTTTTATTGACCCCAGCCCCTAGCTTAGCTTCGGCATACGTGAAACAATTAGCATCATTTTGGATATTAATATCATGCTTAACCATATGCACAATGTCTTGTTTAAACGGTTTCTTATTCAGACATAGAGTATTTGAGTTTTTTATAACGCCTGTTATGTTAGAAATAATACCGGGTATACCAATGCCCAAAGTATGATCTTTATTATCTATTTGCAAAACTGCATCATTGTAAATTGACCAGATTTTTTCCAAAATAGCACTATACCCTTTTTCTTGCTCAGTCAGGACTCTTTTGCGCCACACCTCTTCATTTTTATTATTTAATAGGATACATTCGATTTTTGTCCCTCCTAGATCAATACCCACTTTATATGCCATTTCATTATTTTCAGACATTTTCTCTCTCCCTTGTCCTTTTTATATGGTCGCCATTTAAGTCTGTATTCCAGTAGCTGTCTTATTACTATTGGGACTAAAAACAGATGGCAAATCGCTTGAAGAAATTTCTTAAGATTTATAAGTGAACTCGGTCAGCTAAAGCTGACCATCGGGGCTTCAGATACGACATGGGTATTTGGCGAAACATACTTTTCAGTTGTCATTTATTGTCGTTTCGCAAAAGTACCTGAAACCTTCGCGGAACAACAATAAATGACAGCCCGTTAGACGTTCCGCCGAATATGGACGGACCTATCCGATAACTTTCTTTCCCCCCATATACATTTGGAGCGCCTTGGGGATTGTTACTGTACCGTTTGAATTTAAATTGTTCTCTAGAAATGCTATCAGCATACGTGGTGGCGCAACAACTGTGTTGTTAAGAGTATGCGCAAAATAGTTTCCACGTTCTTTATTCCTAACACGAACACCGAGACGCCGTGCTTGAGCATCACCTAAATTAGAACAGCTTCCAACTTCAAAATACTTTTGTTGGCGAGGCGACCATGCTTCCACATCGACACTCTTTACTTTCAAGTCTGCCAAGTCGCCTGAACAACACTCCAATGTACGTACCGGAATATCCAATGAGCGAAAGAAGTCGACCGTATTTTTATAGAGCTTGCTAAACCACTGGGCACTTTCTTCTGGCCTGCAAACTACGATCATCTCTTGCTTTTCAAATTGATGGATTCGATATACGCCTCGTTCTTCAATACCGTGAGCACCGACTTCTTTGCGGAAACAAGGAGAATAGCTGGTTAATGCTTGCGGGAGTTGTTCCTCATCTAAAATTGTATCAATATATTTACCAATCATAGAATGTTCACTTGTTCCGATTAGGTATAAATCCTCTCCTTCAATTTTATACATCATGTTTTCCATTTCAGAAAAACTCATAACCCCAGTTACTATATTGCTACGAATCAAAAATGGCGGAACGTAGTAGGTAAATCCCCTATCAATCATAAAATCGCGCGCATAGGAGAGAATTGCAGAATGTAGACGTGCAATATCACCACAAAGATAATAAAAACCATTTCCACTGGTTTTTCTAGCATTTTCAAGATCAATACCCTGTAATTTTTCCATAATATCAATATGATAAGGAACTTCAAAATTTGGCACCGCAGGGTCTCCGAAACGTTCAAGCTCAACATTTTCACTATCATCCTTACCAATAGGCACTGACGGGTCAATGATGTTTGGAATAACCAGCATTCTTTCACGGATTTGAGCTGTAAGGTTGTCTTCCATCTCTTTTAACTTCGCAAGTTCGTGAGCAATGCTCGCAACCTCCACTTTTCTTTGTTCGGTCTCCTCCTTTTGACCTTTGGATAACAATGCACCAATTTCTTTACTAATAGAATTTCGCTGGTTTCTCAAAACGTCACATCTGAACTTTGCGTCTCGAATTTGTCGATCCAGTTCGATCACTTCATCAACTAAAACTAATTTATGTTCTTGGAATTTTTTTTTGATATTTTCTTTTACAACTTCTGGATTTGTCCGAAATAACTTCATGTCTAACATCGAATCATTTCCTTTCTCTTATGCTACTTATCCGGCGCTTTTGGCATGAAAAAATAAAAATCCTTCCGCCCCATGTTATTCACATGGGACGGAAGGATCCGCGTTGCCACCCAAATTGTCAGCCAATGAGCCAACCACTCGTACGTGCTATAAAGGGCACAGACCTTCGGTTCATCACCGACAGCTCCAAAAGTGGAAAGGCTTAACCTCTCGTCGGTTCGCAGCAACCACCGATTCTCTGTAGAGATTAATAAGCCATAGCTTTTATCATCACTAACTACTCATTTTCAGTTTTTTGACTTCTATGAATTGAAGTTATTATATTCGGTTTACTAAAGGTTTACAAGTCCTAATTAAATTAAAGGTTTGTTTCGAGATAATTGGAAGTTTTCTCAGCAATACTGTTAGTTTTACACGTATCTCGACTGTACCCGCATAAACTCTAAAAACCCTATGTCTCAAACATAAGGTTTTTAGAGCAAAGTTAGGGATTTTCAGCTCAGCAAAGTAGTGGAAGAACATTTAATTTATTCGTATAAATAGCATTAACTTCAATATCGGAAATTGCTCTTTTAAAAACAATTAAATCATCAAACGAGGCATTTGGAGCAAATTGGGTAACGTTCATTTTAAGAAACCTGCCGATTCTAAATTCATTTCCATTGTTTATATTTGCAAACAATCACCTTATATTGAGGCTTTTTTTCCATGTTCCACCTCATCAATAATGCTTTCTAAATAGCTGTCCAATTCGTCCGGTGTAGTTCCGGCGCGGCATGCCAGACGATCCTCCTCGACAGCCAACAGTTCTTCACGCAGCTTTAGCATTTTTTCACGGCGGACAAACGTATCTATATCCATAA
>DQHR01000119.1 GCA_003531155.1 Bacteroidales bacterium | reverse complement strand
TTATTGATTTTGAAAACTTAGGTATAGATCATTGGAATCAGTTAATCCATCCTGATGACAGAATGTATGCTATTAATGAGCTCGAAAAGGCCATTGTAACAAATTGCGACTACCTTGTGGAGTATCGGTTTCAGAAAAAAGATGGAACTTACATTTTTATAGAGGAAAGAGCAATTGTTCTGCCTGGCATGCAGAAGATGTATGGTACGATGAATAATATTTCCGAACGGAAAAAGAACCAGGCAATTCTTTACGAGAATGAAAAACGGTTAAAAGAGCAAAATGAGGAGTATTTGACCTTAAATGAAGAACTCGTTGAAAGAAATATTCGAGTAGCAGAAATGTATGATGAGTTATTAAGAGCTAAGGAAAAAGCAGAAGAGAATGATAGGCTAAAATCTGCTTTTCTTGCAAACATTAGCCACGAGATCCGTACACCAATGAATGGTTTAGTTGGATTCTCCGAATTGATAATTCAACCGGACTTAGATGATGAATCAAAGAAATCATATGCTGAAATAATTAATAAATCTTGCAACCAGCTGTTGTCTATAATTAATGACGTTATAGATATATCAAAAATTGAAACTAATCAAGTAACAACTAACGAGACTAATGTTTTACTTAATCACTTACTCAGCAATATTTATCAATTCTTTCTTCCAACAGCCAAGTCCAATAATATTCAATTAGTATTTGCGAATAAAGATATAAATGATGATATAGCAATACTTGTTGATGAGGTTAAGTTAACTCAGATAATGAATAATTTAGTTAATAATGCGATTAAGTTTACTAGCAGCGGAAAAATTGAGTTCGGATATGATATTAACAGTGAGTTTTTGGAGTTCTTTGTAAAGGATACGGGCATTGGAATTGAAGCAAAAGATTACGAGTTAATATTTGATAGATTTAGACAAGTTGATTTAGGTATGGCACGTAATTATGGTGGAACAGGACTGGGACTTTCAATATCAAAAGCATTTGTTGAGAAAATGGGTGGAAGAATTTGGCTTGATTCCAAAGTTAGCGAAGGCACAACTTTTTATTTCACAATTCCATATAAGCCTATTATTAATAAAGAAAAGAAAAAATTGACAATAAATGAGAAACAACTGGCGATTCACGATACTAATATATTAGTTGCTGAGGATGAGGATATTAACTTCATGTACGTCAAGGTACTTTTAGATTCTTTGGGGTTTAAGGTAGTTCGAGCTGAAAATGGAAAGCGGGCGGTAGATATTTTTACAAATAATCCAAAATTTGATATAATACTGATGGACATCAAAATGCCCATTATGGGAGGGATTGAGGCTACAAAAATTATAAAAAGTATAAATGCATCTGTTCCGATAATTGCTACTACTGCGTATGCTTTAAGCGAAGAAAAGGATAAATTCCTAGCAGCGGGATGCGATGATTACATTTCTAAACCACTACGCCCTAATGATTTAATGTCGGTGATAAATAAATTCATCAACAAATAAGCTGCTGATATGCTTTAAAAATAAAAGGGGCTATATGGCCCCTTTTATTAATCATACTACCCAAAATTACTGCTCGTACTCTTTAATGATATCTTTTACTCCATCAGGAGAAACTCTACCGTAAACCTTTTCGCCTACCATTACAACAGGTGCAAGACCACAAGCACCAACGCAACGTAAACAGCTTAACGAAAATTTACCATCAGGGGTGGTTTCACCAACCTTAACATCTAAGATACGCTTGAACTCATCAAGTACCTTCTCTGCACCACGAACATAGCATGCAGTACCAGTACAGATGCTGATGGGGTGTTTACCCTTTGGAATCATTGTGAAGAAAGAATAGAATGTAACTACTCCGTATACCTTCGCAACAGAAACATTAAGTTCTCTAGCAATTACTTCTTGTACTTCGGCAGGAAGGTAGCCAAACGACTCCTGTGTTTTGTGAAGTACGTTGATAAGCTCGCCAGCCTCGTTGTTGAACGATTTGCAAATATCCTTGATCTTTGCAACTTGTTCCTTTTTTAACTCAACTTTTATATGTGACATTTCCTATCCTCCGTAAATTAAATAAATATATCCTTGCTGCTCTTATCGAAGTAGTGTGTGTGGAGTAACTCGTGAGCTTTATGGCTCATTGGTTTTCCTAGGAACTCTTCGTAGAGTTTAATGATATATGGGTTTTCGTGCGATTTACGAATTACTTTATTCGTATCTTCGCTATAAATTGCTTTTGTACGAGCTTTTAGCACCGATGTATCACCATGGTGAAGTGGTTGTCCACCGCCACCGATACATCCACCTGGACAGGCCATAATCTCAATAGCATGGTAGTTTGTTTTGCCAGCACGAACTTGATCAAGTAATTTTCTTGCATTACCTAATCCGTGAGCAATACCGATGTTAATTGGTAAACCATTGAAATCGATGGTTGCAGAACGAATTCCTTCCATACCGCGTAGCTCATGGAAGTCAACTTTTTCAAGTTTCTTACCAGTGTGAATCTCGTAAGCAGTACGTGTTGCAGCCTCTATAACACCCCCAGTTGCACCAAATATTACAGATGCACCAGTTGATTCACCCATTGGTCTGTCGAAATCTTCGTCGGCAAGTTCGTTAAAGTTAATATTGAACTCCTTAATTAAGTGAGCTAATTCACGGGTTGAAATTGAAAAGTCAACATCTGGGTTACCATCAACTTTAAACTCATCGCGTTGGCATTCGTATTTCTTAGCTAAGCAAGGCATAACTGAAATAACAACTAGCTCTTCACGTTTTTTACCTAACTTTTCAGCAAAGTAGCTCTTTGCAATAGCACCAAACATCTGCTGTGGTGATTTAGCAGTTGAAGGTACGTCAAGCATATCTGAATAGTTATGCTCAAAGAAACCTACCCAACCTGGGCAGCAGCTAGTTAAAATTGGAAGTTTAACATCCTTATCGCCACTTAAATGCTTGCCTAAACGGGTAAGTAGCTCAGTACCTTCCTCCATAATGGTTAAGTCAGCAGCAAAGTCTGTATCGAAGATGTAATCGAAACCGATTTGACGAAGCGCAGCAACCATTTTACCGGTAACGCTAGTACCAGCCTCAAGACCAAACTCTTCACCTAGCGCAGCACGAACAGCAGGAGCTGTTTGAACTAGAACGGTTTTAGTTGGATCTGCTAAAGCACGAATTACCTTTGGAGTATGGTCAACCTCGGTTAATGCACCAGTTGGGCAAACTGCCACGCACTGACCGCAATATGTACAAGGTGATTTTTCTAAGTCTTGCTCAAATGCAGGTGCAACTACTGCTGAAAATCCACGGTTAACACCGCTCAATGCGCCAACGGTTTGGAAATCGTTACACATGGTTTCACAACGACGGCACATGATACATTTGTCCATATCACGGATGATAGAAGGAGAGAAGTCTGTTTTATAGGTCGACATCTCAGCGTATGCTTGACCTGGAATGTTGCGAACGCCCATTTTAACTGCCATATCCTGTAAATCGCAATTACCGCTCTTAGGACAGGTTAAGCAATCTTTTGGATGGTCTGATAGGATTAATTCCATTACAGTGCGGCGTGCATTGATTACGCGGGTTGAATGGGTTTTAACAACCATTCCGTTAGCGCAGGTTGTTGAGCAACTTGGTGCTAAATTTCTTCTACCTTCAACTTCAACAACGCAAATACGACATCCAGCAGGTTTATTCTCAATTCCTAGATCATGAAGATTCATGTAACAAAGTACAGGAATATCAATCCCAAGGTTTTTTGCTGCCTGATAAACCGAAGTCCCTGCGGGTACCTCTACAGGCTTATTATCAATTGTTAGTTTTATTGTTTCCATTTTAACCCCTAATTATTTGATGCTGATAGCATTAAATTTACATTTCTCGATACAAGCACCGCACTTGATACAAATTGCTGTATCAATAACATGTGGTTTTTTACGCTCACCAGTGATTGCGTTAACAGGACAATTGCGAGCACAAGCAGTACAACCAACGCAAGCCTCAGGTTCAATTACATACTGCATTAGCGATTTACATTGGCCTGCAGGACATTTCTTATCATTTACGTGAGCAAGATACTCATGATAGAAGTTATCCATTGTAGATAATACAGGGTTTGGAGATGTTTGTCCTAAACCGCAAAGCGAAGTATCCTTAATAACTAAGCTTAGGTTGCGTAAGCGCTCAAGTTCTTCCATTGTGCCTTCACCATTGGTAATACGCTCAAGTATCTCATATAAACGCTTGTTACCAATACGGCAAGGAGCACATTTTCCGCAGCTCTCTTCAACTGTAAAATCAAGGAAGAATTTTGCAATTGAAACCATGCAATCATCTTCGTCCATAACAATCATACCACCAGAACCCATCATTGAGCCAGCAGCAATCAGGTTATCAAAGTCAATAGGAGTATCAAGATGTTTTTCAGTTAAGCATCCACCCGATGGACCACCGGTTTGAGCAGCTTTAAATTTCTTACCATTTTTGATACCACCACCAATCTCAAAGATAACTTCGCGAAGGGTTGTTCCCATTGGAACCTCAATTAAACCTACGTTGTTGATTTTACCTGCTAGAGCAAATACTTTTGTTCCTTTTGATTTCTCAGTACCGATAGATGCAAACCATTCAGCACCTTTAAGAATGATTACAGGAACGCTAGCAAAAGTCTCAACGTTGTTAACGTTGGTTGGTTTTCCTAGGTAACCGCTTTCTGCTGGGAAAGGTGGTTTGTTGGTAGGCTCACCGCGTAAACCTTCCATTGAGTGGATAAGAGATGTTTCCTCACCGCAAACAAATGCACCAGCACCGTAGCGTAGAGTAATATCAAAATCAAATCCTGAACCCATGATATCTTTACCAAGTAAACCGTATTCACGAGCTTGGTCGATTGCTATTTTAAGACGGGTAATAGCAAGTGGGTACTCAGCGCGAATGTAAATAACACCTTTAGTTGCGCCAATACAGTAACCGCAAATTGCCATTGCCTCAAGTACTGAGTGTGGATCACCCTCAAGTACCGAACGATCCATGAATGCTCCTGGGTCGCCCTCATCAGCATTACAAACTACATATTTTTGATCGGCAGCATTTTTGCTAGCAATCTCCCATTTTAAACCGGTAGGGAAACCTCCACCTCCACGACCACGTAAACCAGATTTCTTAATGATATCGATGGTTTGAGCAGGAGTATATTCTTTTAATACTTTACCAATTGCATAGTATCCATCGCGAGCGATATACTCGTCGATGTTTTCAGGATTGATGAAACCGCAGTTACGTAAAGCGATTCTAATCTGCTTACGGTAGAAACCCATATGCTTTGAGTCACTTACGTGCTCATTGCTCTTTGGGTCAACATATAAAAGGCGATTTACTTTACGACCTTTTACTAAATGTTCTGCAACTATTTCAGCAACATCTTCGGGTTTAACCTGTGTGTAGAATGTATTGTCAGGTAAAACTTTTACGATAGGGCCTTTTTCACAAAATCCAAAACAACCTGTAAGGATAACTTGAACCTCGTTATCAAGTCCTTTAGCAGTTAATTCTGATTTAAATTTTTCGATAATTGAATCGCTTGCCGAGGCTTTACAACCTGTTCCTCCACAAACGAGTACGTGCATTTTATACTTTGCCATTAGGGTATCCTCCTTTTCGATTATTCGATAGTCTCATAGTTCATAGGGATGATACCATCAACGAGCTCGCCATTCTTGATGTACTTCTCGATGATTTCATCAGCCTTTTTATTATCCACATAGCCAAACACAACTGGCTCTTTGCCAGGAAGTTTTACTTCAATTGTAGGCTCTGCAAAGCAGTAACCCATACAACCAGTTTGTGTTATAACTGATTCAATTCCACGTTTTTCAAGTTCTTCCATCATGAATTCCATCACGGTTTTTGCACCTGATGCAATTCCGCAGGTTGCCATTGCTACTTTAATTTGAACATGGCTTCCGGGGTCTTCCCCTTTTTCTCTTAGGTTGATTTTGGACTGAAGGCTTTCCTTCATCATCCTTAAATCATCCAACGATTTAATCTTTGCCATACTTAGTTATACTATAGTTTTATTAAAATGAACAGTTTGTTATTTGGGATTGCAAAATTATTTCAATTGTTAGTTAATTAACATGATTCTCGTTATGTTTTATAACCGATTGAGTCAATTTGTATTTCTTCTAAATTAGTCTGAATCATCTCCTTCAAATACACGGAAATAGAAGGATCACCGATTGATACATCGCCTAAAACTTTTTTAACCTCTATTGTACTAAAGGTATATAAGTTACCATTAATTTTATGATTGTAAATAAAATCTATCGATGGATTTCCCGATACTGTTAACGAAATTACACCAGCAATATCACCCATTGGTAAACAATCGATATTTGAAGGCTTAAATGAGGCGATAAGCGTTGTTCCAATTTCTAATTCCGATTTTATCGATAAATACCCACCAGTCCTGTCGGCATTCTGTTTGAGTAAAGGAATTCCTAAGCCAACTTTGCGAGTAGTTCTGCTTGTTGTATATGGATCGGATACCTTTTCAATCATTTTCTTACTCATTCCGCAACCATTGTCTTTTATAGTAACTAAAATTGAGTCATTAACAAAATCCTCATCAATGCTGATTTCTATCAAAGTAGCCTTAGCAACAATGGAATTTTGGATGATATCTAAGATATGTAATGCTATATCTTTCATGATATCAGCACCTCCCTTCCACAGGTTTCTAGTATAGCCAGTTTTAACTCATTCCAGTTTAATTTTTCCATTTTCATGGTTGATGGATTTGAGCCTATTTGTTCGATATTATGAGCATCTGATGTTCTTATAAACCTTGCATTCTTGATATATGAGAATGTTTGGTTCGCTTTCTCAAGCGAAATATTTCTTGAAATTTCAAGAGCATCGAACTTTAAATCACTTGGAACAAAACCAAGTTGACTCGTTAAACTATATTTTTGACGATCTATGTGTGCTGGAATAAAGAGCCCATCAAGTTCATGGACTTTGCGTTCTATTTCATCAATACTTGCATTTAAGCCCGTAATAAGCAATGATTCAATTTCTTCAAGTATTTCCTCATTTTCGTTCACTACAACCTGATGTCCAAATATTGAAGTTTTATTCTTTATTTTAGGTAAATTACTATCAATAAAACCTTGAAAGTTTATACGTTGCTCTTCGTTTTCAAAAAGGCAAAGACAATGAATATCTTCTTTTGTTGTTACTTCAGCACCGTACACAACCATTATTCCTTTTTTCTCTGCAAGTTTTTTTGTTACAGGGCCATGCAGCGTGCTATTATGATCGGTAATTCCTATAATATTTAAGCCAACAGCAGCAGCCTTCTCAACGATGTTGAGAGGACTCATACTCAAATCGCCACAGGGCGATAAAACGGTATGAATGTGCAAATCAGCTTTGTAAAGGTTCATTTATTTTATCAGGTTGTATAAAAGACCAGTTATTTCAAAGGTTTCTTTCTCAGTACCTAAAATAGGAATTCCTTCCTCGTTGCTTTGCGCAATTGTATCAGCTTCGGGTTTAAATCCTTTCACAATAATTACTGCTGATAATTCTTTAAGAGATGCAATGGCAATAACATTTTTATGAGTTTGTAAGGTAATCCATGCATTTTTGCTATCTGCATGCCCCATTACATCGCTTAGTAGGTCGGATGCGTAGCCACCACTTATCTCTTTCTCAAGTCCGTTGCTTCCTGAGTAAATCTTGAGATTTAACTTCTCAACAATCTCTTTTACTTTCATTGTAAATAACTTTTGTTCAACTTTTAAACCCTTATAAAAATGCTAACTTAATAGCCAATAACTAGTGATACCTCTTAGATTTTTCGATCTTATTACAATTCTTCTCAAAGCGATCTTTACCCCAAATTTTCTCCATGATCCTGAATGAATGATCGGGATTTAGTTTGCGAGTTTGCTCCATTGTTTTTTGAAGAAAAATACAATGCGAGATGGCTGCCTTCCCTTGAACAATATCTTCTGCAAGCGCTTGGCATGATGGAGCTCCGCAGCTTCCACAATCTATCCCGGGTAAGAAGCACATAATTCGATTGGATCGCTCCATCTTTTTCATGGCTTTAGCCATGTCCTCATCAAGTTTAAGCATTGAGCGAGGGCTAATCTCACTGATAGTCATTTTATCCTTCAGGTAATCTTTGTATTGAAGAATATGATTGTTAAGCCCCTTTCTCTTGATGTTTTTAGAATCATATTCTTCAATACAAAGATT